>CAZTSJ010000355.1:0-7030 GCA_964616875.1 uncultured Bordetella sp. | reverse complement strand
AATGCCGAGGGCCGGCAGGCGATGACGCAGGTGACGCTGCGGCCCCAGGTGACGTTTTCCGGCAGCAGGCCGACGTCTGAGCAGTTTGCGCAACTGCACCACAAGACGCATGAGCGCTGCTTCATCGCCAGCTCCGTGAAGACCGAAGTGATTGTCGAACCCAACATCGTTTGAATGGCATATGTCTGAAAATCTGATCGTAGAGAGACGCAACATGGTCGCCATCGTGACGCTCAACCGCCCCGAGGTGCGAAATGCATTCGACGATGTTTTGATTTCGAATCTGACTAAAGTTTTTCTGGACCTGGAAAAAGATGAAACAGTTCGCGCCGTGGTGCTTGCGGGCGCGGGCTCGGCGTTCTGCGCCGGTGCGGACCTGAACTGGATGAAGCGCATGGCCGGCTACGGCTTCGAGCAAAACCTCGCCGATGCCGAAGCGCTGGCGCGCATGCTCAAGACGCTCGACCGCCTTTCCAAGCCGACCATCGCGCGCGTGCACGGACCGGCGTTCGCCGGCGGTGTCGGACTGGTCGCCGCCTGCGATATTGCCGTTGGCGCGGAGGCAGCCGAGTTTTCGCTGACCGAGGTCAAATTGGGACTCTCGCCGGCGACGATCAGTCCCTATGTCATTCGCGCGCTTGGCGAACGGGCGGCCAGACGATATTTCCTCACCGGCGAGCGCTTCGGCGCAAGCGAGGCCCATCGGCTCGGCCTGCTCAGCGCGGTCTCGATATCCAAAGATCTGGACGCGCGGATCGAAGAAATTCTGCAGCACCTTACGCAGGGCGGACCGAAGGCGATCGAGAGGATCAAGGACCTGATTCGAGCGGTTTCCCCCGGCGGCCCGGTCACCGACGAGCTGGTCAACGACACCGCGCAGCGGATCGCCGAAATTCGCGTCTCCCCCGAGGGCCGGGAAGGCATCGCCTCGTTCCTGGAAAAGCGCAAGCCTGGCTGGGTAAGGAACGCCTAGCATGTTCCGCAAAATCCTGATCGCCAACCGCGGCGAAATCGCCTGCCGGGTGATCACGGCCGCGCGCGACATGGGGGTGCGCACGGTGGCGGTGTACTCGGACGCGGACCGCGATGCGCGCCATGTGGCGCTGGCGGACGAAGCGCGGCGCATCGGCGCGCCGGAAGCGCACGCGAGTTACCTGAATGCCGAGGCGCTGCTCGCTGCCGCGCGTGAAACCGCCGCCGAGGCAATCCATCCGGGCTACGGCTTTCTGTCCGAGAACGAACACTTCGCGGCCGCCTGCGCGAAAGCCGGCGTCGTTTTCATCGGCCCCAGGCCGGAAGCGATCGCCGCCATGGGGGACAAGTCCGCGGCCAAGCGCCTCATGGAGAAAGCCGGCGTGCCGCTGGTGCCCGGCTACCACGGCGAGAACCAGGATCCCGCCTTTCTGCACAAGGAAGCCGGCAAGATCGGCTATCCCGTACTCATCAAGGCCTCGGCCGGCGGCGGCGGCAAAGGCATGCGCATCGTCGAGAATGGCGCGGCCTTCGCCGGCGCGCTCGAATCGGCCAGGCGCGAAGCCAAGGCTGCCTTCGGCGATGACCGGGTGCTGATCGAGAAATATCTCGAGCGCCCGCGTCATATCGAAGTCCAGGTCTTCGGCGACACGCAAGGCGACGTGGTCTACCTCTTCGAGCGCGACTGCTCGGTGCAGCGCCGCCACCAGAAGGTGCTGGAGGAAGCGCCCGCCCCCGGCCTGAGTGCCGAGCGGCGCAATCAGATGGGCGAGGCTGCTGTAGCCGCGGCGAAATCCATCGGCTACACGGGCGCCGGTACCGTCGAATTCATCGCGGCGCAGGACGGAACCTTCTATTTCATGGAGATGAATACGCGCCTGCAGGTCGAGCACCCGGTGACCGAAATGATCACCGGGCTCGATCTGGTGCAGTGGCAGTTGGTGGTCGCCGCGGGCGGGCCGCTGCCGCTGAAGCAGAAGCAACTCTCGTTCCGCGGCCACGCGATTGAAGCGCGCATCTATGCCGAGAATCCGGCCAAGGGTTTCCTGCCATCCACCGGAACGCTGCGGCACCTGCGCATGCCCGAAGGATGCGAATTCCGCGTTGCGTCCACCGCCACGCCTGCCTCGGTGCGCGTGGATTCGGGCGTGCGCCAGGGCGACACCATCACGCCGCACTACGACCCGATGCTCGCCAAGCTCGTGGTCTGGGGGGAGGACCGCGGCGTCGCGCTTGGCCGCATGCGCAGCGCGCTGGCCGCGGTCGAGATCGTCGGCGTCTCGACGAACGTCGAATTCCTCGCGCGCACGGTCGCGAGCAAGGCATTCTCGGGCGCCGATCTGGACACCGGCCTCATCGAACGCTCGCGCGCGGAACTCTTTCCATCCGACACGGGCGCCAGCGACGAGGATCTCGCCGCGGTGGCGTTCGCAGAATTGCTCGCGGAGGCAGCGCAGGCGGCGGCGCAGGCGAGGAATTCGGCCGATCCCCATTCACCGTGGAACATCGTCGACGGCTGGCGCCTGAACCTGGGCTCGCACCACGAACTGGTGTTCGCGCAGGGCGAGAAGTCGCACCTGGTGCAGATCCATTTTGCGCCGGATGGATATCGCCTCACCGTGGGCGGCCGCGCATATGTGCTTGCCGGACGGGAGGAAGCCGGCGTCCTGCGGGTGAGCCTCGATGGGGCGGCGTTCCGCGTCCGCGCGGTGCGCGACGGGGCCGACTGGCACTTGTTCCGCGACGGCCGGCATTGCGTGCTCACACTGCAAAGCGCCCACGGCTCGCCCGAGCCAGGGATCGTCGCCGGTTCGCTGGCCGCGCCGATGCCGGGCAAGGTGCTCCAGGTGCTGGTCCAGGCCGGGGCCAAGGTCGCCAAGGGTGCGCCGCTCGTCATCCTGGAAGCGATGAAGATGGAGCACACCATTGCCGCACCGCACGATGGCAGCGTCGCGGAAATCTATTTCAAGGCGGGCGAACAGGTGAACGAAGGTGTCGAGTTGCTCCGGCTGGAGCGGTAGAATTCGCGGCAGCCGGTAACCGTCCGGTTAATCAGGGAGAAACCATGCAGAGTCTTCTAAAACGCGCCGCCCTTGCGGTCGCATTCCTGCTAGCGGGCGCCGCGCAGGCGCAGTATCCGCAGCGCCCGATCCAGCTCATCGTCCCCTGGGGCGCGGGAGGCGGCACCGACGCCACGGCGCGCATCATCGCCGCGCTGATGGAAAAGGACCTCAAGCAACCAATCAACGTCGTCAATCGCACCGGCGGCTCGGGCGTGGTCGGGCACGACGCCATCGCCAGGTCGCCGGCCGACGGCTACACCATTGGCATGATCACCGTCGAGATCACGATGATGCACCACGTCGGTCTCACCGCGCTCGGGCCTGCAGACTACAGCCCCATCGGCCTCGTCAACGCGGACCCGGCGGGCATCCACGTACGCGTCGATTCGCCCTATAAGACCACCAAGGATTTGATCGCGGCGATCAAAGCCAACCCGGGCAAGATGAAAGCCTCGGGCACCGGCCAGGGCGGTATCTGGCACCTGGCGATCGCGGGCCTGCACAAGGACCAGGGCGTGGATCCCAACGCGCTGCCGTGGGTGCCCTCGAACGGCGCGGCCCCGGGACTGCAGGACATGGTCGCCGGCGGCGTCGATGTGGTCCCCTGCTCGATTCCCGAAGCGCGAGCGATGATCGATGCGGGCAAGGTGCGCGCCCTCTCCATCATGGATGCCAACCCGCCCGCGCTCTACCCGAACGTACCGACGCTGCAAAAGGAACTCGGCAGCAAATGGGCGATGGCGGCATGGCGCGTGATTGCGGCGCCCAAGGGGATACCGGCGGACGTGCAGAAGACGCTCGGCGCGGCGCTGAAGAAGGTCTACGACTCCAAGGAGTACAAGGACTTCATGGCAAGCCGCGGTTTCGGGGTGGTCTGGGCGGACGCGGAGGGCACGGCCAAGTTCATGGCCAAGTCCGACGCCGACATGGGCGCGACGCTCAAGGCGGTCGGTCTGGCCAAGTAAGCAGCTTCAGGCGATGAAGTTCAACGACGCGCTTACCGGCGCGGCGCTGGCGGCGCTTGGAGCGGTGATTCTCTGGCACATCCAGGGCTTTCCGCCGATGCCGGGCCAGAAGTACGGCCCGGCCTGGTTTCCTGGCGTGGTCGCCTGCGGTCTGATCGCCTGCGGCGTTCTGCTCCTGGTCGCGCGCCTGAGCGCAGCAAACACGCAGCCGTTGGCCGCATTGCCCGAGTGGAGCCAGCGTATACGACCTGTCGCGGCCGTCGCATCGGTCTTTATCGGGCTCCTACTCTATATTTTCGTTGTGGATACCGTCGGCTTCCACATCACTGCGGCTGCGCTCCTGCTGCTCTGGTCGCGCATGCTGGGTGCTGCGTGGCGACTGGCGATCCCGGTGGCGCTCGTCGCGACGCTCGCGATCCAGCTCTCCTTCTACAAACTGCTCAAGGTGCCCCTGCCCTGGGGGCTGTTCGAGCGCTTCGCCTTCTGAGATGACCAGCGCAATCCTGACGCAGGCGTTCTGGCTGGTGTGCGACCCCTATGTCCTGTGGGTGATCGTCGCCTCTGCCGCATTCGGTCTCTTCGTTGGCGCCATTCCCGGCCTCACCGCGACCATGGCGACAGCGCTGCTGGTGCCGGTCACTTTCTTCATGGCGCCGGTGCCGGCGATCGCCTCCATCGTCACGGCCACCGCCATGGCCATCTTTGCCGGCGACATCCCGAGCTGCCTGCTGCGCATGCCCGGAACCCCCGCCTCGGCCGCCTACACCGACGAAGCCTATGCCATGACAAAAAAGGGCCAGGGCGAAATCGCGCTCGGCGCCGGTCTGGTGTTCTCGGTGATCGGTGGCCTCTTCGGTACCGCCGTGCTGATCGTGGCGGCGCCGGCGCTGGCCGAGATCGCGCTCAAATTCTCCTCCTTCGAGTACTTCTGGCTCGTGATCCTGGGCCTCTCGAGCGCGGTGTTTCTCGCCATCGGCAACCCGCTCAAGGGCGTTGTGTCGCTGCTGCTGGGGCTGCTGGTCGCCTCGGCGGGCCTCGACAATCCGGCGGCCTATCCGCGCTTTACCTTCGGCAACGCCGAACTGGCCGGGGGGCTGACGTTGATCCCGATCATGATCGGGATGTTCGCCATCTCCGAGATTATCCGTAATGTCGCCACCATGGACCAGCCCTGGGAAATGGCGCAGACCAAGATTGGAAACGTCTTCAGCGGCATGTGGGGACTGGCCAAACGCTACCCCATGCAGATCCTGCGCGGCTCCGCGCTCGGCACCGCCATCGGCGCTTTGCCGGGTGCCGGCGCCGATATCGCCGCGTGGATGTCGTACGCCATGTCGAAAAAGTTTTCCAAAGAGCGGCAGAAGTTCGGCACCGGGCACGTCGAGGGCATCGTCGAAGCGGGCGCATCCAACAATTCCGCCCTCGCCGGTGCCTGGATCCCGGCGCTCGTGTTCGGCATTCCGGGTGATTCGATCACCGCGATCGTGATCGGCGTGCTCTACATCAAGGGCCTCAACCCGGGTCCGACGATCTTCATGGAAAAAGCGCCGGAGATGTACGCCATCTTCCTCATCTTCATCCTCGCCAACCTGCTCATGATTCCGCTCGGCATCGCCGCGATCAAGGGCGCCAGCCAGTTACTGCGCGCGCCGCGCGAGGTGCTGATGCCGGTGATCCTGCTCTTCTGCGTCGTCGGCTCGTTCGCCATCAACAATTCGCTTTTCGGCGTCGTGCTGATGCTGGTGTTCGGGATCGTCGCCTACTTCATGGAGGAAAACGGTTTCCCAGTGGCGCCCGCAATCCTCGGCATGGTGCTGGGCGCCATGCTGGAAGAGAATTTCATCAGCTCGATGATCAAGGCCGACGGGCGCCTGCTTGCCTTCTTCGAGAGGCCGATCGCCGCCGGGTTGGGCGTGCTGACGATGGCGGTCATTGCCTGGCCGCTGGCGCTCGCCTTGCTGCAACGCCGGAGTATCCGATGACGCAATCGCTGGCAATGCTTCGCCAACGGCTTTTCACCGCGGTGCTGTCGGACTGCCTGGATGCCGCGGGCCACCGCAACCAGGCGATGCACGCCCGCATCCGCCCGCTGGACGAGTCGCTGGTGCTCTGCGGCCGCGCGCGCACCGCGCTTTACGTGGATGTCTACGACGCGCCCGAGGGCGAGAATCCCTACGAGTTGGAGATCCGGCTGGTGGACGACCTCAAGGCGGACGAAGTGCCGGTATTCGCCTGCGGCGCGTCCGGACGCATTGCGCCATGGGGCGAACTGCTGTCCACGGCGGCAAAGGCGCGCGGCGCCGCGGGGTCCGTGATGGACGGCCTTACGCGCGACGTGCGCGCGATCCGGGACATGAAGTTCCCGGTATTCGCGAACGGCATCGGTCCGCTCGATTCCAAGGGCCGCGGCAAAGTCGCGGCGATCGACGTCCCGGTGGAAGTCGCGGGCGCGCGCGTCGCGCCGGGCGATCTCGTCTTCGGCGATGCCGATGGCGTCGTGGTGGTGCCGCGCGCGGTGGAGACGCAGGTCATCGCCGCGGCACTTGCCAAGGTCGCCGGCGAGAATGCCACGCGCGAAGCGCTGGCGCGGGGCGAAAAACTGGCCGACGTCTTCAGGCGCCACGGCATCCTGTAGCATCCCCACATGAGCAGTCTTCCACGCGAGGTTCGAATCGTCGAAGTCGGCCCGCGTGACGGGCTGCAGAACGAAAAGGGCGAAGTCCCCACCGCGGTGAAGCTGGAATTGATCGAGCGCCTCGCCGCCGCGGGCCTGCCGGCGGTGGAAGCGACGGCGTTCGTGTCGCCGAAGTGGATACCGCAGATGGCGGATCACACCGAAGTGCTGGAGCGCATCCGCAGGAAGCCGGGCGTTTCCTACCCGGTGCTGACGCCGAACCTGAAAGGCTACGAAGCGGCGCGCGCCGCGGGGGCGACCGAGGTGGCGGTATTTGGCGCCGCCTCGGAAGCGTTCTCGAAAAAAAACATCAACTGCTCGATCGCGGAATCGCTGGAACGCTTCCGGCCCGTGGT
>CAZTSJ010000354.1:0-17019 GCA_964616875.1 uncultured Bordetella sp. | reverse complement strand
GCTCTGGCTCAGCCAGCACCCGGACGAGGGCAGGAAAATCGTCGAGCTGGCGATCGAACAGGCCCTGGCGCGCCTCTCCAAGGGCAAGAAGTTCGAGCGCAAGAAGGGCTCGGGCGTGGCGACGCTGCCCGGCAAGCTGGTCGAGTGTGCCTCGGACGACACTTCTCGGAACGAACTTTTCATGGTCGAGGGCGATTCGGCGGGCGGCTCGGCCAAGGAAGCGCGCGACAAGGAAACCCAGGCCATCCTGCCGTTGCGCGGCAAGGTGCTCAATTCCATGTCGAAGGACGCGCGCACCGTGCTCGCCAACAAGGAACTGCAGGCGATCGCCACCGCCATCGGCGTCGATCCGCACGGCGCCGAGGACACGCCGGACCTCTCCGGCATCCGCTACGGCAAGGTCATCATCATGACCGACGCCGACGTGGACGGCGGCCACATCCAGGCCCTGCTCTTGACGTTTTTCTTCATGCACGCGCCGAAACTCGTCGAGACTGGCCGCATCTACGTCTCGCAGGCGCCCCTCTTCAAGGTCGAGATCCCCTCGCAAGGCAAAGGAAAACCTGCCCGGCGCATCTACTGCCTGGACGACGAAGAGCTGGATGAGACCCTGCGGGCGCTGAAGAAAGACAAGGTGCGGGAGGATTCCTGGGAAATCTCGCGCTTCAAGGGCCTGGGAGAAATGAACCCCGAGCAGCTCTGGGAAACCTCGATGAACCCGGATTCGCGGCGATTGGTTCGAATGGAATTTAATCCAAAGAATTTTTTAAAGGTCAAAGAGATTTTTGAAAAACTCATGGATGCCGGTGAAGCTGAGGAACGAAGGAATTGGATGCGCGAGCACTGGCGTAGCGTCGAAGCGGATGTCTAAAAAGAAGCAAAAAACCTCCTGGGAACGCGGCTACAACGGCCACGTGTACTGGCTCGGCAAGAAAAAGCTCGGCAAGGTGACGGTACACACGGAAAAAGGCGCCCGGCACAAATACACTTGGGAAGCGGCAGGGCGCGCAGGTGCGGGCGACGATCTGGAAAAGGCCAGGCGCGCGGTGGAAGCCGCGGTCGCGATGGCAGACAAGCAACTCGACCTCTTCGGATAAACCATGGACGACAGAACGCCTGACCTGTTCGTGAACGAAAATGGCGACGACGCGGCGCCGATAGAGAAGCACGCCTCGCAGGCCTACCTGGGGTACGCCGTCTCGACGGTGAAGGCCCGGGCGCTGCCGGAAGTCGCAGATGGCTTGAAGCCGGTGCAAAGAAGAATTTTGTTTGCAATGAATCAAACAGGTACCCCGGGATTCGCGAAATGCGCGCGCTACGTGGGCGAGGTGCTGGGCAAGTACCACCCGCACGGCGACTCCTCGACCTACGAGGCGCTGGTGCACCTGGCGCAGCCCTTCTCGATGCGCTATCCGCTCATCGACGGCCAGGGCAATTTCGGCAGCCGCGACGGCGATTCGGCGGCGGCTTACCGGTATACGGAAGCGAGGCTTTCGAGGTTTTCAGAATTGCTTTTAAGCGAAATAAATGAAGGCACCGTCGAATTCGCGAAGAACTACGACGGCAAGTTCGACGAGCCGCAGCTGCTGCCCGCGCGCCTGCCCTTCGGCCTGCTGAATGGCTCCTTCGGCATCCCGGTGGGCTTTTCCACGCGCATTCCGTCGCATAACCTGAGGGAAGTCGCCGCAGCCGCCGCGCAGGTCATCAGGCACCCGAAAACCACCGTCAAGGAATTGCTGGCAATCATGCCGGGCCCCGATTTCCCGGGTGGCGGGCAGATCATCGCGGCGCGCGACGAGATCCGCACCGCCTACGAAACCGGTCGCGGCTCCATCGCCATGCGCGCGCGCTGGCAGGTCGAGCAGCTGGCGCGCGCCCAGTGGCGCATCGTCATTACCGAGCTGCCGCACGGTGTGTCCTGCCGCCAGGTGCTGGAGGAGATCGAGGCGCTCGTCAACCCGAAACCCTCCACCGGCAAGAAGGAAGTGTCGCAGGAGCAGCGGCGCCTGAAGCAGTTCATGCTCGAGCAGATCGAGGCGGTGCGCGACGAATCCGACCGCAAGTCGAAGCTGCGCCTGGTGATCGAACCGCGCTCCTCGCGCCAGAGCGCCGAGGAGACGATGAAGACCCTGCTCGTGCACACGAGCCTGGAGTCGCGCATCGCGCTCAATCTGACCTGGCTGGGGCTCGATGGCCTGCCCGAGACCAAGGACCTGGCGACGATCCTCAAGGAATGGGGCGAATTCCGCCTCAAGACGGTCCGCCGCCGCACCCAGTTCCGCCTCAACCGCTGCACGGAGCGGCTCGAAATCGTCATGGGGCGCCTCCTCGCCTTCGTCAAGATCGACGAGATCATCAAGCTCATCCGCGCCTGCGAAGACCAGCCCGAGGCCAAGAGAAAGCTGCAGGAAAAATACAAATTCACCGAGCGCCAGGCCGAGGACATCGTCAACCTGCGCCTCGGGCAACTCACCAGGCTGGACGGGGTGAAGCTGAACGACGAGCGCAAGGCGCTGGAAGCCGAGAAAAAGGGCCTCAAAGAGATCCTGGGCGACGAAAAGGTCCTGAGAAAACTGGTCATCAAAGAGCTGGAAACAGATGCAAAGACCTATGGCGATGAGCGCCGCACCCTGCTCAAGGCCGACGAGCGCTCCTCCATCGAGCACACCGTGGTGGAGGAGCCGATCACGGTGATCCTGTCGAAAAAGGGCTGGGTGCGGGGCCGCAGCGGCCACGGCGTCGACATGGACGGGGTGAACTTCAAGGACGGCGACGCGCGCTACCTGGAGCTCGAGTGCAAGACCACCGACACGCTCACGGTGCTCGCCGCGGGCGGCAAGTGCTTCAGCGTCGATGCGGCGGCATTGCCCTCCGGCCGGGGCGACGGCGCGCCCATGAACACCCTCATCAACTCGGGCCCGGACGACATTGCCTGGATCGGCCTGGGGAGCGCCGAGGCCCGGATGCTGCTGGCGAACACGGCCGGCAACGGGTTCCTGTGCAAGCTGGGCGACCTCGCCACCAAGACCCGGCAGGGCAAGGACTTCATGAGCGTGCCCGAGGGTTCAACGGTTTTGGCGCCCGTATTTTTGGCAGAAATTTCAGGTAAAACCCTGGTAGCCGCGCTCTCCTCGGATGCCCGCCTCCTGCTCTTCCCGCTGGACGAGCTGCCGGTGCGCCCCAACGGGGGTGTCGGCGTGCAGATCATGGCGCTCCCAGACAAGGTGACCCTCGCGGGCGTCGCAGTAACCGATGGTTCGTCATTGACGGTTTCGGGATTCAAGCGGACCCGGAAAACCGCGGAAATCGGCAAGCAAGACCTCGCCGAATACCTCGGCAAACGGGCCCAGCGCGGCAGGGTTTGCGACGTCGGCTTCCGGCCGGACAAGCTCGGCGCTTAGGTAATTCGGCTTGCCTTGTGATAGCATATATGCTGTCACAGAGGGCCGGGATCCTTGCGTATCATCGTTCTCGACACGAGTGTCTTCATCTCGGCTTGCCTGAGCAGCGGCGGGGCCAGCCGGGAAGTGCTCAGGCTCTGCCTGAATCGCAAGTGCCTGCCGCTGATGGGCGAGGCCCTGTACTTGGAGTACGAGGCCGTGCTTTCGCGGGAAAGGTTGTTCCGTGGTTGCGCGCTGGCTCCAAGCGAGCGCACGGCGCTATTCGAGGCATTCCTGAGCGTGTGCCGCTGGACCCGCGTGTACTACTCGTGGCGGCCGAACGTGCCGGATGAATCGGACAATCATGTCGTCGAGCTGGCGGTCGCGGGCGGTGCGACGGCGATCGTGACGCGAAATATCCGCGATTTCGGGCGCATGGAGCTCCGCTTTGGAAGCCTTGCAGTCATTGATCCGGCAACACTGCTGAAAGGAGGTCGCTATGGGAACGCTGACGATCCGAGTGCCTGACGACACCCATGAACGGCTACGGCGGCTTGCCGAGGCGCGTGGCGTGAGCGTCAACAAATTGATCGAAGAGCTGTCGACGGCCGCGCTGGCCGAGTTCGATGCCGAAACGCGTTTCCGCATCCGCGCAGGCCGAGGCGACGCGCGACAAGGTCTGCGCCTGCTGGACAAGCTCGACCAGGCCTATGCGGGCGCCGCCCAGCCGCGGGCACGGTACCGGGCGCGCAAGCGCTCCGGCTAAGGGAGGCTGAGCAAATCGTTCTCTAATATGCTACAATCGTAGCAATGTTGAGAACGGAATTCGCCACGGACCTGCCCCCCGAACAGGTGCTCGCCAACCTCCTGTTCGGGGCCTACCGCCACCGCGTGCTGTCCCTTCTGTTCCTGCGTCCAGGGGACAGTTTTCATGTGCGCATGATTGCCCGCTTGACGGGGATTCCCGCAGGCTCCCTGCACCGCGAACTCCGGCAACTCGAACAGGCCGGGCTGCTCGGCGCCCAGAGGGTCGGCAACCAGATCCACTACAGCGCCAACGAGGCCTCGCCCGTGTTCGACGAGCTCGCCGCGGTGCTGGAAAAGACCGCCGGCGCGCCGCCCACGCTGGAGGACCACTCGGCCGAGCACAGCATCGAATTGCCGCCCAAGCCCAAGCCCAGACCGAAACCCAAACGCAAGGCCCGCCGCCGTGCCCGCGCTCGCCGCTGAATTGCGCCCCCTGATTGCCCCGGCGGCGATCCTCGTGCTCGCCGCGCTCGCGCTCTGGATCGGGCCGACCCTGCCGCCCTCGCTCGCCGGGTTGACGGAGGCGGGAGCCTACTTCGTGCTCCTGGCCGGGGCCGGGATGGGCCTGTGGTTCAACCGCGGGCGGGCCTTCGTCGCGGCGATCTCGCTGCTGATCGCCTATGCGGGCTACCACTACGCGCTCGATTTTGGCGCCGACACCTTTGCCGCGCGCGCGGTGTACACCGCGGCGGTGGTGCTGGTGCCCCTCAACATCCTGGTCGCGCTGCTGCTGCCCGAGCGGGGCGTGTCCTACCACGGCGACTACCGGTGGCTCTTCATCCTCGCGGGCGAGATCCTGCTGGTGGCCTGGATCGCCTCTTCGGGCCGCAGCGACCTCTCCGGGGCGGCCTGGCAGGCGGTGCTGGATCACTGGCTGCTGCGCTCGCCGCACGCGCCTCTCCCCGGCCCGCCTTTCCTTGGTCGCCTCCTCTTTTGCGCGGCGTTCACCGCCGCGGCCTGGCGCGTCTGGACGCCGCAGGTCCTCAAGCAGGGCGGGCCCGTGTCGCCGATCGCGGTCGGCCAGGGCGGCGCGCTGGTGGCCTTCTTCATCGGCTGCGAGTGGGCCGCGAGCGAGAAGGTGTTCGGCATGTTCAGCGCCGCGGCGGGGGCGATCCTGGTCGTCGCCATGCTGCAGGAATCGCGCCGCCTCGCCTTCAACGACGAGCTCACCGGGCTGCCGGGCCGGCGCGCGCTGCAGGAGGCGATGGCGGGCCTGGGGCCGCGCTACGTGCTGGCGATGGCCGACGTGGACCATTTCAAGTCCTTCAACGACACGCACGGGCACGACATCGGCGACCAGGTGCTGAAGCTGGCTGCCGCGCGCCTGGCCGAAGTGGAGGGCGGCGGCCGCGCCTTCCGCTACGGCGGCGAGGAGTTCACCGTTGTGTTTGCCGATGCGACGCTGGAGCAGGCAATGCCGCACCTGGAGGAAATTCGCGCCTCGGTAGCCGCCTACCGCATGGCGGTGCGCGGCGAGGAGCGCCCCAAGGAGAAGGAACTGGGCGAGAAGCTGCGCACCCGGGACGCCGAGGAATCGCAGCCCCCCGAGAAGCTGCTCTCGGTCACCATCTCCATCGGCGCCGCCGCCCCGGGCGATGAGGCAACGCCGGCGCAGGTCCTGAAGGCCGCGGACGAGGCCCTCTACCGCGCCAAGAAGGGCGGCAGGAACCGGGTGAGCAAGTGATCCGGAACCTGGTTTTTCTGCTTTTATTTCTATTTTCAGAATTATCAAATGCTGAAATCACCCGCATTCAAGTTCTTTCCCAAGGGCCGTACGCCGGGGGCAAGGCCTTCGGCGCTACCGGCCCCTATGTGCGCGTGGTGGGGCGTTTTTTCGGCGAGCTCGATGCCACGCATCCTTCCAACCGCAACATCGCCGACATCCGCATCGCCCCGCGCAACGCGCGCGGCAAGGTCGAGTATTCGGCCGATTTCGAGATCCTGCGCCCGGCAGACCCGTTCAAGGGCAACGGCACCCTGCTCTACGACGTCAACAACCGCGGCGACAAAATGATCCTGCAGCAGCTCAATGACGCGCCGCCGGGCAATGCGCTGCTTGCGCCAGATTCCGCGGGCGACGGCTTCCTCATGCGCCAGGGCTTCACGCTGGTCTGGAGCGGCTGGAATGCGGGCCTCGCCCGGGTTGTGCCTCACATGCCGGGCACCGCGCAGCCGCTGCGGCTCGAAGTGCCGCGCGTGCTGGGCCTGGAGCAGCCGGTGTGGGACGAATTCCTTTTCGACGAAGCCGGCCAGACCGAGGCTCAGCTCTCGTTCTCCGCCGCGTCCCTGAGCAAGTCCATGGCGCGGCTCACGGTGCGCGAGAAGAACGACGACCCGCCCGTCGCCCTCGCCGCCACCGCCTGGGATTTCCTCGATGACGGCGCGATCAGGCTCTCCCCGCCGGGCCAGGCATTCCGCGCCGGCGCGCTCTACCAGTTCAGCTACCGCGCGCGCAATCCGCCGCTGGCGGGCATCGGCTATGCCGCGACGCGCGACTGGGTCAGCTTCCTGCGCTACCAGCAGCAGGACGGTGCCGGCACCGCCAATCCGCTGGGGCCCGGCGGCCGCCACAACATCGCGGTGGCGCTCGCGCACGGCAGCTCGCAGGGCGGCGGCTTCCTGCGCGGCATGCTCTACCACGGCTTCAACGAAACCGAGGACCTGCGCCAGGTGTTCGAGGGCATCAACCCGCACAACGCCGCGGCGCGCCTCTACCTCAACTTCCGCTTCGCGCAGCCCAACCGCGCCCATGGCATGGGCTACGGTTTCGTCGGCTACCCGGACGCGGCCTTCCCCTACGCCTACGAGAAGCTGCGCGATCCGAAGAGCCGCGGCGAAGACGGCCTGCTCGAGCGCTGCCGCGCGCGCGACAACTGCCCCAAGGTGCTGCAAACCGTCTCCTCTGCCGAGTACTGGCAAGGCGCGCACTCCCTCAACACCACCGACGCAGCGGGACAGAAGGACCTCGCGCTGCCGGAGAACGTGCGCATCTACCACTTTGCCGGCACTCAGCACGCGATCGCCCCGACCATGCCCAAGGGCGCTTGTGCGGCGCCCGCGAACACGGTGGTGGATCCGCGCCCGGCGCTGCGCGCGCTGCTGCTCGCGCTCGATCGCTGGGTGAAGGGCGGCGCGCCGCCGCCGGCGAGCGTCTACCCGAGAATTGCCGATGGCACGCTGGTGAGCGCCGCCGCCCTGAAGTGGCCACGACCCTCGGGATTGGCCGCGCCGCGCGCGCCCAATCCGCTGGCGCAGTTCGACTACGGCGCGCGGATCGCCGAGGGCATCATCGACACCGTGCCGCCCACGCCGCACCAGTTCCGCTACCCGGTGCTGGTGCCCGCCATCGACACCGACGGCAACGAGCGCGCCGGGCTGCGCCTGCCCGAGCAGGCGGTGCCGGCGGCCACCACCACCGGCTGGTCGCTGCGCAGCGCCGCGGCCGGTGCGGCGGGCGAGCTGTGCATGCTGGAGGGCATGGCGCTGCCGTTCGCGCGCAGCGCCGCCGAGCGCGAGGCGGCGAAGGATCCGCGGCCCTCGCTTGCGGAACGCTACCAGGACCGGGCCGGTTTTCTCTCTAGAATCCGCTCTGCGGCGCAGGAGCTGCAGCGCCGCGGCTTTTATCTAGAGGAAGACGTGGAAAAAACAACCGCCCGTGCGGGGCGTGCCTGGTAGCGCAGCGAATTGTCCAGTGGAACAGGTCTCAGGCTTTCCACAACGGGACCACGCGGGAGCGTCGGATGGCCGCGTCGTGGGTCGCCAGCGGCATGCGCCGCGACCGCGCGGTCGCCACAATCAGGCGGTCGGCAGGGTCGCCGTGAAACGACCGCGGCAGGGAATCCAGCGCGAGAATGACCCCGGTATCGAGGGGCAAAACCGCAATCACGCGCTCGTCCGCTGCCTGCTCTATCCAGTCGGCAAACGCGAGGGGAACGTCGAGCCGGCCTTTGGCGTGGAGCATTTGCGCTTCCCAGAGGCTGATCGCCGAGAGGCTGAGTTCGCGCCGCGCCGCGAGCGCGTCGAGCGCGTCCCTCTCTCGTCGCGACAGCGGCGAGCGGGGCGTCAGCCACCACACCCAGACATGGGTGTCGAGCAAAACGCTCAACGCAGCGCCTCGAAATCCTCCTCGCGCAGCACCGACTCGCCGGGAGTCCCGAGCAGCCGCCCGCCGGCCGCGCGCAGACGTTCCCAGGGCTTCGCGCCGGGCGCGCCCTGCGCGATTGCGGGCCGGCGCAGCTGCGCGACCACCCGCCCGCGCCGCGTGATCGCTACCGGCGCGCCGTTGCGCTCGACCCGGCGGATGATCTCGAGGCAGTGCTGCTTGAATTCGGTGACCGATATGTCCATATTGATATTCTAAATGACCATATTGGCGCGGGCAAGCGGCGCGCCGGATTTGGTACAGTAGCGCCAACCCTTAGACAGGAAACTCCATGAGCCTTCCCGCACCCGCGCCGCGCCGCCACCTGCACACGCGCAGCATCAAATGCGAGGGCTTCGAGCGCGACGACGGCCTGTTCGACATCGAGGCGCGGATCATCGACCAGAAAACCTATGCGGTCGAAGAAGTCTTCCGCGGCCACCGCGACGCCGGCATGCACGTGCACGACATGCAGCTGCGCCTCACGCTCGATGCGTCGATGACGGTGCGCGACATCGAAGTGACCACCAACGACGGGCCCTACGACATCTGTCCCAGCGTCGCGCCCGCCTACAAGGCGTTGATCGGCGCGAAAGTCGGCGGCGGCTGGAGAAAAGCCGTCACCGAAGCAGTCGGGCGCACCAAGGGTTGCACCCACATCACCGAACTGCTCATGCCCGCCGCGACGGTGGCGTTCCAGACCATGGGCAGCTGGCCCAAGGCGGGGCAGGCCGCGGTTGAAGAGGCGCCCGACCAAAGCGGTAAAAAGCCGCGTTTCATCGATGGCTGCAAGGCCTGGGCCGCCGATGGCGAAGTGGTGAGAAAGCTCTATCCACTGCATTACAGGCCCCGCTCCTGACCTTCACGGGGCTGAGATATACTGCGCGTCCCTGCAAGCGAAGGAATTGAATGGCAAAAGAAGAGATGCTCGAGATGGAAGGCGTGGTGCAGGAAGTCCTGCCCAACACGCAGTTCCGCGTCGAGCTCACCAACGGCGCGAGCGTGCTCGCTTACGCCGGCGGCAAGGTCGTCCGGCACCGCATCCGCATCCTCGCCGGCGACCGCGTCAGCCTGGAAATATCGCCCTACGACCTCACCCGCGGCCGCATCAGCTTCCGGCACAAGGACGAGCGTCCGATGGCCGCGCCGGTGCGCCGGCCGCAGTACAAGAAGCGTTAACTCCTACTTGCAGTTCTCAACATCCTCGGCGGTCATCACCGCCTTGTAGACACACGGCGGCTTGGCGGCGCCGAGCGTGCGCGGCGCGGGCGACCCGACCATCGACGCGGGCGCTTTGGCCGCGGCTTTTGCCGGCGCCTTGCCCGCGGCAGCAGGCGCGGCCGCCGAGGCCGTGGGCCGCGCGGCCGCGAAATTGGCCGGCTGCTCATTGCTCCAGTTCGACTCGCTGACCTTCCACTCGCCGGCCTCCTGAACCATCGCGATCACGCCGTAGAAGGTTTCGGTTTTGCCGTCGATGAACCTTGTGCCCGGGCCGCTCAGCATCAGGCGCGCGCTGCTGCCGGCGGGATTCAGCGTCTTGTTGCGAACGACGAAGGCGCGCGGCAGCATCAGCGCGACCATTTTCACCTGCGCGTCCTTTTGCGCCGCCGACATCGTCATCAGCTCGGCACGCCGCGCTGCCGGCGCGTAGCGGAACATTTCCTCCAGGTTGCCGGAGACCGCGCCGCGGTGGAATTTGGCGTACACCGCTTCGGGTTCCTCGGCCGCAAGCGGCGCGCAGGGAACCAAGAGGATGGCGGCGATCGCGAGCGCGCGGAGCGTGGTGGATTTCATGCGAATATCTCCTTCCTCGCCATAGTATGCCCGCGCGGAGCCCAGCATGCCACGCAGCTTCTAGCGTGAAGAGCGGGGTCTGACCCCGTTTTTCTCGTTTCTCTTCGGCTCCAGACCGGGGATGACCATCATGCTCACGGTGTTGCCGGTGTAGCGCTCGATCTGGCGCACCAGGTGCCGGTCGGCGTGGCCGAGGAAGGTGACGGCGACGCCGGCGCGCCCGGCGCGTCCGGTGCGGCCGATGCGGTGCACGTAGTCCTCGGCCTGGCGCGGCGCGTCGTAGTTCACCACCAGGTTGATGCCGGGCACGTCGATGCCGCGCGCGGCGACATCCGTCGCTACCAGCACTTTCATCTTGCGCTCGCGCAGGCGCTGCAGCATCTGGCTGCGCTCGCGTTGGCGCATGTCGCCGTGCAGCGCGCCCACGTCGAAGCCCTTGCCTAGCAGTTCGCCCGAGAGTTCCTCGGCGGTCCGCTTGGTGGCGGTGAAAACCAGCGTCTGGTCGACCTCTTCTTCGCGCAGCAGCGTATCGAGCATGCGCACCTTGTGCGCGTCGTTGTCCGCGACCAGCGCGTGCTGCGTGATGTCGAGCTTCGTTTCCGCCACCTTTGCGATGGCGATGCGCTTCGGGTTCCTCGTCACTCGCTCGGCGAGCCGGCCGACGATGCCTTCGAGCGTGGCCGAAAACAGCAGCGTCTGGCGCTCTTTCGGGATGCGCGCGACGATGGCGTCGATCTCTTCCTGGAAGCCCATGTCGAGCATGCGGTCGGCTTCATCGAGCACCAGCAGCTCGACGCGGCCCAGGTTCACCGTGCGCCGGTCCATGTGGTCCTTCAGGCGTCCCGGCGTGGCGATGACGATGTCCACGGGGCGGGAGAGGAGCTTCAGCTGCAGGCCGTAGGGCATGCCGCCCACGACGCTCGCGGTGCGCAGGCGCTGGCCGCTGCCGTAGCTGTGCGTGGCTTTCTGCACCTGGAGTGCCAGTTCGCGCGTCGGCGTAAGGATCAGGATGCGCGGGCCCATGCCCGATAGCGCGGAGGGCTTGTACAGGCGCTGCAGCGCGGGCAAAACGAAGGCGGCGGTCTTGCCGCTGCCGGTCTGCGAGGACACCAGCAGGTCGCCGCCGGCGATCGCCGCCGGAATGGCGGCCATCTGGACGGCCGTGGGCTGCGCATAGCCGAGCGAAGTCAGGGTTGCGAGCAGGGACGGGTCGAGGCCGAGCGTGGTGAAGCTCATGAATTCCTTCGGTTGGCCGGATGCGCTGCCAAACCAAAGGGAGCTTGCCGGGGATCAAACTGCGAGGGCCCGCACTCTACGTGTAAATGCCGGAAATAGCTAGGAAAATATGGAGATGGCGGCAAATATGAGGATGGAAGCAAAGCGCATCGTGCTCGACACCAACGTCTGGCTCGATTGGCTTGTCTTTGACGATCCCGGCATGTCCTATCTCAAATTGGCTGTGAAAGAAAATCGGCTAGACATTTTCATCGACGCCGCGTGCGAAGCCGAACTCGAGCGCGTGCTCGCCTACGACCTCGCCAGACACACGCTCGATGCCGCCGCGCAGGCCGCGTGCCTCGCCGAATGCCGCAGTATCGCTAAACGCATTGACTCGCCCGCGCCCGAAGCCGAGCGCCGGTTGCTCGCGCGCTGCGTCGATCCGGACGACCAGAAATTCCTCGAGCTCGCGCTTGCCGCGCGCGCCGATGCGCTCATCACCAAGGACCACAAGCTCCTCGAGCTCGCGCGGCGCACCAAAGCCTTCCGCATCCTGAACCCGCGTAAATTCTCCGCACCATGAAAGCGAAGCTGAAAAAGCGACCCGCGCCGAAAGCAAAGCCGCGCCGCCCCCGGCACCACCACAACGTCTACGTCATCGAGCTGGACGGGCGGGTGCTCAACCACGCGCGCTTTCGCGCCGCCAACCCCGAGCGCGACATCACCAAGCCCTGCGTCTACGTGGGCTGCACCGGCCTCGCGCCTGAGAAGCGCTTCGCCAGGCACAAGGCCGGCATCCAGGCCAACAGCTACGTCGAGCGCTACGGCCTGCGCCTGCTGCCGAAGCTCTACGCCTACGCCAACCCGATGCCCTACGACGCGGCGCGCGACATGGAGGTCGAACTCGCCATCGCGCTGCAGGCCGAGGGCTACGCGGTGTGGCAAGCTTGATTTAAATGGAGAATTCGATGATCGCCCTGCGTGACAAGCTCAGAATCTTCGTCGCCGAGGTGCGCGACGAAATGGCCGACGTGCTGGTGTACCTCGTGCGTCTCGCCGACAAGCTGGACGTCGACCTGCTCGACGCGGCGGCGAATAAAATCGCGAAGAACGCCGGGAAATATCCCGCCGCCACGGTGCGCGGCAGCATGAAGAAGTACAGCGACTACTGAGGCTGCACCAGCACGTCGTCTTTCCAGGTGCCCGCCTGCAGCAGCTTGCCCTCGGGGCCGTACTGGATGCCCGGCCCATTGCGCTTGTCGTTGCGGTACTCGCCGACGAATCTCGCGCCATCGGGCCAGGTGTAGGTGCCCCGGCCATGGCGCTGGTTGGCGCGGAACCCGCCCACGTACTGCGCGTTGTTGCGGTAGGTGTAGGTGCCCTGGCCTTCGAACTTGTCGTCCAGCCACTCGCCCCGGTAGATCGCGCCGCTGTTCGTCATGTTCGTGCCGTAGCAGTTCGACCACGTGTTCACCGCGTACTTGCCCTGGCAGCGCGGCAGCTTGCTCTGCGCCCACGCGCCGGGCGCGAAGCCCAGCATCAGCGCCGCCAGGGCGCAAACCAGGTTCGAAGTCACAGGCCCGCGATCAACTGCACGATCCGCGCGCCCGCCTGCACGTCGCCGAGCAGCGCCTCGCGCTGCAGGTCCTTTTCGGCCAGGTTCAGCGCGATCGCCGCCCGGTACAGCTCCAGGCTCTCCACCGCCGCCGAGAAGCGCGCCGCCAGGTCGCGCACGCCCGTCAGGTGAACCAGCAGCGGCCGCGCATCGCCGGGGCAGTCGAAGTGCATCGCGAAGCCGCCGAGCGCGATTCCCTGCTCGAAGGCCTCCTCGGGCATGGTCGAGGGCCAGTCGGGGTTGGCCGGCGCGATGTGCAGCTGCTCGGCCCAGAACGGGTCGTCGATGCTGGCGTGGCAGCGCTCACCGGGAGCGGGGCGCCACAGCTTGATGCAGTGGTCGGTGAACGCCGCGTCGCGCGAGAGCGCCGGGTTGCGCAGACACACGCGGCCGGCGCCCCGCCACTGGTTGGCGCCTTTGGAGGGCAGGCTCAGCGCCGCGCCATGCGCGCGCCCCTCCCAGATCCAGCGCTGCTCCTTGCCCTCGAAGCCGTCCACCACCAGCGGTTCGGCCGCGCAGCCGCCGGCCGCGACGAGCCATTCGACGTACGCATCCTTGCCCAGGCCAAGCGATTTGAGCAGGTCCATGGCGAAATTAGGGTCAGACCCCGATTTTCACACCATCCCCAGCTCGCGGAACTTCAGGTACAGCTCGCGGCACGCCCAGGCGTCGGTGGCCGCGTAGGTGATCTGCTGCTCCGAGAGGCGCGGCGCCGCCCAGTTGGTCGTCTTCGCGCCCTTGGGCACGCGAAAGCCGAGAAAAATCCCCGCCAGGTTGCGCAGGCCCGTCTGCTCCATGCCGTGGCGCCGCGCCACCGTGCCCGCATCGAGCACCGACGCGGGCTCGAGCGGAAACAGCATCACCAGCTTGGTCAGGTCGTCCTTCACCGAGATGCCCACCTTGACGATGCCGGGCGCGGCGAAGAACCCGGCCACCTGCTTCGACACATCCAGCCGCGCGAGCTGGAACACGTACACCGCGCGCGAGGTGGCCACCTGCACCAGGCTGGGCAGGTACATCTCGCCCTTCCTGAACGCGGGCCGCGTCTCGGTATCCCAGCCCACCACGGCCTCGTGGCCGATGTCGTCCACCGCGCGCACGAGGGAGCGGTGATCCGCCACAAGGACGATCTCGCCCTCGTAGCGCCGGATCGGCAGCGCGGCCATCTCCGCGCGGGAGATTTCGCGCGGGAACTCGCGCGGCAGGACGGTGGTGGCGCGAGCTTCCATCGGCCCATCGTAGTGCATATCGAGGCCGGCTCCGGAATAAACTAGGGGCGTGACCGGCGAGAAAGCCTACCGCGAGCAGGCGCTCAAGCTCCTGCCCTGGATCTGCACCCGCTGCGCGCGCGAATTCCCCGCCTCGCGCCTGCGCGAACTCACCGTGCACCACAAGGACGGCGACCACCACTACAACCCGGGCGACGGCTCGAACTGGGAGCTCTTGTGCATCTACTGCCATGAGAACGAGCACGCGCGCCTGGAGGACGCAAAGGCGGCCGCGAAGGCGGGCGGGGGCAGGAAGGAGGCTGCCAGCGCGCCTGTGCGCGCTCCTGCAAGTGCGCCAGCGTCGCACAAGCCGTTCGCCGGATTGGGCGACCTGGTGAAGAGCAGGAAGAAGCGCTGAAAGCTGTACCGCTAGCCTGACCCGCGCTCCCTGCGTTCGCCGGCGACATCCTCGAAATTGGCGATCCTTACCTCGCCGTCGGGAAAGCGCGCAACGATGTCCAGTTCGCCGCCCAACGCCTGGATGTGGGACCGCAGCGTGCTGATATACATATCGGCCCGGCGTTCGAGTTTGGAGATGCTGGCTTGCCGGACCTTGAGTATCGTCGCGAGTTGCCCCTGCGTGAGGCCGCGCGCCAGGCGCAGTTCCTGAAGCGGCATCTCGGCGAGCATCGCCTTGGTCCGCGCCCTTGCGCGCGCTCGCGCGGCAGGAGACATGGCGTCCCGCAATTCCTTGAATTTCCTAGCCATCCTTGATCAGACCTTCCTTTCTCAATATCGCCAGATGCTCGTCATACAAACCATCCGCACGCGGGACGAAATCCTCGTACCAGCGATCGATACCGGTCTTGTCGCCGCCGATCAGCAGGATCGCCATGCGCCGGGGATCGAACGCGTACAGGACGCGAAACGGGCGCCCCCTATGCTGGATACGCAACTCGCGCATCTTCGAATGCCTCGAGCCCGCGATCCCGGAACTGTACGGGTGGCCGAGCTGCGGCCCGCGCGCCTCTAGCAGACGCACCGAGGTATCCACCGACACCTGCTGCGCCTCGGTCAGGCCGTGCCACCACTTGCCAAACTCGTCCGTATACTCGACTTCCCAGCGCGCCACGCAATATAGCCTTTATGGAATATTCCGTCAAGGGAATACATGACGGCTGCTGGCAGCAGCCCCGCATAGAGCAACGTTCTGACACGGAAACGGATGACCCGCTGAGGCCGCGATCTCCCTACCCCAGCAACTCCCTGATTTTCTCCAGAGATCCGCAATCCCCGCAGCCCTCGCGCCCCGCAGGCGGCGTCTCGAGCGCATGCAGCGCCGCCGCGCGCGCGAAGAGCGGCGCGAGCGTCGCCTCATCCAGCTCCACCGGCACGATCTTCGCCGCGAACCCCATCGCAAACCCGTCCTCGCGCCGCGCCGCCTCTCCAACCGCCGCCTCGTCCGTGGTCACCGGCTCGGTGTAGATCAGCGCCAGCGCCGACACCGCGTTCCAGCCGAGCCTGCGCGCGATGTACGCGTAGGCATTGAGCTGCACCCGGTACATCGGGAAGAGGCGATCCTGGTTCGGCGTATGGCGCGAAGTCTTGTAATCGGCGATCACCAGCGTCCCGTCCGCGCGCTCGAAAATCGCGTCCGGCGCCCCGGTGAGCAGCAGGCCGTGCTCCTCCACCGGCACCCTGAACCTCTGCGCCGAGGGCGGGTCCTTGTACCCCTTCAGCTCCCCCAGCGGCGCCAGCCACCCCGGCATCCCTGACTTATCGAACTGTCCGTGCACCACCTTCTTCGAGTACGAGTCGATCGAGCTGAAAATCCCCGGAAAGATCTGCCACGGCAGCTTCGCGCGGCGCGAGATCCAGAAGCAGCGCGGGCAGAAGTCCCGCATCGCGAGCGCGCCGAGGTCTTTGCCGGAGATTTGCAGGGGCATGGCTCACAGTATGCGCGTGAGGAACATCGGGGTCAGAGCTCGATTCTGGGTCGTGAAGGAGTGAGGGCGCCATGCAATCGGCCCTCACGCGCCGCTCGGACGGGCTGTCATCCGGCTTGGCGCATGGCGCGTTCAAGAAGACCATGCGGAATGCGCCAACCGTCGGATCGGACCAATTCGTCGAGGAGCTGATCCTCACGGTGCGAGGCCGGCGGGTGATCCTTGCAGGCGATCTGGCCGGCATTTACGGCGTCGACGCCAAGCGGCTGAACGAGCAGGTGCGCCGCAGCAGCGACCGCTTTCCGGCGGATTTCGTTTTCCGGCTCGCGCGGGAGGAGTTCGAGTTGCTGCGTACGCGGGGGGCGATCGGCGCCGACGGCCGGGTGGCTTTAAGGTCGCAAAATGCGACCTTAAAGCGCGGCCAGCACGTGAAATATCCGCCTTACGCTTTCACGGAACAGGGCGGGATCATGGCGGCAATGGTGCTTAGCAGTCCCCAGGCCGTATCCATGAGCGTTTACGTCGTCCGCGCGTTTTCGCAGATGCGGGAGCGGCTCGTCGCCAATGCCGCCATTCTCAAACGCCTTGCCGAGATCGACGGCACCTTGCTCCGGCACGACGCCGCACTGCGCGATATCTACCGCAAGCTGCTGCCGCTGCTGCAACCTCCGCCCGATCCGCCAAAGCGGCGAATCGGCTTTCAGACCAGCGACGAGTGAGTTAGTTTCACCCACCCAGTATCTCCAAACACCGCCCGTCCGCATTCACCGTGTACTTCAAACTCACCCAAAGCTGCGCCGACGTGGCCTCGGCTTGGCCGTAGGCCCAGCGCGCTACCTGCAGCGCCGCGGGTTGATCGTCCAGGGCGAGATCGCGGGGGTAGCGCGACCACGGAATGAAATGGTCGACG
>CAZTSJ010000353.1:0-2520 GCA_964616875.1 uncultured Bordetella sp. | reverse complement strand
GGGCGGGCGCATTCCGCGCGGCGTGCTGATGGTTGGCAATCCGGGTACCGGCAAGACCCTGCTCGCGCGCGCCATCGCGGGCGAGGCGAAGGTGCCGTTTTTCTCCATTTCCGGCTCCGATTTCGTCGAGATGTTCGTCGGCGTCGGCGCCGCCCGCGTGCGCGACATGTTCGAGCAGGCCAAGAAAAGCGCGCCCTGCATCGTGTTCATCGATGAGATCGATGCGGTCGGCCGGCAGCGCGGCGCCGGCCTGGGCGGCGGCAACGACGAGCGCGAGCAGACGCTCAACCAGCTGCTGGTGGAGATGGACGGCTTCGAGGCCAACGTCGGCGTGATCGTGATCGCGGCGACCAACCGCCCGGACGTGCTCGATCCGGCGCTGATGCGACCGGGCCGTTTCGACCGCCAGGTGGTGGTGCCGCTGCCCGACATTCGCGGCCGCGAGCAGATCCTCGTGGTGCACATGCGCAAAGTGCCGCTGGCGCCGGATGTCAAGGCCGACATCATCGCGCGCGGCACGCCCGGCTTCTCGGGGGCCGATCTCGCCAACCTGGTAAACGAGGCGGCTCTCTTTGCCGCGCGCAAGAGCAAGCGCCTGGTGGACATGGAGGATTTCGAGCGCGCCAAGGACAAGGTCATCATGGGCGCCGAGCGGCGCTCGATGGTGATGCCCGAGGAAGAGCGCAGGAACACCGCCTACCATGAGTCGGGCCACGCCCTGGTGGCCACAATGCTGCCGAAGACCGATCCGGTCCACAAAGTCACCATCATCCCGCGCGGCCGCGCGCTGGGCGTCACCATGCAGCTGCCTTCCGAGGACCGCTACAGCCAGGACCGCGAACGGCTCCTGAACACCATCGCGGTGCTCTTCGGCGGCCGTATCGCCGAGGAAATCTTCATGCACCAGATGACCACGGGGGCCTCGAACGACTTCGAGCGCGCGACCGAGATCGCGCGCCGCATGGTCACGCAGTGGGGCATGTCGGACATCCTCGGGCCGATGGTCTACGGCGAGAACGAGGGCGAAGTGTTCCTCGGCCGCTCGATCACGACGCACAAGAACGTGTCCGAGACCACGATGCAGAAGGTGGACTCCGAGATCCGGCGCATCGTCGACGAACAGTACAAGGTCGCGCGCAAGCTGATCGAGGACAACCGCGACAAGGTCGAAGCCATAGCCAAGGCGCTGCTCGAATACGAGACGCTGGATTCCGACCAGCTCGGCGACATCATGGCGGGCAAGCCGCCGCGGCCGCCGAAGGTGAGCTCCTCCCGCAGCACGCCGCCGAGCACCCCGCCTGACGGTGCGCAGGGCGCCGCCGCGCCCGCTGCCACCGTCTGAGACCGGGCGCCTGATCGGCGTCCTGCGCTGCGGCGGGTTCCTCCTGCCGCTCGACCGGCCGCTGCTCATGGGCGTGGTGAACGTCACGCCGGATTCCTTTTCCGATGGCGGGCAGTTTTTGGATTCGCAGGCGGCGATCGCGCACGGACGCAGGCTCATCGAGGAGGGCGCGGATATCCTGGATATTGGCGGTGAATCCTCACGGCCCGGTGCCCGGGCCGTTGCGGAAGACGAGGAGCTTCGGCGCGTTCTTCCGGTTTTGAAAGCCATGAAGGACGTTCCGGTTTCCGTGGACACGCGCAGACCCGCGGTAATGCGCGCGGTCCTCGCGGAAGGCGCGTCGATGATCAACGACATCGAAGCCCTGACCGCGCCCGGGGCGCTGGATGCTGTCGCGGAGACCGACTGCGCGGTGTGCCTGATGCACAAGAAGGGCGATCCGGCCACCATGCAGCAGGCGCCTAGCTACGCAGATGTGGCTCTTGAAGTCCGGGATTTTCTTGCAGCCAGAATTTCAGCCTGTCAGATAGCGGGTATTGAAAAAGACCGGATCACCATCGATCCCGGATTCGGTTTTGGCAAGACCGTGCAGCACAACCTTACCCTGCTCAAGCGGCTTGCCGAGCTGGCCGCGCTGGGGGTACCCGTGGTCGCGGGCTGGTCGCGCAAATCGACGCTCGGGACACTGACCGGGCGGCCGGTGGGCGAGCGGCTGGCGGCGAGCCTGTCCGCCGCTTTGCTCGCGGTCCAGCATGGAGCGACAATACTGCGCGTGCACGATGTCAGGGAAACGCGCGACGCGCTGGCGGTGATGCAGGCGCTGGAGAAAGCATGAGCAGAAAATATTTCGGCACGGATGGGGTGCGCGGCACGGTCGGGCAAAGCCCGATGACGCCCGACTTCGTATTGCGGCTTGGCTATGCGGCTGGGAAAGTACTGGCCGGGAACATGCGCGGCCAAAGCAAACACCCCTCGGTCCTGATCGGCAAGGACACGCGGATATCCGGCTACATGGTCGAGGCCGCGCTCGAGGCGGGCTTCTCGGCGGCGGGCGTGGACGTGCTGCTGTGCGGGCCGCTGCCCACACCCGGGGTTGCCTACCTCACGCGCGCGCTGCGGCTCTCGGCCGGGGTGGTGATCAGCGCCTCGCACAATCCCTACGCCGACAACGGCATCAA
>CAZTSJ010000352.1:0-4344 GCA_964616875.1 uncultured Bordetella sp. | reverse complement strand
ACCACCACCGGCGGCAGGATCGCGAGCATGGTGGTCGCCATGACGATGTTCCAGTCGGTAAGCGCATCCCCGCTGCCGATCATCTTCTTGATGCCGATGACGATCGTGTCCATGTTTTTCGAGGTGGTCATGAGCAGCGGCCACAGGTACTGGTTCCAGCCATAGATGAACAGAATCACGAACAGCGCGGCGATATTGGTGCGTGACAGCGGCAGCAGGACATCGAGGAAAAAGCGCATCGGCCCCGCGCCGTCGATCTTGGCGGCCTCGACCAGCTCGTCCGGAATGGTGAGGAAGAACTGCCGGAACAGCAGCGTCGCCGTGGCCGAGGCAATGAGCGGAATCGTAAGGCCGGCGTAGGTGTTCAGCATGCCCAGGTCCGAGACCACCTTGTAGGTGGGCAGGATGCGCACCTCGACCGGCAGCATGAGCGTGATGAAGATCATCCAGAAGAAGAACATGCGCAGCGGAAAGCGGAAAAACACGATCGCGTAGGCCGAGATCACGCTCACCAGGATCTTGCCGAAGGTGATGACCAGGGCCATGATGAGGCTGTTCCACATCATCTGCGTCACCGGCGGCGAGAGGTAGCGGCCGGTCGAGCCGGTGAACAGCGCCTGCGAATAGTTCGACACCATGTCCGCGCCCGGTACCAGCGGCATCGGCGCCTGCACGATCTCCAGCGGCGAGAGAGTCGAGGCAACGAATACCAGGTAGAGCGGGAACGCGGTGAACAGGATCCCCGCCCAGATCACCACGTGCGGCAGCCAGTTGGTGCGCGCGCCCAGGCTTGCGGCGGAGATCCCCGCACCCCCGGGCAGGGCAACGGCGGGCACCGAGGCCATCAGTAGTGCACCTTGCGATCGATGTAGCGGAACTGGATGGCAGTGAGCCCGATCACGATCGCCATCAGGACCACGGATTGCGCCGACGAGCCGCCCAGATCGAGGGAATGAACACCGTCGTAATACACCTTGTACACCAGGATCTCGGTAGCCTTGGCCGGGCCGCCCGCGGTGACCGCGTGAATGATGCCGAAGGTGTCAAAGAACGCGTAAACCACGCCGGTGACCAGCAGGAAGAACGTGGTCGGCGAGAGCAACGGGAAAACGATGGTCCAGAACTTGCGCGCCTCCGACGCACCGTCGATCGACGCCGCCTCCAGCAGCGAGCGCGGAATCGCCTGCAGACCAGCGAGGAAAAACAGGAATGCGACGCTGATGTGCTTCCACGACGCGGCGACGATGACCAGGAGCATCGCCTGCGTGCCATCCAGAATCGGGTTCCATGCGACGCCGGCCGCCTTGATGCCGTAGGCGACCACGCCCACCGCCGGGTTGAACAGGAACAACCACAGGATGCCCGCCACCGCCGGCGCGATGGCATAGGGGATGATGATCACCGTCTTGTAGAAGGTCGCACCGCGGATCACCCGGTCGGCCATCACCGCGAGCAGCAGCGCCGGCGCCAGGGAAAAGACGATCACGGCGACCGAAAAGTAGGCCGTGCGCCAGACCGCCTTGAGGTAATCGGGGTCCTCAAACACGGCAACAAAGTTCTCCAGGCCGGCGAAGCGGACCGATTCGCCAAACGCGTCCTGATGCAGGACCGACATGTGGATCGCCTGGCCGGCCGGCCAGAAGAAAAACACCAGTGTGATGACAAGCTGCGGCGCAAGCAGCACGTACGGCAGCAGCTTGTTGTTGAAGATGACCTTGCGCTGCACGGCTTAGAAGTGTTGCAAAGGATGGACCCCCGCGCGGCACGGAACGCGTCGCACGGGGGTGCGGGGGCGCCGCCGCCTCAGTTCGCGGCGGTGCGGGCGAACGCCCTGATCGCGGCGTTGCCGCGCAGCGCAGCGATGTCGAGTGCTTCCTTGGCTGTCTGCTTGCCCTGCAGCGCGCGCTCGACTTCCTCGTGATAGTAGTCGCGGATCTCGGTCCAGCGCCCGAAGCGGTAGCCCTTGGTATGGGCGCCCTGGCGGCCTTCGATGAGCGACAGAATCGGCACGTCGCGCCCGGGGTTCTGCTTGAAGAAGCCTTCGTCCTGCATCGCCTTGAAGGCGGCGTTGGTGGCCGGCAGGAATCCGGTGCGTTTGGCCCAGTCCACCATCACCGGCGTGGAGCGCAGGTAGTCCAGGAACAGCGCCACGCCCTTGAATTCCTCCGGCGTGCGCTTGGGCGCATTGAACACCCACAGCGACGCGCCGCCGATGGTGGTGGCGTAGGGCGTGTCCTTCACATCCGGCCAGTACGGCAGCTGGCCGACGCCGAACTGGAACTTGGCGCCCTGGGCGATCGCGCCCAACCCGCCCGAGGACTGGGTCAGCATGGCGCACTCCCCGGAGATGAACTTGGCCGCGGCGTCGTTGGAGCGGCCGCCGTAATCGAAGCTCTTGTCCTTCTGCATATCAACCAGCGTCTGCACCATGCGCACGTGCTGCGGCGAGTTGAAATCGAGCGACGCGCTCAGGCTGGTGCGGCCGTTCTGCTCGTTGCCGATTGACAGGTTGTGGCGCGAGCTGAATTGCTCGAGCATCACCCAGGCGAGCCAAGTGGTGGTGAAGCCGCAGGCCGCGGCATTGGTCTGGCGGACCTTCCTCGCGGCCTCCATCAGCTCGGGCCAGGTCTTGGGCGGCTGCTCGGGGTTCAGGCCCGCCTTGCGGAACGCGTCCTTGTTGAAGAACAGCACCGTAGTCGAGACATTGAACGGCATCGACAGCAGCCCGCCGTCGGGCAGGCCGTAGTAGCCGCGCGCCGGGGCGATGAAATCGGCCGGGTCGAACTTGAGGTTGGCGCGCTTGAAGACTTCCGACACCGGCACGATCGCGCTCTTGGAGCTCATCATGTCGCCCGAACCGGCGTCGAACATCTGCATGATGTGCGGCGGGTTGCCGGCGCGGTAGGCGGCAACCGCGGCCGCGCGCTGCTCGGGGTACTGGCCCTTGAACGACACCACCGCCTTGTACTTGGACTGCGTCTTGTTGAATTCCTCGCCGTACTTGTTGAGCAGTTCGGCGCTCAATCCGGTGAGGCCCATCCACATGTGAATTTCGATTGGCTGCTGCGCCGAGGCCGAAGGAGAGAAAGCGAGCATGGCCTGGCTCGCCGTAGCCAGGGCAACGACTAGGTGTTTGAATCGCATTGAAGCCTCCTGTGGATCGTGGGATGTCGAAACGGGCAAGTCTGCGTTCGTCCTGTTTCAGAAATACTACAGAACTATTCGTCGTTGCGGTGTGCCGATTGGGGCCGCCTTCGCTGCCGGCGGCTGCGGGCGCTCACAGCTCAGATGATCCTCCGGCGAAGGTAGGTGACGACCACCTCGGCGATCAGCACCACCGCGAAGATCACCACCAGCATCAGCGCGACACGCTCCCAGCGGAAAAGGTCCATCGCCGCATTGATGGCCATGCCGATGCCGCCGGCGCCGACCAGCCCCAGCACCGCCGACTCGCGCACGCTGATGTCCCAGCGAAACAGCGCGATCGCCCAGAAGGCGGGCTCGACCTGCGGCCAGTAGCCCTTGATGAAGATGCTCGTCCACGGCGCGCCGGCGGCCCTCAGGGCCTCGATCGGGCCGGGGCGAGCCTCCTCCAGGACTTCGGCCAGCAGCTTGCCCACGAAGCCGATCGAGCGGAACGCGATCGCAATGGTGCCGGCGAGCGCGCCGGGGCCGAAAATGGCGACGAACAGCAGCGCCCACACCAGCGAGTTGACCGAGCGCGAGGACACCAGCATGAGCTTCGCGCCGTAATTGAGCCAGGCGTTGGGCGTGATGTTGTTCGCCGCGAGCAGCGCCAGCGGGAAGGCCATCAGGATCGCAAGCATCGTCCCCAGCGTGGCGATGTGCAGCGTCTCGACCAGCGCCTCGTGCACGCCCTTTGGATAGTAAGCCCACTCGATCGGCCACATGCGCTTGAAAAGATCGGCCATCTGTTCGGGCGCGTCGTAGAGAAACTCCGGGATGATCTGGACCGTACGCAGGCTCACCACGATCGCAAACACCAGGCCGAAATAGAGCCCGAAGCGCGCCAGGCGCTGCCGCGGCGTGTAGCGTCGCCACTCCCGGTCGACTGCGGCGATGCTCATTGATAGAGCTTCTTGATCCGGTTTTGCAGCATCTCGCTCAGCATGATCAGGGCGATGATGGCGATGAGGATGGTAAGCAGATAGTCGTAGTCGAATTTCTGGAATGCGGCAAACATGGTGCCGCCGACGCCGCCCGCGCCGACGATGCCGACCATCGTGGAATTTCTCAGGTTGGAATCGAACTGGTAGGTCGCGAAGCCGACGAAACGCGTGAGCACCTGGGGCAGGACGCCGTAGGTGATGACGTTCATGAAGG
>CAZTSJ010000351.1:0-2961 GCA_964616875.1 uncultured Bordetella sp. | reverse complement strand
AGATGCATACGCTAAGGCCCGCCACCATGCCGACAATCGCACCCCACTTGTTGGCGCGCTTCCAGAACACACCCAGCACCAGCGGCGGGAAGAACGCCGACGCCGCCAGAGAGAACGCCGCGCCCACCAGGAACAGGATGTCCCCGGGTTTGTGCGAGGTCACGTAAGCCGCGATGATCGCCACCACCAGCAACAGGACCTTGGAGATCGTCACCCGCTTCGTGGTCGAAGCATGCGGGTCGATCATCTTGTAGTAAAGGTCATGCGACAGAGCGTTGGCGATCGTCAGCAGCAGCCCGTCCGCGGTAGAGAGCGCCGCCGCCAGTCCGCCGGCCGCAACCAGCCCGGACACCACGTACGGCAGGCCCGCGATTTCCGGCGTCGCCAGTACAATCAGGTCGCCGCCGATCACCACTTCGGCCCACTGCACGATGCCGTCCTTGTTGATGTCGGTGATGTTGAGCAGTCCTGGATCCACCTTTGCCCATGCCGCCGCCCAGGCGGGCAGCGATGCGAACTGGCTGCCGACGAGATTGGTGAACATGTCGTACTTCGCCAGCACCGCGAGGCAAGGTGCGGTGAAGTACAGCAGGAAGATGAAGAACAGCGACCAGAACACCGAGACTCGCGCCTGTTGCACGCTGGGCGTCGTGTAGTAACGCATCAGGATGTGCGGCAAGGCTGCCGTACCGAACATCATGCAGAACACGATACCGATGAAGTTGAGTCGCGCGGTGTTCTGCGCCGCTTCATCCTTGCCCGGAAACGCCTGCGCATGCGGCCGCGGTGGCGCCGCGCGCGCCGCGAGACCTGTCTCACGCGTCCACCCTGCCTTCGCCGCGTTCGCATCCTTGGGATAGGCCGCAACCGCTTTTTCAGCCTCCGCCATCTTGTCCGCAGGCGCATTCGCAGTCTTCAGGTCGGCCAGATTCTGCTCGACCCTGGCCTTGCCCTCGGCATACGCCTTGTCAGGAGCGGCGAGCGCAGCTCTGCCTGCAGCGGCCCGATCAGCAAAGATCTTGCGAACTTCCTGCTCTTTTGGATCCGCGGTGATCTTCTTCTCGAGTTCAGTCACTTTTTGCAGCGTATAACCATAGGCAAACTGCGGGACCGGAATCCCGGTATGTTTCATGCCGAGCCAGACGACAGGCGTCAGGTAGGCAATGATGAGAATGATGTACTGCGCCACCTGCGTCCAGGTCACTGCCTTCATGCCGCCCAGCATCGAGCACACCAGAATGCCGGCGAGACCGACGAATACTCCAACGCCGAACTCGAGGCCCGTGAACCGGCTGGTAATCAGGCCGACGCCGTAGATCTGCGCCACCACGTAGACGAACGAACAGGTGATCGCCGATACGATGCCGATGGTGCGCACGATGTTGCCGCCATAGCGCTCGGCGAGGAAGTCCGGAATCGTGAACTGGCCGAATTTGCGCAGGTAGGGTGCAAGAAACAGCGCCACCAGGCAGTAGCCCCCGGTCCATCCCATCACCCAGGCGAGGCCGTCATAGCCGGTCAGGAACAACGTGCCGGCCATGCCGATGAAGGAAGCCGCGCTCATCCAGTCGGCGCCCGTCGCCATGCCGTTGAAGAACGCCGGCACGCGCCTTCCGGCGACGTAATATTCCGCGACTTCGGCGGTGCGGCTCATGATGCCGATGCCGGCATACAGGCCGATGGTCGCGAACAGGAACCAGTAGCCGATCCACTGTCTCGACATCCCCATCTGTTCGGCAAGCGCGAGCGCCAGCACGAACGCGATGAAGCCGCCGGTATAGAAGCTGTAATACTTCTTGAGCTGGCTCTTGAAAGTCGAATGCGAGAACGCTTGGCTGCTCATTCGAGATCTCCCTCATCCACGCCGTGTTCCAGATCGAGCTTGCGCATCAGCACGGCGTAGATGCCGATGATCGCGACATAGATCGCGAGTGAGCCTTGCGCCGAAAACCAGAAACCGAGCGGCCAACCGAAGAACGTGATGGTGTTCAGTTCCCGCGCATACCAGGCTTCGACGAACGTAACGACAAACCAGGCAAGCAGCAGAATCGCGGTGTAGACGAGGTTCTTGCGCCAGTATTCGTGGTGTTTCGCGGTGAGTTCCATCGGTCCCCTCTATTGACGACTGCCCTGAAATTCTCAGGCGCGAATCATACATTGTTCCCGTGCAAGCGCGCGTGCTGACGCGATGTTGCGGCGCAATATCTGCGCTTCCAGGCGAGGACGCGCACGGTTACCTCAGCCGCTGTGCGGGAACCTTGCCTCGTCGTTGATGCCGACCATGGCGTTCGGTACGTGGCCGTGCAGGTCCCTGGTCGAGCGGATCTGCTCCATGCCGCAGCCGGTGCACTTGAAAAGCGGCATTTCGATCTGCAGCGTGAACGGCGCCAGATCTTCATACTTCAACTCGTACGGGAATGCCTGTCGACGCTCGGGCTTGGGGGCCAGGTCCCTGCCGCAGCCGCCGCACAGATGCTTCTTGAAGATCATGCCTTCTTCCTTCCCGGCCGCGATCTGCGCTTCGCGCGCGCGGATTTCCTGGATCAGCCAGATCATGAAGTCACGGTGCACTGGCGCCTGGTGGCTCTTTGCGCACGCGAACACCGGCATATCAAGCACGGTAACCTTGAGCGGCCCGTCCTCCCCGGAAACCGACGGCAGCGTTTTCAGCTCGCAGCCCCCCGAACACATCGCGCAGTGTGGAACCTTCAATGCCATGGCCCCCTCCTCCCAGCTCAGGTGCTTTGCTTGAGTTGCTCCAGGATCGCCGGGTTCTCGAGCGTGGAGACGTCCTGCGTGATTTCCTCGCCGCGGGCGATTGAGCGCAGCAGCCGGCGCATGATCTTGCCCGAGCGCGTCTTGGGCAGGTTGTCGCCAAAGCGGATGTCTTTCGGCTTGGCGATGGCGCCGATTTCCTTGCCGACCCAGTCGCGCAGCTCCTTGGCGATCTTCAACGCTTCC
>CAZTSJ010000350.1:0-12658 GCA_964616875.1 uncultured Bordetella sp. | reverse complement strand
GAGCGCATGGAGCGGGTTTCATTTTTGTCTGCGTCGTACAACCGCGTCTGCTGCTCGATCGCGCCGCCGCGCTCGAGAACCCCGATCTGGCGCCTGGCTTCGTATTCGATCGCCTGCTCCATGAAGCGGAACGAGTTGAGGTTCTTGATCTCGCAGCGCGTGCCGAGCTTCGGGTCGCCGGTTTTCCGGACCGAGACGTTGGCGTCGCAGCGGAACGAGCCTTCCTGCATGTTGCCATCGCAGATGCCGATCCAGACCACCAGCGCATGCAGCGCGCGCGCATAGGCGACCGCTTCCTTCGCGCCGCGCAGCTCGGGCTCGGTGACGATTTCCAGTAGCGGCGTGCCGGCGCGGTTGAGGTCGATGCCGCTCACGCCGGTGAAGTTCTCGTGCAGCGATTTGCCCGCGTCTTCCTCGAGGTGGGCGCGGGTCAGGCGAATCGATTTTTCGGCCTTGTCGAGGAAAAAACGCACCGTGCCGCCCTGCACGATCGGAATCTCGTACTGGCTGATCTGGTAGCCCTTGGGCAGGTCCGGGTAGAAGTAGTTCTTGCGCGCGAACACCGAACGCGGGCTGATTTTTCCTTCCACCGCGAGGCCGAAGCGGATGGCGTGCTCGATCGCCGCAAGGTTGGCCACCGGCAGCGTGCCGGGCAGCGCGATGTCGACGGCGGAGGCCTGCGTATTGGGCGCGGCGCCGAACGCGTTCGGCGCGCCCGAGAACATCTTGCTGCGCGTCAGGAGCTGCGTGTGCGACTCGATGCCGACGACGATTTCCCAGGTCATGGCGCGATCCGGGTTACTACCTCGGCTGCGGCCGCAGCAGCTGGCAGCCGCCCCTGCGGTCGACCAGCACCGGCTCGAGATAGCCCTGCGAGCCGCACAGCGCGGCGCAGCCTTCGGCCGTGACCCGCACGTACTCGCCAAGGTCGCGCAGCGAGACGCTGCAGCTGCCGGAGGCGAAGCGCAGGCCCCTCTCGTAGCGGCGCTGCTCGAGCCCCGCGACATTGCAGGTATGCTCGCCGGGCGAAACCTTCGAGCGCCACTCGAAGCTTTTGAGTTTGCCGCTTTCGATCGCGTAGGCGAGCGTGGCCCAATAGCGTCCCGCCGAACTCTCGCAGCGCACCGCCGCGCTGTGGCCCTCCATCGAAGGAAAGGTCTCGCTGAACTCGAACCGATCGCGCGGCTGCCCGCCGGGGGCATAGCGTCCGCCCTTGAACACGCTGCCCGACCAGGTGCCCTGCAGCGTGGCGCTTTCCGGCCGGCCGTAGAAAATCGGCGAGCTGCCTTCGCGCAGGAACGTGACGCCGAGCTGCTTGCTGCGCTCGCCCTCCAGGAAGCGCCGCTGCAGCGTCGGCAGCACGATGTATTCGCCGGTCACGCGCGCCGAGCCATCGGGCCGGTCCGTGGTGTAAAGGTGGATCAGCGCCGTGCGCCCGCCGAGCTGGCCGAGGAGTTCGTAGCTTGCGCTTTTCTCCTGCGCCAAGACCTGCACGCAGAAAAAATACAGGAACATCGCGAGCCAATTCATAGCGGCGCCTCTTTCGGTGCGCGCAGGTGCCAGTCGGTCGCCTGCTGGTAGCGGTGCGCGGCGCCGAGCATCCTGGCTTCGGCGAAATGATCCCCCATGATCTGCAGGCCCACCGGCAGGCCCTTGGCGTCGAAGCCGCAGGGAATCGACAGGCCCGGCAGCCCTGCCAGCGGCGCCGGAATGGTGAAGATGTCGTTCAGGTACATCTGCACCGGGTCGTCGGACTTGGCGCCGAGCGCAAACGCGGTGGTGGGCGAGGTCGGCCCCATGATCAGGTCGCAGCGCGCGAATGCCTCCGCAAAGTCCTGCGCGATCAGGCGCCGCACTTTCTGCGCCTGCAGGTAATAGGCGTCGTAGTAGCCGTGCGAGAGCACGTAGGTGCCGATCAGCACGCGCCGCTTCACCTCGGTGCCGAAACCTTCGGCGCGCGTGCGCCGGTACATTTCACTCAGATCCGCATATTTGCTCGCGCGGTGACCGTAGCGCACGCCGTCGAAGCGCGACAGGTTGCTTGATGCCTCGGCAGGCGCGATCACGTAGTAGACCGGCACCGCGAGCGCCGTATTGGGCAGCGTGATCTCGAGCGTCTTCGCGCCTTGTCCCTGGAACCAGCGCACCGCCTCGGTAACTCGGGCACGCACGTCGGGCTCGAGGCCGTCGCCGAAGTATTCCTTCGGCAGGCCGATGCGCAGGCCCGCGAGGTTCAGATTCAATTCGCGGCCGTAGTCCTCCGCCGGGCGCTCGAGGCTGGTCGAGTCGCGCGCATCGAATCCGGCCATGGTGTTCATGAGCAGCGCGAGATCCGCGGCGCTCTTGGCTAGCGGCCCGCCCTGATCGAGCGAGGAGGCGAAAGCGATCATGCCGTAGCGCGAAACGACGCCGTAGGTGGGCTTGAGCCCGGATACCCCGGTGAGTGCGGCGGGTTGCCGGATCGAGCCGCCGGTATCGGTACCGGTCGCCGCCGGCGCCATGCGGGCGGCGACCGCCGCCGCCGATCCTCCGGAGGAACCCCCGGGCACCCGCGCCGCGTCCCAGGGATTGCGCACCGGGCCGAAGTGCGACGTCTCGTTCGAGGAGCCCATCGCGAATTCGTCCATGTTGGTCTTGCCGAGCAGCACCGCGCCCGCGTCGTTGAAACGCTCGATTACATGGGCGTCGTAAGGGCTTTTAAAGGTCGCCAGCATCTTCGAGCCGCAGGTGGTGCGCAGTCCCCGGGTGCAGTAGATGTCCTTGTGCGCGATCGGGATGCCGGTGAGCGGGCCCACGGCGCGCGCGCCGTCAACCCCACCCGCACTTCCCTTGCCCGCGCGTCGCTCATCGGCGACACGTGCCTGGGCGAGGCTATGCTCTTCGTCCACCGTGATGAACGCGTTGAGCTTGCGGTCCAGGGATCGAATGCGCCGGAGAAACAGGCTGGTCAGCTCGACCGAGGAAACCTGCTTTGCCGCGAGCGCCGCGCCGAGCGCCGAAAGGGTCGAATTCAGCACTTATTCAAGGACCTTGGGCACCAGGTAGAGCCCGTTTTCCGCCGCCGGCGCGCCCTTCTGGTAGACCTCGCGCCGGTCCGCTTCGGTGACCTCGTCGGGCCGCAGCCGCTGGCGCACGGCCAGGCGACCATCCAGCGGATGGGACATCGGTTCGACGCCCCGGGTATCCACCGCCTGGAGCTGGTCGATCAGGCCCAGCACCGCATTGAGGCGGTCGGTCACGCCAGGCGATTCCTCGGAGCTGACATCAATGCGGGCAAGAAGCGCGATGCGCTGGAGCTGGTCGGGGGTCAGGGACATGCGAGCTTGCCGGAGGTCGCGGTAAGAGTATCATAGCCGCCTCTGGAATAAACGGTTCCGGGACGCAGCTTTAGCGCGTGTACTTAAGGCAAATTACTGCAAATTACGGCATCAGGGAAAGGGTTGGCGACGAACATGTTCGGTTTCCTGCGGAGCTATTTCTCCAACGATCTGGCAATCGATCTGGGCACCGCCAACACGCTCATCTACGTGCGCGGCAAGGGCATCGTGCTCGACGAGCCCTCGGTGGTCGCGATTCGCGAGGACGCCGGACCGAACAGGAAGAAATCGATCCAGGCGGTCGGCAAGGACGCGAAGATGATGCTCGGCAAGACGCCCGGCAACATCGTGGCGATCCGGCCGATGAAGGACGGCGTCATCGCCAACTTCACTGTCACCGAGCAGATGCTGAAGTACTTCATCAAGAAGGTTCACGACAATAAACTTTTTTCGCCCTCGCCGCGCATCATCATCTGCGTGCCCTGCGGCTCGACGCAGGTCGAGCGGCGCGCGATCCGCGAATCGGCGATCGGCGCGGGCGCCGGGCAGGTGTTCCTCATCGAAGAGCCGATGGCGGCGGCGATCGGCGCGGATCTTCCGGTGGCCGAGGCGACCGGCTCGATGGTGGTGGACGTGGGTGGCGGCACGACCGAGGTGGGCGTGATATCGCTCGGCGGCATGGTGTACTCGGGCTCGGTGCGCGTCGGCGGCGACAAGTTCGACGAAGCGATCATCAACTACATCCGCCGCAACTACGGCATGCTGATCGGCGAGACCACGGCCGAGAACGTGAAGAAAACCATCGGCTCGGCGTTCCCCGGGTCGGAAGTTCGCGAGATGGAAGTCAAGGGCCGCAACCTCGCCGAAGGCATCCCGCGCAGTTTCACGATTTCCTCCAACGAAATCCTCGAAGCGCTCACCGAGCCGCTCAACCAGATCGTCAGCGCGGTGAAGAGCGCGCTCGAGCAGACCCCGCCCGAGCTGGGCGCCGACATCGCCGAAAAGGGCATGGTGATCGCCGGCGGCGGCGCGCTGCTGCGCGACCTCGACCGCCTCCTGATGGAGGAAACCGGGCTGCCGGTGATCGTCGCCGACGACCCGCTCACCTGTGTGGTGCGCGGCTCGGGCAAGGCGCTCGAGCAGATGGAGCACTTCGGGGCGATCTTCACGAATGAGTGAATAAGGGGACTGGCACCCCCCGCAGGTTCCCTCAATAGGGATGGAGCACACTCCCCCGCCGTTCTTCAACCGCGGCCCCGCGCCGCTCGTACGCCTGGCGTTTTTCGCCTCCCTGTCCCTTGCGCTGCTGGTCCTCGATGCGCGTTTCCGCTACACCGAAGGCCTGCGCGGCGTGCTCTCCCTCGCCGTATATCCGCTGCAGACGCTCGCCACCCTGCCCGCCGCGCTCGGTGAGCGCATCGCCGGCTATTTCGCCAGCCAGTCGCAACTGCGCGAGGAGAACACCGACCTGCGCGCGAGGCTGCTGGGCGTCTCGCAGGCGGCGCAGCGCTTCGAGGCGGCGCAGGCCGAGACTGCGCAGCTGCGCCGCCTGATCGGCGCCGCCGAACGCGCGCCACTCAAGGCGACGCCGGCCGAAATCCTCTACAACGGCCGCGATCCGTATTCGCGCAAGGTGGTGATCGACAAGGGCAGCCACAACGGCGTCATCGCGGGCTCGCCGGTGGTGGATCAGCATGGCGTCGTCGGCCAGGTGACGCGGGCGCACGCGCTGCTCTCGGAGGTCACGCTGCTCACCGACAAGGAGCAGGCGATCCCCGTGCAGGTGGTGCGCAACGGCCTGCGCGCGGTTGCCTTCGGCGCGGGTTCGAGCGGCATGCTCGAGCTGCGCTTCATGGCCGCGAACGCGGAAATCCAGAACGGCGACAAGCTCGTCACTTCGGGTATCGACGGCACTTACCCGCCCGGTCTGCCGGTGGCAACGGTGGCGCGCGTCGAGCGCGACGCCGCCTATGCGTTCGCCCGCATCATCTGCCAGCCTGCCGCGGGCGTCGAAAGCGGCGGCTACGTGCTGGTGCTCGGCGCGGAGTCCGGACGGCTCGCGCAGCCCGCGGAGGCCGGCGTCGAGCGCGACAAGCGCCCCGGCCGCACGCGCAAGCCGCGCCGCAAGGATGCCGATGCAGTTCAGTAATTCACCCTCGGCGCAGTCGATTCTCCTGCCGGTGCGCCTGGGCACCATCCTCGCTTCGCTCGCGGTGGCGCTGCTGCTCAACTTCCTGCCCTGGAGCAGCATCGCGCTGGCGCCCGATTTCGTCGCGCTGGTGCTCGCCTTCTGGTGCGTGCGGCAGCCGCGGCTGGTGGGACTGGGCGCCGGCTGGATACTGGGCGTGCTGACCGACGTCGGCAACGGCGTGCTGCTTGGCCAGCACGCGCTTGCCTACTCCCTGCTCGCCTTTGCCGCCATTACGCTCTCGCGCCGCATCCTGTGGTTTCCGCTCTGGGGCCAGGCGCTGCACGTCGCCGCGCTGCTCCTGTTCGCGCAAGGCGTCTCGGCGCTGGTGCGCCTGGCGGCCGGCGCCGAGTTTCCGGGTTGGAGCATCGCCGTGGGCCCGCTCTTTGGCGCCGTGCTCTGGCCGGTGGTGAGCGTGCTGCTGCTGCTGCGGCAGCGCATGCCCACGGATGTCGACGAGACGAGGGCGCTATGAGCCGGGTTTCATGAGACTTGGAGAGCTCAAGAATCACGAACGCGAGCTGTATTTCTTCCAGCTGCGCATCGGCTTCGCGGGCTTCGCCGTGCTGGCGGCATTCGTGCTGCTGTTCGCGCGTTTTTTCCACCTGCAGGTGGTGCAGCACGACGCTTACGCCTCCAAGGCCGAGGACAACCGCATCTCGATCGTGCCGATCGCGCCCAACCGCGGCCTGATCCTGGATCGCAACGGCGTGGTGCTGGCGCGCAATTACTCGGCCTACACGCTGGAAATTTTTCCCGCCAAGGTGCGCGACCTGGAGCGCACGATCCAGGACCTGGGCGAAGTGATCGACGTGCAGGCGAAGGACCGCGGCCGCTTCCGCAAGCTGCACGCCGAGACGCGCAATGCCGAGAGCCTGCCGATCCGCACCCGGCTCACCGACGAGGAGGTGGCGCGCTTCGCCGCCAACCGCTACCGCTTCCCGGGCGTGGAGATAAAAGCGCGCCTGTTCCGCCAGTACCCGTACGGCGAGCTCGCGGCGCACGTCATCGGCTACATCGGCCGCATCAGCCTGAAGGACCAGGAGAAGCTCGCCGAACTGGAGGTCGAGGCGAACTACCGCGGCACCGATTACATCGGCAAATCGGGGCTCGAGGCGAGCTACCAGCAGGAACTGCATGGCACCACCGGCTTCGAGCAGGTCGAGATCGACGCCGCCGGGCGCGGCATCCGCACGCTCGCCCGCACCCCCGCCCAGGCCGGCAACAACGTCACCCTGACGCTCGACATCAAGCTGCAGGAAGTCGCCGAGAGGGCCTTTGCCGGGCGCCGCGGCGCGCTGGTGGCGATCGAACCGTCCACCGGCGGGGTGCTCGCCTTCGTCTCCATGCCCGGCTTCGACCCGAACCTGTTCGTCGACGGCATCGACCCGGCGAGCTGGGCGGAGCTCAACAACTCGCCCGACCGCCCGCTCACCAACCGCGCCATCGCCGGCATCTATCCGCCGGGCTCGACCTTCAAGCCCTACATGGCGATGGCGGCGCTCGAGCTGGGCAAGCGCACGCAAAAAAGCGCGATCCACGACCCGGGCTACTTCGAGTTCGGCGGCCGGCGCTTTCGCGACTCCAAGGCCGGCGGCCACGGCTACGTCGACCTGTACCAATCGATCGTGAAGTCCTCCGACACCTTCTACTACCAGCTCGCCAACGACATGGGCATCGACGCCATCGCCGGCTTCATGGGCAAGTTCGGCTTCGGCGCGAAAAGCGGCATCGACCTCGAAGGTGAAGCGACCGGCGTGCTGCCCTCCCCGGAGTGGAAACTGAAGCGCTTTCGCCGGCCCGAGCAGCAGAAATGGTACGCCGGCGAAACGGTCTCGATCGGCATCGGCCAGGGCTACAACGCCTATACGCCGATCCAGCTTGCGCTGGCACTCGCGACGCTGGCGGCCGACGGCGACATGTACCGGCCGCGCCTGGTTTCGTACATCGACAACCTGCGCAGCGGCGAGCGGCGCCACATCGAACCGGCGCTACTGGCGCGCATCCCGCTCAAGGCGGAGAACCTTGAATTCGTCAAGCGCGCCATGGCGGGCGTGAACAAGGAAGGCACCGGCGCGCGCTCCTTCGGCAGTGCGCTGTACACCAACGGCGGCAAGACCGGCACCGCGCAGGTGATCGGCATGAAGCAGGGCGAGAAGTACGACGAGAAGAAAGTCTCCGAGCGCCACCGCGACCATTCGCTGTATATCGTGTTCGCGCCGCTCGAGAACCCGAAAATCGCATTGTTCGCGATCGTGGAGAACGGCGGTTTCGGCGCGCGCGCGGCCGCCCCGATCGCGCGCACGGTGCTCGATTACTACTTCCTCGGCAAGGAGCCCGAGGCGGCGGAAACCCCGGCCGTGCCGGCGAAGCGCGGCCGCGCTGCCGCCGCGCAGGAGGAAGAAGAGGAGAGCGACTGATGGAGCTTGCCGCGCTCTCCCCGCGCCGGCTGTTCCGGCAACTGGCCGAAGGCATCGACGGCCCGCTGCTCACCTTGAGCCTGGCGCTGGCGGCGCTCGGCCTGGCGACGTTGTTTTCGGCCAGCTACGAGCAGCCTGCGCGCGTCGCGTCGCAGGCCGTGAACCTCATGGTGGCGCTGGTGGGGATGTGGGTGGTGGCGCGCGTTCCGCCGCAGACCCTGATGCGCTTCGCGGTGCCGGCGTACCTCCTCGGCATCGCGCTGCTGATAGCGGTCGCACTCGCGGGCGACGTCGTCAATGGCGCGCGGCGCTGGCTGCACGTCGGCGTGACGCGTTTTCAGCCCTCGGAAATGATGAAGCTCGCGCTGCCGCTGATGCTGGCCTGGTACTTCCACAAGAACGAGGCAACGCTCAGGCTGCGCGACTTCGCCGTCGCCGCGCTGCTGCTCGCGCTGCCGGTGCTGCTCACCGCGCGCCAGCCCGACCTGGGCACCGCGGTGCTGGTGGCGGCCGCCGGCTGCTACGTCATCTTCTTCGCCGGCATCGGCTGGAAAGTGATCGCGGCACTGGGCGTGCTCGGCCTGGCAAGCCTGTTCCCGCTCTGGGGCATGCTCCACGACTACCAGCGGCGCAGGATACTCACGCTGCTCGATCCGGCACAGGACCCGCTCGGCGCCGGCTACCACACCATCCAGTCGACCATCGCGGTGGGTTCGGGCGGCATCACCGGCAAGGGCTGGCTGCACGGCACGCAGACGCACCTGGAGTTCATTCCCGAGCGCCATACCGATTTCATCTTCGCCGTGTTTTCGGAGGAGTTCGGCCTCATCGGCAACCTCGTCCTGTTGTCCCTGTACGCTTTGCTGATCGCGCGCGGCCTCATGATCGCGGCCAACGCCGCCACTTTCTTCTCGCGCCTGCTCGCGGCCAGCATCACGCTGATGTTCTTTACCTACGCCTTCGTCAACATGGGCATGGTCGCTGGCATCCTGCCCGTGGTCGGCGTGCCGCTGCCCTTCATCTCCTATGGCGGCACCGCGCTGCTCACGCTCTTCGTCGGCATCGGCATCCTCATGAGCGTCCATAGCCATCGCCGGCTGGTACAGACCTGAGTGGATTTTGCGGGGCAGCATGGAATTGAAATCGTGCACCGCATCGTGAAATGGCTTTGCACTAACCTGCTGTAAATCCTTGTTTTAGTGGCATTTCACATCGCGGTATGCGTATGTTGCTGCGCGTCATCCGGAGCCGTAATCTTCCATGCAGTTCAACAACTTGCCCACGGAGAACGAATGACTCGAAAAGAGCAGGAAATCGCGCAACTCAAAAAAGACTGGTCCGAGAACCCGCGCTGGAAGGGTATCAAGCGGGGCTACACAGCTGAAGACGTGGTTCGCCTGCGCGGCAGCGTGAAGATCGAGCACACGCTGGCGAAACTGGGCGCGGAAAAACTCTGGCGCCTGTGCAATGAAAAACCGTTCGTCAATTCTCTCGGCGCGCTCACCGGCAACCAGGCGATGCAGCAGGTGAAGGCCGGCGTGCCGGCGATCTACCTCTCGGGCTGGCAGGTCGCGGCCGATGCCAATGATTCGCTGTCCATGTACCCGGACCAATCGCTCTACGCGACGACGTCGGTGCCCACCGTGGTCAAGCGCATCAACAACGCGCTCGCGCGCCAGGACCAGATCCAGACCATGGAAGCCGGCTCGGGAAGTGCAACTGCAGGCGACATCGACTGGTTCGCGCCGATCGTGGCGGACGCCGAATCCGGTTTCGGCGGCGTGCTCAATGCCTTCGAACTCATGAAAGCGATGATCGACGCCGGCGCCGCCGGCGTGCACTTCGAGGACCAGCTCGCGAGCGTGAAGAAATGCGGCCACATGGGCGGCAAGGTCCTGGTGCCGACGCAGGAGGCGGTGCAAAAGCTGATCGCGGCGCGCTTCGCCGCGGACGTGATGGGCGTGCCCACCGTGCTGCTTGCGCGCACCGACGCCGAAGCGGCCGACATCGTCACCACGGACATCGACGAGAACGACAAGCCCTTCCTCACCGGCGAACGGACCTCGGAAGGTTTCTACAAGACGAAGAAGGGCTTCGACCAGGCGCTCTCGCGGGGACTGGCGTATGCCGAGTACGCGGACATGGTGTGGTGCGAGACGGGGACCCCTGATTTGGTTTTTGCCAAGAGGTTTGCGGAAGGGATCAGGAAAAAATACCCCGGGAAAATGCTCGCCTACAATTGCTCGCCCTCGTTCAACTGGAAGCGCAACCTCGACGACGCCACGATCGGCAAGTTCCAGCGCGAACTCGGCGCCATGGGCTACAAGTTCCAGTTCATCACGCTGGCGGGTTTCCACTCCCTCAACTACTCGATGTTCGAGCTGGCCTACGGCTATGCGCGCGACAACATGAGCGCCTTCGTCGCGTTGCAGGAAAAGGAGTTCGCCGCGGCGGAAAAAGGCTTCACTGCGGTCAAGCACCAGCGCGAGGTCGGCACCGGCTATTTCGACCAGATCACCACTGTGTGCACGGGCGGCAAGGCCTCCACGCAGGCGCTGCACGGCTCGACGGAAGACGAGCAGTTTTTTGATAGCAAGGTGAAAGCCAAGAAGGTCGCCTGAGCGCGGCCTAGAACAACCCGCTGGCCAGGCGACGCAGCTCGGCCAGCGGGATCAGCAGCACCTGCAGCAGCACGATCAGCACCAAGAGCGAGAGGTCAACGTTGCCCAGCGGCGGCACGAAGCGCCGGATCGGCCGCAGGAACGGCCGCGTCAGCGCGTCCACCAGCGGCCCGATCTGCGAGTACGGGCTGACCCAGGACAGCACCGCCTGCACGATGAGCGCGAACACCAGGATGTAGACGGCGAAGCGCAGCAGGTCCACGAGCGCGACGCAGGCGATGGCGATGGCGAGCACCGATACCTCAGGCGCGGAGTTCAAGTTCATGCCGGCGATCAGGTAGAGCACATAAATCAGCAGCGCCTGCAGCAACCAGGCCAGCAGCAGCGATGCGAGGTCGAGACCGGCAAGCGAGGGAATCACGCGCCGTGCCGGCAGCACCATCCAGTTGGTCAGCGCGATGAGGAATTCACCTGGCGCATTGCGAAACGGCACCCGCAGCCACTGGAAGATGAAGCGCGCGAGCAGCAGGTAGACGAAGAAGCCCACCACCACATCGACGAGAAAACTCGCGATCTGGCCGAACATTCAGTCCTTCCCCATGATCCTGCCCAGCTCGGCGCCGCGGTCGCGCGCCGCCTCGACCGCGCGTATGAAGCGCTCGGCGAGCTGCTGCTCCTCGAAGACGTTGAGCGCGGCCGCGGTGGTGCCGCCCTTGGAAGTCACGCGTTCGCGCAGCACTGCCGGGGAGTCCGCGCTTTGCGCAGCCAGCTTGGCGGACCCGAGCACGGTTTCGATCGCGAGTTTCTTGGCTGTTGCCTGATCCAGACCCAAAGACTCCCCCGCGGCGGCCAGCTGCTCGATGAACCAGAACACGTAGGCCGGGCCGCTGCCGGAGACCGCAGTGACGGCGTCCATCAGCGCTTCGTCCGGTATCCATACCGTGACGCTCACCGCGCCGAGAATCGTTTCGGCCTGTTTTTTCTCCGCTTCGCTTACGCCCGGGAGCGCGTACAGGCCGGTGACGCCGGCGCCGATCAGCGCCGGCGTATTCGGCATCGCGCGCACCAGCCTGGCGTGGCCGCCGAGCCAGAGCGCAAGGCTGGCCAGCGTCACGCCAGCGGCGATGCTGATGACCAGGTTCGCGTTGTCCTTGATGCCGGCGAAGCGCGCCGCTTCCTTCATCTGCTGCGGCTTGACCGCAAACACGACCACCTCGCCGGGGCGCACGGTGCCGCGCGATTCGGCGGCGCACTCGATGCGGTACTTGTCGGAAAGCCTGCGGCGCGCCGCGCTGTCGATTTCCACGGCGCGGATCTGATCGGCGTCGAATCCGCCCTTGAGCAGGCCGCCGATCAGCGCATCGGCCATGTTGCCGCCGCCGATGAACAGCACGTTCATGGCGACATTCACGCGGCGGGCCTGATCTTCTGCCGGGCGCCGAAAATCGCGGTTCCGATCCGCACCATGGTCGAACCTTCCGCAATCGCGGTCTCCATGTCGTCGGACATCCCGACAGACAGGGTGTCGAAGCGAAATTCGCTTTTCAGTTTTTCGTACTGGTCCTTCAATTCCCGATAGCGCGCTACGCCCGCTCCGGGCTCCGGAATCGCCATCAGGCCGCGTAGTTTCAAGCGAGGCAATGTGCTTAGTTTTTTTGCAAGGAGAAAAACTTCATCCGGAGCGACGCCACTCTTCGACCCCTCGCCCGAGACGTTGACTTGGATCAGGACGTTGAGCGCGGCCATCCCTGCGGGCCGCTGATCGGAGAGGCGCCGCGCGATTTGCTCTGTCCCCACCGTGTGCACCCAATCGAAGCGCTCCGCGGCGAGCCTGGTCTTGTTGCTCTGGAGCGGACCGACCATATGCCACTCCAACGCGCGAGCGCGTTCCTTGCCGATACTGCCCGCGAGGGCGTCCATTTTCTCGACCGCCTCCTGCACATAGTTCTCGCCGAAAGCGCGCTGGCCTGCGGCAAGGGCCTGCTCCACCAGCGCAGCCGGATGGCTCTTCGAAACTGCCAAAAGCGTCACACCGAGGGGGTCGCGGCCGGCCGTCGCCGCGGCGCGCGCGATACGCCCCTGAACGGCTTGCAAGTTGTCATGGATTGCCCG
>CAZTSJ010000349.1:0-1652 GCA_964616875.1 uncultured Bordetella sp. | reverse complement strand
GACGGGCGTTTACTTCTCTGGGCAGAAGTACCTGCCGCGCATCGAGGCGGACTGGACGCGCGACGCGCAACATGCCCCGCTGCGCCAGGCGAAGCGCGAGCTGGCGGAATATTTCAGCGGCAAGCGCAAGCGCTTCTCCGTGAAACTGGCGCCGAACGGCACGCCGTTCCAGCGTTCGGTGTGGAAGGCGATCACCTCGGTGCGCTTCGGAAAGACCATTGCCTATGCCGAGCTCGCGCGCCGCGCAGGCTGTCCGGGCAGCGCGCGCGCCGCGGGCGCGGCCACTGGCCGCAACCGCATCGGCATCATCGTGCCCTGCCACCGCATCGTCGGCTCGAACGGCTCGCTCACGGGCTACGCCGGGGGACTCGCGAAGAAGCGCGCGCTGCTGGCGCTGGAAGCAGGGGCAGCATGGTCAGAACGCAACCAGTCCGCGATCAAGGCGCACAACAAGCGTGTCGGAAAGTTCGGTGTCTTCAGCGATGGCCTACGTTCGTTCTGATTCTGCGGCCAGCGCTTGCAAGTACAGCTCGCGGTCGATGTTGCCGCCGGAGAGGATCACCGCGAAGCGCTTGCCGCGGCGGTGCGAGTCCTTGAGCAACGCGGCGAGCGGCGCGGCACCCGCGCCTTCGGCAATGTTGTGCGTGTCTCGATACAGGTGGCGCACCGCCGCCTTCACCTCGTCGTCGCTCACCTGCACGATGCGGTCCGCTCCCGCGATGATCGCCTCGAGCGCCTCCGGCACCGGCACGCGCACCGCGACCCCGTCGGCGAACGTAATCGCGCTCGGCGTTTCGATGGGGCGCTCGGCGGCGAAGGACAGTGCGTAGCAGGCGGCGTTCTCCGACACCACGCCGACCACGCGCGTCTTGAGGCCGAGCGCGTCGCGCCAGGCGATCACGCCGCAGATGCCCGAGCCGCACCCGACCGGCACGTAAACCTCGTCGATGTCCTGCACCGCGGTGAAGAGTTCCTGCGCGTAGCTTCCCACGCCAGTGACGAGATTGCGGTCGAACGGCCCGATGTAGTGCAGGCCCTGTTCGGCGGCGAGCTTCGCCGCGTGCACGCGCGCCTCATCGTAGTCGCGGCCGTGCTCGATCAACTCCGCGCCCCAGGCGACCATCGCCGCATTCTTCTCCTTGCTGTTGCCGTGCGGCACCACGATCACGGAGCGGATGCCGCGGCGCCGGCCGGCGAAGGCCACCGACTGGCCATGATTGCCGCGCGTGGCGCTGATCACGCCGGCGAGCTTCGAATTCTCGCGCTTGAGGTGCTCGATGAGCGTCAGTCCGCCGCGCACTTTGAAAGAGCCGGTGGGCGTGTGATTCTCGTGCTTGACCCAGATCTCGGTGCGCGCGCGCTCGTTCAGCAGCGGCCAGCTGTATTGCGGCGTGGGCGCGACAATCGCATGCACCAGGCGCGCGCCTTCTTCCAGTTCCTGCCGCGTGAGGTCGAGGATCATCAGGGCCGCCTGTCGCTAAGCTCCTTTGGGGCGCTTGTCGATGACCCGTTTCGCCTTGCCGATCGAGCGCTCGATGGTGCTGATCGGCACCAGCTTCACGTCGGCCGTGACGCCGATGTAGGACTTGATCTGGTGCTGCAGCTTCGCGGTGGAGCCGGCATCGGCCGCGCCCGGCGCGAGCTCCACCAGC
>CAZTSJ010000348.1:0-16600 GCA_964616875.1 uncultured Bordetella sp. | reverse complement strand
CGGTGCGCCATACGAAAACGAGGGAGGGAGCGGGGGTGCCGGGGGCTGCTGTGCGTACGCCTGGTCGCCGATCAACAGGACGCCGCACAATAAAAGAACGACAGGCAGTTTCGTCATGATTTTCTTCTCCCTTTGTTGGTGATACGCAAGTGCTAACAAAGCCTCGCTTCGCGCTATTCCCTAGCCCTTCAGCAGGGCATCGATTCCCGCTTGCGCGATTTGTTCGTCCTGCGCCGACTGGACGCCCGAGACGCCGACCCCGCCGACGCAGCTGCCCTCGGCCACGATCGGCACGCCGCCCTGCACCGGCAGGATGCCGGGCATCTTCATCATCGAGGTGCGGCCGCTCTTCACGATTTCTTCCCACTTGCCGCTGGAGCGGCGCGAGAAGGCCGCGGTGCGGCCCTTTTCAAGCGCAATGCCGGCGTTGGCCGGCGTGGCACCGTCCATGCGCACGAAATGCAGCAGGTGGCCGCCATCATCGAGGATCGCAATCGCCACGTTCCAGCCGTTCTTCTTCGCCTCCGCCTCGGCCGCGGCGGAAATCTTCAGGCAGTCCTGCAGCGTCAGCTCGGGTCGCGTCTTCATTTGACTCCCAGGCAGTCCTTGATCTGTTGCAATGCGCTCGGATCCTCGATCGTGGTGAGGTCGCCGGGGTCCCGCCCCTCTGCCAGCGCCGCGATCGAGCGGCGCAGCGTCTTGCCCGAGCGCGTCTTGGGCAGCAGCGTCACGAAATGCACCGCCTTCGGCCGCCCGATCGCGCCCAGCTGCTTGTCCACCGTATCCATGACTTCTTGTGAAGTGGTTTTTTTTGCAGGATCCTTCAAAACAGCAAAAGCCAGGGGTATCTGGCCCTTGAGTTGATCCATGACGCCAACAACCGCGCATTCGGCGATGTTGGGATGCATGTTCACCGCCTCTTCGATCTCGCGCGTGCCGAGGCGGTGGCCGGCGACGTTGATGACATCGTCGGTGCGGCCGAGGATGAAGTAGTAGCCGTCCTTGTCGCGGATGCCCCAGTCGAAGGTCGAGTAGACCATCTTCTTCGAAAAAGTGGTGAAGTAGGTCTTGACGAAGCGCTCGTCGTCGCCCCAGATGGTGCTCATGCAGCCCGGCGGCAGCGGCGGTTCGATCGCCACCACCGCCTTTTCGTCCGCGCCCGCCTCGCTCGCATCCGATTCGCGCAGCAGCTTCAGGTCGTAGCCGTAGGCCGGGAACGACGGGCTGCCGTACTTGATCCTGGTCTTCTCGATGCCGTGCATCGCGGTCAGCACCGGCCAGCCGGTTTCGGTCTGCCAGTAATGGTCGATCACCGGCTTGCCGAGGCCTTCGGCGATCCAGGCATGGGTCGGCTCGTCCAGCGGTTCGCCCGCGAGAAACAGGTGCTTGAGCGAGGACAGGTCGTATTGCTTCAGGAACGCCGGATCGAATTTCTTCAGCACCCGGATCGCGGTGGGCGCCGAGAACATGACGTTGACCCTGTGATCCTGGACGATTTTCCACCACACCCCGGCGTCGGGCCGCATCGGCACGCCTTCGTAGAGGATGGTGGTCATGCCGGCGATCAGCGGCGCGTAAATGATGTACGAATGCCCCACCGCCCAGCCGATGTCGGAGGTGGTGAAAATGGTTTCGCCGGCGCCGCCGCAGTAGATGTGCGGCATCGAGGCGGCCATCGCCACCGCGTGACCGCCGACATCGCGCTGCACGCCCTTCGGCTTGCCGGTGGTGCCGGAGGTGTAGAGGATGTAGGAAGGTTCGGAGGATTCGAGCCAGGCACAGGGGACGATTTCTTTTTTTGTTTTCGAATACAGATCTTTCCAGTCAACATCCCTGCCCGAAACAAGCGGCATGTTCAGGTCGAGACCCCGGTTGAAGATCAGGACCTTCGATGGCGGATGCTTGGCCAGCCTGATGGATTCGTCCACCAGGGGCTTATAAGGAATTATCTTGCCCATGCGGCTGCCACCGTCGGCGGTCACCATGAGCACCGGTTTTGCATCGTCGATGCGCGCCGCGAGGCTCGCCGCGGCGAAGCCGCCGAACACCACCGAATGGATGGCGCCAAGCCGCGCGCAGGCGAGGATCGCGAACACCGCCTCGGGCATGTTGGGCATGTAGATGATCACCCGGTCCCCGCGCGTGAGGCCGAGCGACTGCATCATTGCCGCAGTTTTGTTTACTTCGTTGAAAAGCTCTTTATATGAATAGCTTTTAACCTGGTCCACTTCCGTCGATATCCACACCAGCGCTTTCTGGTCGCCGCGCTCCTTCAGGTGGCGGTCGACCGCGTTGTGGCACAGGTTGGTCTCGCCGCCGACGAACCACTTCGCGAACGGCGGGCGCGAATAGTCCAGCACCTTGGTGAAGGGCTTGTGCCAGTGGATGCGCTTCGCCTCTTCCGCCCAGAAACCTTCCCGGTCGAGGATCGAGAGCCGGTGCGTTTCCTTGTATGAGGTCATGAAATGCGGCTCACGGATTCAGGTCCACCACGATGCGGCCGGTGACCTTGGCGTTGATGAAATCGTCGAACACCTTCGGCAGGTCGGTGAACGGGATGGTCTTTGCCATTTCCTTCAGTCCCGCCGGCTTCATGTCGCTGCCGAGCCGGTCCCAGACCTTGCGCTCCAGTTCCGGCGATGGAGCGTCGGTGGAGTTGATGCCGAGCAGGCTCACGCCGCGCAGGATGAACGGCATCACCGTCGTATTCAAGCTGAAACCGGCCGCGAGGCCGATGGAAGCGATGACGCCGTTGAATTTCATGCCGCTTGCCATCCAGGCGAGAACTTCGCCGCCAAGGTTGTCGATGGCGCCCTGCCAGATCGCCTTGTCGAGGGGCTTGATTTTGCTTAAATCGAGTTCGCTTCTGAGTTTTACCTCTCGCGCTCCGAGTTTCTTCAGGTATTCGGTTGCAGCGTCTTTTCCCGTCAGCGCGACAACTTCGTAACCGAGCTTCGCCAGCGCGGCGATAGCGATCGATCCCACGCCGCCGGTGGCACCGTCGACGATCACCGGGCCGCCGCCCGGATGGAGGCCGTTGTGCTCCATTTTCACGATGGCGAGGCCCGCGGTGTAGCCGGCGGTGCCGAAAGCCATCGCCTCCCAAAGCGTCATGCCCTTGGGCAGCTGCACCGCCCAGTTGGCGGGAATGCGCGCGTACTCGGCGTAGCCGCCGTGGTGCTTGACACCCAGTTCGTGCCCCACCGCCAGCACCGCGTCGCCCTTCGTGAAGCGCGCGTCGGTCGAGGACACCACCGTGCCCGAGAGGTCGATGCCGCCGATGCAGGAAGGCCGCAGCAGGATGCGCCCCTTGCCCGTCGCGGCGAGCGCGTCCTTGTAATTGACATCCGAATACGCCACGCGCACCACGAGCTCGCCCGGGTCGAGGTCATCGAGCGAGCACTCGACGAACTCCGCCTTGATCTTCTTTTCGACCTCGCTAAGCCGGTATGCCTTGAATTTATCCATGGATGTCTTCGGAGGTCGGGTCGCCATTCTAGCCAAGCCAGCGCCGGCCGCGCTGGAGGGCGAAGAGTTCTCCCGCAGCGACAAGTCCCTGGCGCTCGGCCTCGGCGAGCACGACCAGCAGCAGCTGCGCCGTGGCGTAGGCATCCGCCACCGCTTCGTGCCGCGCAGGGTGCTCGATTGCGAAAGCCGCAAGCCACTCGTCCAGCAACTTGCAGGATCGTGCACGCGCCGGATAGAGCGCCGGCGCGAGCTGCGCCAGGTCCAGCCAGCGGCGTTTCCAGCGCGGCATGACGCGCTTGAGCAGCGCCTGGTCAAAGGGCGCATGGAACGCTACCGGCGCCCCGTTGGCGACGTAGCGGGCGAACTCGCCCAGCGCGACGACGGGATCGCGCCCGGCCAGCTGCGCCTCGGCGCCGATGCCGTGAAGCAGAATATTCGGCGCGTCGCTTGCCTCGCTCTGGCGCAGCACCGCGCCGAAGACGTCGGCGTGGTCCACCCGCCCCTCGCGCACCGCGACCGCGCCGATCGAAAGTAGCCGGTCGCGTGCGGGATCCAATCCGCTCGATTCGCAATCCACCACCACCCAGCGCAGTGCCCGCAAAGGGGCCGCATCCTCCGCATGGCGCAGTCCGAGCAGGCGTGCCAGAGCGGGGATCACGCAGCGCGCTTCACAATTCGTAATCGAGCTTGAGCCGTTCCTGCAGCACGCTCGCCTGGCGCAACGCCGCCTTGAGTATCCGGCGGTCCATGGCGTTGAGCCGCGCCGGATCTATCCGGTTCTCCGCGCCTGCTGCGATGTCGGACTCCAGGTACTGGCGGCGCAGGCGCAGCGTCTGGATGTAATGGAAGGCCCCCACCAACGCCGCCGCTTCGGCCTGCGGCAGCGCGCCGGCTGCGGCCGCGCCGCGCAGGCGCGCCGCGGTAGAGGTTGCCGGCACGCGGTGGGCAAGCGCGAGCGTGCGGGCCCCGTCCACGAACGGACGCGCGCCATTGCCTTTCAGATCCAGCGTGCCCGGGAAGGCCTCGGACTCATCCGTCGTGAAATCATGCAGCAGACCGAGCGGCGGCCGCGAGCGCAGCGCGTTTTCCGCCATCGCGCGCCGGAACGCGGGATTGCCGGCCGCGGCCTGCAGCACCGTCGAGCGCAGTTCTCCGGCCATCTTCGCCTCGCCGGCCAGCGCCCGGAAATCGAAGAAAATGCTCGCGTTCAGCAGCGCCTCGGGCTGCGGGCTGCGGATCCAGCCGGCGAAGAGCCCCTGCCACTCCTCGAGTGTCAGGCACCACTTCGGGTTGCGCGCCATGATTTCGCCCTTGCACAGCGGGAAGCCGCAGGCATCGAGCGCACTGTTCACTTCCCGGGCAAAGGCGAGGAACGTCCGCCGCGCCGCTTCAAGCTCGCTCGCAGCTGCAAAGATGAGGGCGTTGTCCTGGTCGGTCGCCAGCGTCTGCTCCAGGCGTCCCTCGCTTCCCAGGGCCAGCCAGCACCATTCCCCCGCCAGCGCATGCTCCGGCGCAACGAGCTCGATCGCCCGCTGTGCGATGCTGTCGTTCAGCGCGCAGGTCATCTGCGTCAACTGCTCGGCGGCCACGCCCTGCGCCAGCAGCGCGCGGGCAAGGGACCGGACACCCACAGCCGCTTCTGCCAGTTGCGGGACCGTCGCCGCGGCCTGCACGCGCTCGACGATCCGCCGCAGGCTCGAGCGCTGCATGCCGAACAGGTCACGCTCCGAAATCACGCCGCTGAGGCGCCCGTCGCGCGTCACCACCAGATGGCGGATGGCGTGGCGCACCATGGCCAGCGCCGCATCCACCACCGGGGCCTCCTCTTCCAGGCAAACGACGTGTTCGGACATCAGGCTGGAGATCGGCGCACCGACGTCTGCCTGCGGCAACGCAACGCGCCCAAGCACGTCCAGCGTGGTGAAAATGCCCTGCGGCGTGCCGACCGCGTCGGCAACGACCATCGACCCGATCCGCAGCTCGTGCATCGTCCTCAGGACATCGCGCACCGGTGTTTCGGGCGGGCAGGACACCGGCGCGCGCGAAATGACTTCGCGCAGGGGCCGCAGCATGCCGCCAGCCACGCCCTCGCTCGCTTCCGCGCGTAACGCGCGCTGCGAATGCTCCACCAGCGTCGCCAGGTGGCTGGTGCAGAAGGCGCGGAAGCGCGCACTGCGCTCCATCAATCTGTGGAAATCCTCCGCCGCCAGTTCCCAGCAGAAACAGTCCTTATCGGCCCGGTAGGTGTACACGACGGCGCGCTTGCCCACCAGCGCGCCCATCGGGAAGCACTCGCCTGCCCCCATCACCACGTCCACCGCGCCGGGAAGTGCGCCGCTCGCACCGCCGCGCACCCGACCCTGCTTCAGGATGTGCAGGCGCTGAGTGACGCCGCCCTCCGGCGTGACGATCGCCGTGCCGCGCGGGTAGTAGGCGAGCTGGAGGCGGGACGCCAGGAAGCGCAGCGACTTCGACCCCATCTGATCAAAAGGCGGGTGCGCCCTGAGTGCCGTGACGGTAGCGTCCAGTAGCGGCCCGGACATGCAAACCTCCCTTACCTTCTCGCCCGCTCAGCCTGCAGATAGTTCGACGACTGCATCTCCGTCAGCCGGCTCGCGGTGCGCTGGAATTCGGCGGCTGCGGTTTTCGCATCGCCCCCTTCGATGAACAGTTCGTCAGGCTGCGCCTCGGCGGCGACGATCAGCTTTACCCGGTCATCGTAGAACACGTCCACCAGCCAGGTGAAGCGCCGCGCCGCATCCGAGTCCCTCGCCGCGAGCTTCGGCACGCCCGACAGGATCACGGTGTGAAAGCGCCTCGCCAGGTCCACGTAGTCGGCATACGAGCGCGGCCCACCACAGAGCACGGCGAAGTCGAACCATACCAGCCCGCCCGCGCGCTTGCGATAGGCAATCGGCCGGCCCTCGACATCCAGCTCGTGCTTTTCCTCCTCGACGTCCTTCAACTCTTCGAAGATGCGCGCCATCTCGGCTTCAACGTCCGGCCCGCCGGGTTTCGCGACGAGGTAGACCCTGAGCTTCTCCAGCTTCAGGCGCCGGTAGTCCGTGCCCCCGTCCACGTTCACCACGTCCAGGCGCGACTTGAGGAACTCGATCGCGGGCAGGAAGCGCTCGCGCTGCAGGCCGTTCGAGTAGAGCTGGTCGGGGTGGTAGTTGCTCGTCATCACGAACTGCACGCCCAGTTCCATCACCTGCTCGAGATAGCGGCCGAGGATCATCGCATCGGCGATGTCCGAGACGTGAAATTCATCGAAGCAGACCAGGCGGTAGCGCAGCGCGGTGCGCTCGGCGACAGCGGCGAGCGGATCCTCGGCGCCCTTCAGTTCGTGCATCTCGCGGTGGATCTCGCGCATGAAATGGTGGAAATGCACCCGGCGCTTGCGCACCAGCGGCACGCACAGGTAGAAGCTGTCCATGAGGAAGCTCTTGCCGCGCCCCACCGCGCCCCACAGGTAGACGCCCTTGGGCGGATCGGGTTTTACGAGCAGGCGCTTGAGGGCGTTGCTGCGCTTCGCCTTGTACTCGCTCCACTCCTCAAAGAGGCGCTGCAGGCGCTCGACCGCGCGCCACTGCGACGGATCGGAGACGAAGCCGCGCTTGGCGAGACTCTGCTCGTAGAGCGAGACGACGCCGCTCATACTGTTTTCGCTTCGCGGCGCGCGAGCCACAGCGTGCTGGCCAGGATCACAGCGCCGCCGGCCAGGGTCCAGCCCCCCGGCGTGGTGCCGAACATGGCCAGGCCGAGTATCGCAGCCCATACCAGCTCGAGGAATTTCACCGATTGCACGGCCGAAATGTCGGCGACCCGGAACGAGCGGTTCATGCAGTAATGCCCGCCGGCGCCGAGAAATCCGCACAGCAGCAGCAGGCCCCACTCGCCCGCCGAGGGCGTCATCCAGTTGGCGATGGCGAACGGCAGCAGCAGCAGCGACACCAGCAGATGCTGCCAGAGCACCATGATGTCGGAGCGCTCGTGGCGCGTGAGCACCTTGGCGACGAGGAACGAACCGGCGAACACCGGTCCCGAGGCGAGCATCATGAGCATCCCGGAGGAGACACCCGAAAAACCGCCGGCGTCGAAAGGATGCACCACCAGCAGCACGCCGGTGAATCCGACCAGGACCGCGGCCCAGCGCGCGCCGGTCATGCGCTCGTTCAGCACCAGCACCGCTCCCAGGCAGATGAAGATCGGGGTGCTGAAGCCGATCGCGGTGAGCTCGGCGATCGATACCATCGGCAGCGCTCCGAACCACAGCAGCATGCCGCCCGCATGGAACATGCCGCGCAGCAGTTGCAGCTTCGGCGCCTTGGGCCACAGTTCGCGCACGCCAAGGCGCAATGCGGGCGCGAGGATCACCATCGTCCCCAGCACGTAACGCAGGAATCCGACCAGCCAGGGATCGAGCCCCTGCGAGAGCTTCTTCATGAGCGCGTTGAGCAGCGTGAAGAGGATGCCCGTGGCCACCATCCAGAGCATGCCGCGGATCGTCGGGCTCAGCGCCTGACTGGAAGACGCAGAACTCAAATATTCAGCGCGCGCTTGTCCACCGCAAGGGCGGCGTCCTTCATCGCTTCCGACAACGAGGGGTGCGCGTGGCAGATCATGCCGATGTCCTCGGCCGAGCCGCGGAACTCCATCGCCACCACCGCTTCCGATATCAGCTCGGAGGCCATGGGACCGATGATGTGTACGCCGAGGATTTCATCGGTTTTCTTGTGGGCGATGAATTTGACCAGCCCGGTCGTGTCTCCGAGGGCCCGCGCGCGGGCGTTGGCGGCAAAGGGGAACGTCCCTACCTGGTACTCGACACCCTCGGTCTTCAGCTGTTGCTCGGTCTTGCCTACCCAGGCGATTTCGGGCGTGGTGTAGATCACCCAGGGAATGGTGTTGAAGTTGACGTGCGGTTTCTGGCCGGCGATGCGCTCGGCCACCGCTACGCCCTCCTCTTCGGCCTTGTGCGCAAGCATCGGGCCGCGCACCACGTCGCCGATCGCCCAGACCCCCGGCACGCCGGTGTGGCACTCCCCGTCCACGGCGATGAAACCCCGCTCGAGCTTGACTCCGACCGCCTCGGCATTCAACCCGGTCGTATTCGCGGTCCGGCCGATGGAGACGATGAGCCGTTCGCATTCCAATATTTTGGATGAACCATCAGCCGCAGCATATTGAACAGTAACGGTTTTCTTCTTCTCAACCTTGGCGATTTTGACGCCGAGTTCGATTTTCAGACCCTGCTTGGCGAAGACCTTGGCCGCCTCCTTGGCGATCTGCTCGTCGGCCGCCTCAAGGAAGGCCGGCAGGGCCTCCAGGATCGTCACTTCGGAGCCCAGCCGGCGCCAGACGCTGCCCATCTCCAGCCCGATGACCCCGGCCCCGATCACCCCGAGGCGCTTGGGCACTTCGGGGATGGCAAGCGCCCCGTCGTTGCTGAGAATCAGCTTTTCGTCGAATTCCGCCCCCGGGAGAGACCGCGCGTTGGATCCCGTGGCGATGATGACGTTCTTCGCGGTCAGGACTTCGTCGTTGACTTTTATTTCAAGGGGCTTTGAAAAACTGGCCCTGCCATGAAAGAAAGTAACTTTGTTCTTCTTGAACAAATACAACACACCATCATTGCTGCCCTTCACCACCTTGTCCTTGCGCTTGAGCATCTGCGCGAGGTCGAGGCCGAGGCCCTTCACCTGGATGCCGTGCTCGGCGAAGTGGTGGCCTGCCTGCTCGTAGTTCTCGGAGGACTGCAACAGCGCCTTGGAGGGGATGCAGCCGACGTTGGTGCAGGTGCCGCCCAGCGCCGGCTTGCCGTCGGCCGATTTCGCTGCGTCGATGCACGCGGTCGAGAGGCCGAGCTGCGCGGCGCGGATCGCGGCGATGTAGCCGCCCGGCCCGCCGCCGATCACCACGACGTCGAAGGACTTCATATTTCGAGGATCAAGCGCGCCGGATCTTCAAGTGCTTCTTTGATGGCAACCAGACACAAAACGGCCTCCCTGCCATCGATGATCCTGTGATCGTAGGACAGCGCGAAATAGTTCATCGGCCGCACCACCACCTGGCCGTTTTCGACCACCGCGCGCTCCTTGGTGGCATGGATGCCGAGAATCGCCGATTGCGGCGGATTGATGATCGGCGTCGAGAGCATCGAGCCGAAGGTGCCGCCGTTCGAGATCGAGAAGGTGCCGCCGGTGAGGTCTTCCAGCGAGAGCTTGCCGTCCTGCGCCTTCTTGCCGAATTCGGCGATTTTCTTCTCGATCGCGGCGAAGGAGAGCTGGTCCGCGTCGCGCAGGATCGGCACCACCAGGCCGCGCGGGCTGCCGACCGCCACGCCGATGTCGAAATAACCGTGGTAGACGATGTCGGTGCCGTCCACCGAGGCATTGACCACCGGATACTTCTTCAGCCCGTGCACCACCGCCTTGACGAAGAACGACATGAAGCCAAGCTTCGTGCCGTGCTCCTTCTCGAAGCGCTCCTGGTAGCGCTTGCGCATCTCCATCACCGGCTGCATGTTGATTTCGTTGAAAGTCGTCAGGATCGCCGCAGTGGATTGCGACTGCAGCAGGCGCTCGGCGACGCGCTGCCGCAGGCGCGACATCGCGACGCGCTGCTCCGGCCGGCCGGCCAGCAGCTTGTCGGTATTTACTGCAGCCGGAGGCTGTTGCAGGGCAGCTTTCGGCGCTGGGGCAGGTTGTTGCAGCACATCGCCTTTGGTAACGCGGCCGTCGCGGCCGGTGCCTTGTATTTGAGCGGTATCGATGCCTTTCTCAGCGGCGATTTTTTGCGCGGAAGGCATCACAGCGGGAGTAACAGGAGCGGGTTTCGCTTTTTCTACTTTTACTTCTTCTGTTTTAGAAACCACCCCCGAAGGCTTTCCTTCGGTATCGATAGTCGCGATCACTTCGCCCGCCACCACGGTGCTTTTGTCGCCTTTTTTGACACTCACCAGAACGCCGTCGGCGGGCGCAGGCAGCTCGAGCACCACCTTGTCGGTTTCGATGTCGATCAGGTTCTCGTCGCGCTTGACCGCTTCGCCCTGCTTCTTGTGCCAGGCGAGCAGCGTCGCCTCGGAAACCGATTCCGAGAGCTGCGGGACTTTGACTTCAATGAGCATGCTTTGTCCTCTGCTTGCGGCCTTCGCCCTGCACCGGCATGACCAAATTATCAGTGATCGGCGCGAATGCCGCCGCCACCAGCTCCTTCTGCTGCTCGTTGTGCAGCGACAGGTAACCCGCCGCGGGCGAGGCAGAGGATCGGCGCATGGCGTAGCCGAGGACCTGGTCGGCGCGCATGTGGCGCAGGATGTAGTGCTGGATGCGGTGCCAGGCGCCCTGGTTGCCGGGCTCTTCCTGGCACCAGATGACTTCGCGCGCGTTCGCGTACAGGTTGACCTGCGCCTGGAACTCGTCGTGCGGGAAGGGGTAGAGCTGCGCGATGCGCACGATCGCCACGTCCTTGATCGCCTTCTCCTTGCGCGCCGCCATGAGGTCGAAGAACACCTTGCCGCTGCACGCGACCACGCGCTTGACCTTCTCGGGCTTGATGCTCTCGTCCCATTCGCCGTTGACCGCCTTGAACTTGCTTTCGGCGAATTCCGGCAGCGGCGACACCGATTCCTTGTGGCGCAGCAGGCTCTTGGGCGTGAAGATGATGAGCGGCTTGCGGTAGGGCCGGATCATCTGCCGGCGCAGCAGGAAGAACATCTGCACCGGCGTGGCGGGGATGCAGACCTGGATGTTGTAGTCGGCGCACAGCTGCAGGAAGCGCTCCGGGCGCCCCGAGGAATGCTCCGGCCCCTGGCCTTCGTAGCCGTGCGGCAGCATCATCACCATGCCGCAGATGCGGCCCCATTTCACTTCGCCCGAGGCGATGAACTGGTCGATCACCACCTGCGCGCCGTTGACGAAATCGCCGAACTGCGCCTCCCAGACCACCAGTTCGTTCGGCTCCGAGGTCGAATAGCCGAATTCAAAGCCCAGCACGGCTTCTTCGGACAGCACGGAGTCGATGACCACGAAATCGCCCTGGTTGGGAGCGATGTGCTGCAGCGGGATGAAGCTGCCGGCGTCCCATTTTTCCCGGTTCTGGTCGTGCAGCACCGCGTGGCGGTGGAAGAAAGTGCCGCGGCCGCAGTCCTGGCCGGAAATGCGCACCGCGAAACCGTCCTTGAGCAGCGAGGCGTAGGCGAGGTTCTCCGCCATGCCCCAGTCCACCGGCAGCTTGCCCTGGCCCATGAGCCGGCGGTCGGCGATGATTTTCTCGACCCGCGGGTGCAATTTGAAATTCGGCGGGATCGCGGTCAGTTTTTCCGCCAGCATCTGCAGGTCCGCGAGCGGCAGCGTGGTGTCGTCGTTTTCGTTCCACTTCGTATTCTTGTATTTCGACCAGTCCACCGCGAACGGCGGCTTGAAGTTGGACAGAATCGTTGCATTCGTGTGGGTGCCGCCGTCCATCGCCTGGCGGAATCCGGCCACCATCTTGTCGGCCTCGTCCGTGGCGATCACGCCCTGCGCCGCCAGCCTCTCGGCGTAGAGCCTGCGGGTGCCCGGATGCGCGTTGATGATCTTGTACATGAGCGGCTGCGTCACCATCGGCTCGTCCTGCTCGTTGTGGCCGAGCTTGCGGAAGCAGACGATGTCCACCACCACGTCCTTCTTGAACTTGCCACGGTAGTCGAGCGCGATCTCGATCGCCATCACGCAGGCTTCCGGGTCGTCGCCATTGACGTGGAAAATCGGCGCCTCGATCATTTTCATGACGTCGGTGCAGTACAGCGTCGAGCGTATGTCGCGCGTATCCGAAGTGGTGAAGCCGATCTGGTTGTTGACCACGATGTGCACCGTGCCGCCAGTGCCGTAGCCGCGGGTCTGCGACAGATTCAGCGTTTCCATCACCACGCCCTGCCCCGCCACGGCCGCGTCGCCGTGGATCAGGACCGGCAGGACCTGGTCGCCGCCACGGTCCTTGCGCCGGTGCTGCCGCGCCCGCACCGAGCCCTCCACTACCGGATTCACGATCTCCAGGTGCGACGGATTGAAGGCAAGGGTCAGGTGCATCGGCCCGCCCGGCGTGTTGATGTCCGAAGAAAAGCCCTGGTGGTATTTGACGTCTCCCGACGCCAGCGTGTCGTCGTGCTTGCCTTCGAACTCGCTGAACAGGTCCTTCGGCATCTTGCCCAGCGTGTTGACGAGGACGTTGAGGCGGCCGCGGTGCGCCATGCCCAGCACCAGCTCCTGCACTCCTGCGGCACCGGCGCGCTGCAGCAGGTTGTCGAGCACCGGGATCAGCGTGTCGCCGCCTTCGAGTGAAAAGCGCTTCTGGCCGACATAGCGGGTGTGGAGATAGCGCTCCAGCCCCTCTGCCGCGGTGAGGCGCTCGAGAATGTGCTTCTTGTAGTCAGGCGCGAAATTGGGCTTGGAGCGCACCGGTTCGAGGCGCTCCTGGATCCAGACCTTCTCGGCGCGGCTGGAGAGGTACATGTATTCCACGCCGAGCGAGCCGCAGTAGGTTTCCTGCAGCGCACGGATGATTTCGCGCAACGTCGCCTGCTCCGGGCCGATGAGCGAACCGGTGTTGAACACCGTGTCCATGTCGGCTTCGGTGAGGTCGTAGTACGCCGGATCGAGCTCGGGGATGTGCGGCTTCGGCTGCCGTTTGAGCGGATCGAGGTCGGCGAGCAGGCAACCGCGGAAGCGGTATTCCGCGACCAGCTGGATGACCGACACCTGCTTGCGGTCGAGATCCGCGGGCGGTGCAGCGCGTTTGGTTCCTGTTCTTGCTTGTAAAGCAAAAGATTCAACAATCGGCGCGTGCGCAACGTCCTTCGCGGCGCCTCCGGGCAGCAGCTGCAGCTTGTCAAAATAAGCGCGCCATTCCTCCGGCACCGCGGCGGGGTCGGCGAGGTAGGCCTCGTACAGTTCTTCCACGTAGGGCGCATTGCCGCCGAAGAGATACGAATTCGAGAGGAACTGCTGCAGCATGACTTACCTCTGCCCGATAGGAACCACATCGCGCCGGACGGCGCCCTTGTAGAGCTGGCGCGGGCGGCCGATCTTGTATTCCGGGTCCGAAATCATCTCCTGCCACTGCGCGATCCAGCCCACCGTGCGCGCGAGCGAGAAGATGCAGGTGAACATCGACACCGGGATGCCGAGCGCGCGCTGCACGATCCCAGAGTAGAAGTCCACATTTGGATACAATTTTCTAGAAACAAAATATTCATCTTCAAGAGCGATCTTTTCCAGCGCGATGGCGAGCTTGAACAGGCGGTCGTCGTGCAGGCCGAGTTCGTTCAGCACCTCGTGGCAGGTCTCGCGCATGAGCTTGGCGCGCGGGTCGTGGTTCTTGTAGACGCGGTGGCCGAAGCCCATCAGCCGCACGCCCTTGTCCTTGTTCTTGACCTTCTTGATGAACTCGCCGACCTTGGAAACGTCGCCGATCTCCTCCAGCATCTCGAGGCAGGCCTCGTTGGCGCCGCCGTGGGCGGGCCCCCAGAGGCAGGCGATCCCGGCGGAGATGCAGGCAAAGGGGTTGGCGCCCGAAGAACCCGCCAGGCGCACGGTGGAAGTGGAGGCGTTCTGCTCGTGGTCGGCGTGCAGGATGAAGATGCGGTCCATCGCGCGCACCAGCACTTCGTTCGGCTTGTACTCCTCGGCCGGCACCGCGAACATCATGCGCATGAAATTCGCGCTATAGGAGAGGTCGTTGCGCGGATAAATGAACGGCTGGCCGACGGAATACTTGTAGGCCATCGCGGTGATGGTCGGCAGCTTGGCGATGAGGCGGAAGGCCGAGATGCTGCGGTGCTCGGGATTATTGATGTCGAGCGCGTCGTGATAGAACGCGGACAGGGCGCCGACCACGCCCACCATGGTCGCCATCGGGTGCGCGTCGCGGCGGAAGCCGGTGAAAAAGCGGTTGATCTGCTCGTGCACCATCGAGTGGTGGATCACGATGTGGACGAATTCGTCCTTCTGCTTTTGCGTCGGCAACTCGCCGTTCAGCAGCAGGTAGCAGACTTCCAGAAAATCGCAATGCTGCGCCAGCTGCTCGATCGGGTAGCCGCGGTACATCAGGATGCCGGCGTCGCCGTCGATGTAGGTGATGCTCGAGTTGCAGCTCGCAGTGGAGAGGAAGCCCGGGTCGTAGGTGAACATGCCCGACTTGCCGTAGAGCGTGCGGATGTCCACCACGTCGGGGCCGATGCTCCCGGACATCACCGGAAAGTCGAGCGCCTTGCCGTCGGGCAAGGTCAGGGTCGCTTTTTTGTCCATTTCGCTTTCCTTTTCTAGACGGCGCGCAGCCTCGCCACGATCCCTCCGTGCCTCGCATCGTAGCGGTCGCTGCGCCCGCTGACGATTTCCCACAAATCGTTGTCTTCCAGCTCCAGCAGGTCGTTCAAGGCATCCAGCTCCTTGTCCTGCAGGTGCTTGTCGATGAAATCATTCAGGACCAGGTCGAGTTCCAGCAGGCCGCGCCGGCACTTCCACTTCAACCGGTGCAGCGCAAGAGCTTCCATCACACCATCCGCTTGACCATGAGTTCCTTGATCTTGCCGATCGCCCGCGTCGGATTGAGGTTCTTCGGACAAACATCCACGCAGTTCATGATGCTGTGGCAGCGGAACAGGCGATACGGGTCTTCGAGGTTGTCGAGGCGCGCGGCGGTCTCCTGGTCGCGCGAGTCGGCGATGAAGCGGTAGGCCTGCAGCAGGCCTGCCGGACCGACGAACTTGTCCGGGTTCCACCAGAACGAGGGGCAGGCGGTCGAGCAGCAGGCGCACAGGATGCACTCGTAGAGGCCGTTCAGTTCCTCGCGCTGCTCCGGGGACTGCAGCCGTTCGCGCTCCGGCGGCGCATCGTGGTTCACCACGTAGGGCTTGATCGACTCGTACTGCTTGAAGAACTGCGTCATATCCACGATCAGGTCGCGGATCACCGGCATCCCGGGCAACGGGCGCAGCGTCACGTGCTCGGGCAGGTCCGCCAGCTTGGTGACGCAGGCAAGCCCGTTCTTGCCGTTGATGTTGATGGCATCCGAGCCGCACACGCCCTCGCGGCAGGAACGCCGGAACGAGATCGAGTCGTCCATGTCCTTCACCTTGACCAGCGCGTCGAGCAGCATCCGGTCGGAATGCTCGAGCGCGACGTCGTAGTCCTGCATATAGGGCTTCGCGTCCTTGTCCGGGTCGTAGCGGTAGATGCTGAGTTTCATTAGTAGGTCCTGACCTTGGGTTCGAACGATTCCACCGTCATGGGCTTCAAATGCACCGGCTTGTATGCAAGGCGGTTGCCTTCCTTGTACCAGAGCGTGTGCTTCATCCAGTTCTTGTCGTCGCGGTTGGGGAAATCCGCGCGCGCCTGCGCGCCGCGGCTTTCCTTGCGCGCCTCCGCCGAAACGATGGTCGCCATCGCCGTCTCGACCAGGTTGTCCAGCTCCAGCGCCTCGACCCGCGCGGTGTTGAAGACTTTCGATTTGTCCTTGATGAAGGTCCGCTTCGATCTTTCCGCGATTTCCTTTACTTTTTGCACCCCGAGAATCAAGTCATCCGGAAAACGAAACACGCCGCAATGCGCCTGCATGGCGCGGCGCAGGTCGGTGAGCACGTCCACCACCCGCTCGCCCGCGGCGTTCGAATCCAGGCGCGCGAGGCGCGCACGGGTGTAGTCGCCCGCATCCTTGGGCAGCGTGCGATGCGCGCCGGGCATCGTGCGGGCATCCTTGATCACCTGCTCGCCCGCGGCCTTGCCGAATACCACCAGGTCGAGCAGCGAGTTGGTGCCGAGGCGGTTCGCGCCATGGACCGAAACGCAGGAGCACTCGCCCACCGCGTAGAAACCCGGCACGATGCTCTCGTTGTTGTTGCCTTCGGGCACCACCACGTTGCCCGTGTATCTGGCAGGGATGCCGCCCATCTGGTAGTGCACCGTTGGCACCACCGGGACCAGGTCACGGATCGGATCGGCGTTCGCGAACTTGATGGCAATCTCGCGGATGCCCGGCAGGCGATGGTTGATCACCTCGGCGCCCAGGTGATCGAGCTTGAGCATGACGTGGTCTTTCTCAGGACCGCAGCCGCGGCCTTCCTTGATCTCGGTGGTCATGGCGCGCGACACGA
>CAZTSJ010000347.1:0-36016 GCA_964616875.1 uncultured Bordetella sp. | reverse complement strand
CGGCAAGGGCTATCAGACGCTGATCAACGAAGCTCTAAAGGCCCACCTGGGTCTCGCGGAGCAACCCGTCACGCAGGATCTCGTGCGCAAGATCGTGCGAGAAGAACTCGCGGCGCACGGTTGAGCGCTAACCCGGCGCCGACGCGGACGTGCGCGATGAACCCGGCGCACGCCGGTGGGCTCTACGTTGAGCCTCGTCTCTATGCTCCATCATATTTCATTCGCGGTTTCTGACCTGCCAGTCGCCGGCGCGTTCTATGACGCTGCGCTTGGCGCACTCGGCTTCAGGCGTGTGTTCGAAGACGAGACTGCGATCGGTTACGGTGTTGAAGACGGAAAGGACAAGTTCTGCCTGAAGCTACGGCCCGCATCCGTTGCGCCCGGCCCCGGGTTTCACCTCGCGTTTGCCGCGCTGTCTCGTGACGCGGTCGATCGCTTTCACAACGCTGCGTTGGCGGCCGGCGGCAAGGACAACGGCCGCCCAGGGCTGCGACCGGATTACGGGCAGCATTACTACGCCGCGTTTGTAATTGATCCAGACGGCCATCGCATTGAAGCGGTGATCAATGTCCCAGCTTAACTTGTCGGCTGACCTTGGCGTCAATCAAATATGGTCACGCTGAAGGAGGCCCTTCCCTATCTGGTTCTGGAGCTCGAGTCGGCGCTCGCGCATCTCGGCCGCGGCGACGTGGTGGCGCAGCTGCGCGAAGTGAGGATCGAGCGCTGGACTTACGACGAGCATGCCGGCGCGGCCTACCTGCACTTGCGCTCGCCGCGGGCGCCGGACGGCGCAAGTCACCCCGGCGCGAGCGAGGCGCCGGGGGAAACGGTGTCGGTTTACGACGAGCTCGGCATTAATCTGGATACCGACGGCCAGGGCCGTCTCACGGGCATGGATATACTTGACGGGAGGGCGATCGTTGCACAGCTGGATGCATTCAAATGAAGAGCGAGTTCCAACCATCACGGCAGGCAATGCGCGCATTCTTTCTGGCGATCAGCCTCTCGCTCGTGCCGACAACCCTGCCCGCGCAAGAGTCAAATCCGCACAATGGCACATGGCAGGGCAAGTACACGACAAAAAAAGGGGCTGAACGAGCGATCGTCCTCAATCTGCGCGACGGTGAAGGTACATGGAAGAATCACGTCAGAGTCAAGCAAGACACCTGTCTTGGCCGTGAGCTGCCTGTCACAATCGCGCGCGCGAGTGCCAAGGATCTGGTGATCCGCGTCCATGCTTCCAAGTTCATGCAGGGTTGCGAGGACTTCGGTGCGAAGTTCAGCCGCACCGGCGACAGCACGCTTGAAGGCAAGGTACGCAAAGTCGGCAAGCTGACGCTGGTGCGACAGTAGCCAAACTGGAGAACACGCCCCAACCATGATCGAAAGCAACGAAGCCCTTCGCGCGCTCTACCCGCCTGCCAAGGAACGGTCCGTCAAGAAGCAGATCGGGCACCTCGACAGGCACTGCCTGCGCTTCATCGAGCTGTCGCCGTTCGTGGTGCTGGCGAGCGGCAGCGCAGCAGGCCATTTCGACGCCTCGCCGCGCGGCGGCGAGCCCGGATTCGTGAAAGCACCCGATAGCACTACCCTGCTGATCCCGGACGCGCCGGGCAACAATCGCCTCGACACGCTGGAAAACATCATCGGCAGCGGCCGCATCGGGCTGCTGTTCCTGATCCCCGGCGTGGATGAAACGCTGCGCGTCAACGGCAAGGTCCGCCTGAGCGCCGAGCCGGAGATATTGCGCGGGTTCTCGAATGAAAAGCGCACACCCAAGCTCGTCATCGAGGTGAAGGTCGAGGACGTCTACCTGCACTGCGCCAAGGCGCTGATGCGCTCGAAGCTCTGGAGCGCGCAGAGCCAGGTCGAGCGCGCGGTGCTGCCGACCATGGGCCAGATGCTCAACGACCAGACCGGCATCCAGACGCCCCCGGAAACCCAGGAGCAGATGGCCGAGCGCTACAAGGTGGACCTCTAGAGCGCGGCTATTTCGCCGCGGTCACCATGATCTCGACCAGGCAGGCGGGATCGGCGAGTTTCGCCTCGACGCAGGCGCGCACCGGCAGGTTCTTCGGGTCGACCCACGCCGTCCAGACTTCGTTCATCGGCGCGCGGTTGCGGATGTCGGTCACCCAGATGTGCGCCGCGAGCACTTTCGATTTGCTGGTGCCGGCTTTCGCCAGCAGCCGGTCGATCTCTGCCAGCACTTCCGCGGTCTGCCCCTTGATGTCGTTCTTCAGGTTCTTGGGAACGATGCCGGCCAGGTAAACGGTGCCGGCATTCTCGACGGCGAGGCTCAGGATCGGGCCGGGTTCGTGACGTACGATGCTCATCGCTTGATTCTCCTGGTTATTTTTCTGCGTCTTCGCCTCAGTCTACCCATTCCCGGGCGTTGTAGAACATCCGCATCCAAGGCGAGTCCTCTCCGGCATTGTCCGGCGCCCAGGACATCTGCACCGTCCGGAATACCCGCTCGGGGTGCGGCATGACTATGGTAAAGCGCCCGTCGGGCGTTGTCAGGCCGGTGATGCCGGCGGGCGAACCGTTCGGATTCAGGGGATGCAACTCCGCAGGCTGACCATGATTGTCGACGAACCGGAGCGCGACCAACGCCTGCTGCATGTCTGCAGGCGAGGCGAATTCCGCCCTGCCCTCGCCATGCGCGGTCACGATCGGCATGCGGCTGCCCGCCATGCCGCGCAGCAGGATCGAGGGGTTCTCGAGCACTTCGACCATCACCGAGCGAGCCTCGAATTGCGCCGAGCGGTTGCCGCCGAACACCGGCCAGTGCTGCGCGCCGGGAATGATCTCCTTCAACGCCGCCATCATCTGGCAGCCGTTGCATGAGCCCAGCGCGAAGGTATCGCCGCGCCCGAAGAAACTCTCGAACTGCTTGCGTGCCCTGGCATTGAAGAGGACGGATTTCGCCCAGCCCTGGCCGCCGCCGAGCACGTCGCCGTAGGAAAAGCCGCCGCAGATCGCCATGCCCTTGTAGCCCTCGAGCGTCATGCGACCGGCGATGACATCCGACATGTGCACGTCCACCGCCTCGAAGCCGGCGCGCGTGAAGGCGGCGGCCATTTCCACCTGGCTGTTGACGCCCTGCTCGCGAAGAATTGCAATTCTTGGCCTGGCGTTCCTTTTTGGAAAAAATTCCTTGGGATCAAAAGTCAATTGAAAAGACAACCCCGGGTCCGCGGCATCCAGGATCCTGTCGTATTCCTCCTGCGCGCAAACCGGGTTATCGCGCAGCTGCTGCATGCGGAAGCTGGTTTCGGACCAGGCGCGCTGCAGATGGATGCGGCTTTCCTTGAAAATTTGTTTTGCGTTCTTTGTAATTGCAATTTCATCCCGGTTGTTGATGAACCCAATCACAAATGAACAATCAAACAACCCGCGCTCACGCAACAGCTCCATCACGCGCGCCCGGTCGGCGCTGCGGATCTGGATCACGGCGCCCAGCTCCTCGCAAAACATCGCCTGCAGCACCCGTTCGCGCATGCGTCCCGCCAGTTGCTCCTCGTTGGCGCGCTTGAAGCCGTCGACCTCATCGGTCCACTGGTCGAAGACGAGGACATCCAGGTTCACGGTCACGCCGCAATGCCCGGCAAACGCCATTTCGCATACGGTCGCGAACAGCCCTCCGTCGGAACGGTCGTGGTAGGCGAGCAGGAGATTTTCTTTTGCCAAAGCCTGCATGGCGTCGAAGAAATTCTTCAGCAGAACTGCCGAATCGACGTCCGGCGCCTGGTTGCCGAAGCGCGAAAACACTTGCGCCAGGATCGAGCCGCCGAGGCGGTTCCTGCCCTTGCCCAGGTCGACCAGCAGCAGCTCGGTATCCCCCGCATCGGTGCGCAGGCGCGCTGTGAGCGTCGCGCGCGCGTTCTTGAGCGCCGCGAACGCAGAGACCACCAGCGACAGCGGTGCGATCACTTCCTTCGCGGCGCCATTTTCCTGCCAGGCGGTGCGCATGGACAGAGAGTCCTTGCCGACCGGGATGGATACGCCGAGCGCGGGACACAACTCCATCGCTACGGCACGCACCGTATCGAAGAGCGCGGCGTCTTCCCCGGGCGAGCCGGCAGCCGCCATCCAGTTGGCCGAGAGCTTGACGCGCTCGATCGACTCGACGCGCGCCGCGGCCAGGTTGGTGAGCGCCTCGCCCACCGCCATCCGGCCCGAGGCCGGCGCGTCGATCAGCGCCAGAGGCGCGCGCTCGCCGATCGCGAATGCCTCTCCGGCGTAGCCGTCGTAATCGAGCAGCGACACCGCGCAATCGGCCACCGGCACCTGCCAGGGCCCCACGAACTGGTCGCGCGAGCACAGGCCGCCGACGCTCCGGTCGCCGATGGCGATGAGAAAAGTCTTGTCCGCGACCGCCGGGTGGCGCAGCACGCGGTAGGCGGCCTCCTTCAGTTCGATCCCGTCCAGCGACAGCGCCGTCAGCCGCGGCGCGACCCGCTTCACGTCGCGCAGCATCTTCGGCGGCTTGCCCAGGATGATGGAGAGGTCCATGTCAATTGTGTTGCTATTAAAATTCTTGTCAAAAACCAAAAGACGACCATCAGCAGTCGCAGTGCCCAACACAGCGAAAGGGCAGCGCTCGCGCTCGCATATCGCCGAAAATACTTTCAGAGTTTCCGGCGCAATCGCCAGCACGTAGCGCTCCTGCGCCTCGTTGCACCAGATTTCGCGCGGCGACATGCCGTTGTCTTCGGAGGGTATCGCGCGCAGATCGAGGCGGGCGCCGCGGCCCACGGCATGCGCCAGCTCGGGCATGGCGTTCGACAATCCGCCGGCGCCGACGTCATGGATCGAGAGAATCGGGTTGGCCGCGCCGAGCTGGCAGCAGCGGTCGATCACTTCCTGGGCGCGGCGCTGGATCTCGGCGTTGCCGCGCTGCACCGAATCGAAGTCCAGGTCTTCGGTGTTCGCGCCGGCGCGCATCGAGGACGCGGCGCCGCCGCCCATGCCGATCAGCATGCCCGGGCCACCGAGCTGGATCAGCAGGGCCCCGGCATCGAAATTTTTCTTGAACGAACCCTCGGCAGAAATACTGCCGACGCCGCCCGCCAGCATGATCGGCTTGTGGTAACCGCGCTGCACTCCGCCCACCGACTGCTCGAAAGTCCTGAAATAGCCCGCGAGGTTGGGACGGCCGAATTCGTTGTTGAATGCCGCCGCGCCGATCGGCGCCTCGAGCATGATCTGCAGCGCCGACACGATGCGCCCGGGCCGGCCATAGTCGCTTCCCTCCCAGGGCTGGGGCATGCCCGGCACGCGCAGGTTGGAAACCGAGTAGCCGACCAGCCCCACCTTGGGTTTCGCGCCCCGGCCGGTCGCGCCTTCGTCGCGGATTTCACCGCCCGCCCCCGTCGCCGCGCCCGGAAACGGCGCGATCGCGGTCGGATGGTTGTGGGTTTCGCACTTGACGACCAGATGCGTCTGTTCGGAATGCGCCTGGTAGACGAAATCCGCGCCCGGATAAAAACGCTGCGCCACCGGACCTTCGAGAATCGCGGCGTTGTCGGTATAGGCCAGCACCGTGCCTTGCGGGTTGGCGGCATGGGTGTGCCGGATCATCGCGAACAGCGACACGTCCTTTTTTTCCCCGTCGACGATCCAGTCGGCATTGAAGATTTTGTGGCGGCAATGCTCGGAGTTGGCTTGCGCGAACATGGTCAGTTCGGCGTCGGTCGGATCGCGGCCCAGCGACTGATAGGCGGCGCGCAGGTACTCGATTTCATCCTCGCTCAGCGCCAGCCCGAGGCGCGTGTTCGCCTCCTCCAGGCCCGGCAGCGGCACGCGGTCGAGGGCACGCGGCGCCACCTGCCGGAACAGGCCCTCCGCCTCATCCAGCGACGCGAGCACGCTCTCGGTCATGCGGTCGTGTATTAGCGCCCCGACCCGTTCGCGGTTGAATTTTTCACTTGAAGAAACTGAGTACAGAATTCCGCGCTCGATTCTGCGCACGCCGCCGAGTCCGCAGTTGTGCGCGATATCGGTGGCTTTGGAGGACCAGGGCGAGATCGTGCCCAGGCGCGGCACGACCAGGAACAGCGTGTCGCGCGCCCGTGTGTCCTGCGGCGGCACGCCATAACGCAGCAGGCGTTCCAGCAGGCGCTGCCCTTCGGGCGATGGCTCGGCATCGGCGTCGACGAAATGCCAGAATTCGGCCGCGACCGAGCGCACCGCGGGGTGCGCTTTCTTCAGTTCAGGCAACAGCTTGGCGAGGCGGAATTCCGACAGCGCGCGCGCGCCGCGGTACCTGAGAACGATGGACTTCACTTCCTGATCACGGGATCCTGGATCTTGCCCGATACGTTCAGCGTCGCGCGCAGGGTCTGGTTGGGTGTTTTCACGTCCGCGACTACACGCCCCGACAGCCCGCCGTTGGCGTCGATATCGAGAGTCGCACCGGCGTTCATGGCGCCCGCGGTGATCGCCACGTTGCTGATCCTGATCGCACCCTTGTCGTAAACGCCCTGTCCGGTCAATTCCGAGAAAACCGTGCTGCCGCCGCTCTGCGCCCCGCCCGTCTGCAGCGCGCGGGTCAGGTCGAAACTGCCCAGCACGCCCTTCTCGATCTTGAACTCTCCCTGCAGGCGAGCGCTCTCGAACAGGGTCGCCGGGTTCGCTCCGCTCATCGTGTAGTTGCCGCGCCCTTCCACCTTGCCCTCGGACACCAGCGCCGGTGCGAACACCGCGACCTTGACGCCGCGCGCGCGCACTTCGCCATCGACGACCCAGCTCCCGCCCCAGCGCATCTTCGCCGAACCGAAGATCGTGCCGTCGTAGGCGCGGCCGTTGAACTCCGACGCCGTCACGCCGCCGCGATTCGCGGTGCCCTTCATCTCGAAATCGGACAGGTTGAGCGCCGGCGCGAACGGCACCGCCAGGCTGCCGGCGCTGATCTCGAAGCCGATGTCCCTGCCCTTGGGCGAGAGTTGCACGCTCAGCTTGTCACCGCCGCGCAGCGTCACCGATTGCAGCGCGCCGTCGCTCGCCACCACGGCATCGACGTCGAGCGGCGGCAGGCTGAGCGGCCCGTCGAACTTCGCCTGCTTGATCGTGATGCGCGCGACGCGGAACTTCTCGCCCGAGACTTTGCCCAGCACGGCATCGCCGAGCTGCGCTTGCGACAGCGAAACGCCTTCAAGTTCGATCCGGCTGAAGGCCTTCTTCTCGCCGAACAGCGAACCGACCTCGGGAACACCGCGCACCACCCGGATCTTGACTGCGTCGCCGCCGATCGACACGCCTTCGAGCTTGACCTCGATCCCGGTGATGACCGAGAGCCGTGCCGAACCGATTTTTACCGGCACGCCCATCGCCTCCGAGGCGGCGTTTTCGTATTCCAGCGTGGGCAGCGGCATGACATGCAGAACACCGATGCCGCCGACCAGCAGCGCGAACAGGACCATCACCGCGGGCTTGCCCCATTTCCTCGGCCTGCGCACCGACGCCACGGCCGCCGCCGGCAGCTGCTCCTGCGCCGCCTTGCGCGCCCTGGCGGCGAGCGCCTTCTCGTCCTTCTTGATGTCGTCCCTGTCGAGGTCGTCGTTCGTGACCTCGATGTCGTCTATGTCCTTGCCGGCACCCTTCGCGGCCGCCGCCCGCTGCGCTGCCTTGCGCTCTGCTTCCTTGGCGGCAAGCGATTCCTTGGCCTTGCGCTTGCGTTCGGCTTCTTCCTGCTTCTGGCGTTCCGCTTCCTCGCGCGCGCTGCGCTCGGCTTCCTCCTGCGCCCTGCGCTCGTCTTCCTCGCGCCGCTGCTTGTCGGCTGCCGCCTTCGCCTTGCGATCCGCTTCTTCCTTCGCCTGGCGCTCCGCCGTTTCTCTGGCCTTGCGCGCCGCCTCCTCCTTGGCCTTGCGCTCGGCTTCTTCCTTGGCCTTTTGCTCTTCCTCCTCGCGCTTGCCGAACGACTCCAGGTCGGCAAACAGGGAGTCGGCGATGCCCCCACTTGCCGCAGGCGGCGGTGGCGGCGGTGGCGCGGCGACAGGCTCAATCGAAGGCAAGGACGCGGAGGACGCCGACGCCGCCTGCGCAGCGCGGGCCTTCGCATCGGAGTCTTCCCTCGCACGCCGGTCGGCGTCGTCACGCGCGCGCCGGTCGGCATCTTCGTTCGCACGCCGATCGGCGTCTTCCTTGCGTCGCTTGTCTTCCTCGGCGCGCTTGCGGTCCTCTTCTTCGCGCCGCTTGCGGTCGGCTGCGCGATCCGCTTCTTCCCGCGCGCGGCGTTCCGCGTCCTCTTTCGCCCGCTTCTCGGCCTCCTCCTTGCGCCGGCGGTCTTCTTCCTCGCGCCGTTTGCGATCTTCCTCTTCACGGAGGCGGCGCTCCTCCGCCTCCTTCGCCCGCCGTTCCTCCTCCTCCTTGCGCCGGCGCTCGTCCTCCTCGCGCCGCTTGCGGTCTTCCTCCTCGCGCCGCTTGTGGTCTTGCTCCGCACGCTTGCGGTCGTCTTCCTCGCGCCGCTTGCGGTCTTCCTCTTCGCGCGCCTTGCGTTCCTCGTCCAGCTTGGCCTTCATTTCGGACTCGAGCTTCTGGCGCAGCTCCTCGGCATCCCGCTTCGCCTTCTCCTCCAGTTCCTTGCGCGCGCGCTCCGTCGCCTCGCTCGCGCGCCGCTCGGCGTCTTCGCGTGCCTTGCGCTCCTGCTCGAGCTTGCCGGTCAGCTCATCGGCCTTCGCTTTCCCCTCGGCCTCGGCTTTCGCCTTGACCTCCGTCGCCATGCGCACCGCGGCTTCCCGCGCCGCTTTCACCTTGGCATCGGCCTCGGCCAGCGCTTTCGCCCCCGACGCCGCCTGGGCGCGCGCCTCCAGCTCGGCCTTTGCCCTGGCGTCGCTCTCAGCCCTGACCCTCGCTTCCGCCGCCGCTCTGGCCTTCGCTTCGGCCTCGGCCTTCGCCTTCAACTCGACTTCCTGCCGCGTCTTGTAGTCGAACTCCTGCTGCTCTTTCGACTTGCGGTTAGCCTCGGCGCGCGAAGCGGCTGCCAGGTCCATCGGCGGAGGCTTCGGACCCGCAGGAGCGGCAGGGGCTCGCGGCGGCAGCTTGATCGCCTGCGTGAAATCCATGTCATCGCCGCCGCCGCCCGACGGCGGCGGGGGCGGCGCGGACTTGGCCGACGGCACAGTGCGCGCCGTTGACGCGGCAGCCGGCTGCGCGCCCGAGGATACCTCCCGTATATAACCGTCCTTGTCGAACTGCTGGATCAGCGCGTCGAACTTGTCGGCCGGGATCGTCTCGAACTTGGCCGCAACACTGGCATGCGCGGTCTTGCCGTCGATTTCCTTGAGCACCGCACGGTCGGCGCGCGACAGGTGGCTGGTCTTGCCAGACGCTTCCTGCACGCCCTTGCCGGTCTTCGAGAATATCGCGGTCGGATTCAAGCGTTTATCTATGGGAATCTGGGGGCCGCGCTATTATATCTACAAGTGGCGGTACCCCAAGCGTCAAATCCTGTGACGGCCCATGGATAGGGTCGAGTGCGTGGTGATCGGCGCCGGCGTGGTCGGTTTGGCGGTCGCGCGCGCGCTCGCCATGGCGGGCCGCGAAGTGGTGATCCTGGAGTCGGAGGACGCCATCGGCACGCACACCAGTTCGCGCAACTCCGAGGTGATCCACGCCGGCATCTATTACCCGCCCGGCTCCCTCAAGGCGCGCTCCTGCGTCGAAGGCCGCAGGCGCCTGTACGCATATTGCGAAGCGCACGGGGTGCCATTCCGGCGTTGCGGAAAACTCATTGTCGCTACGCAGCAGAGCCAGGTAGCGCAACTGCAGGAAATTCTCCACCGCTCTCATGCCAATGGCGTCACCGACGTGGTGGAAATGCCGGCCGCGGAAGCCATGCGCCTGGAGCCGGCGCTGCATTGCGTCGCCGCGCTGCACTCGCCCTCGACCGGCGTCATCGACAGCCACGCGTTGATGCTGGCCTACCTGGGCGACGCCGAGGCCGCCGGCGCCATGCTGGCGTTGAAGAGTCCTTTGAATGCGTGTCGTCTTTCTGCAAGGGGATTTGTTCTTCAGGTAGGCGGAGAAGAACCTTTAGAGATAAGAGCAAACACGCTCGTAAACAGCGCGGGACTGCGCGCGCCCAGCATTGCGCGCCTGATCGAGGGCTTCCCGCCGGAGCGGATCCCGCCGGAGTTCTATGCCAAGGGCAACTACTACGCGCTTGCCGGCCGCGCGCCCTTCTCGCGCCTGATCTACCCGGTGCCCGAACCCGGCGGCCTGGGCGTGCACATCACGCTGGACCTGGCGGGCCAGGCGCGCTTCGGACCCGATGTCGAATGGGTCGAGCGCATCGGCCGCGAGGCAGACTACGCCGTGGACCCGCGCCGGGCCGACGCTTTCTACGCCGCGATCCGGCGCTACTGGCCTGGTTTACGCGATGGCGCGCTTTCTCCGGGCTACGCCGGTATCCGTCCCAAGATTTCAGGACCGCGCGAACCGGCGGTCGATTTCATGCTGCAGGGCCCCGACGCGCACGGCGTGCCGGGACTGGTGAACCTGTACGGCATCGAATCTCCGGGACTCACCGCAAGTTTGAAACTCGCCGAAGACGTCAGAGGGTTACTAGCGGCGCACTAACAGCCCTTCCAGATCGATCTCCGGCGTGCGGCCGCCGACGAGGTCCGCGGTGATCTTGGCCGAACCTGCGGCCATCGCCCAGCCCATGTGGCCGTGGCCGACGTTGAACCACAGGTTCGCGTGTGCGCCACGGCCAAAGCGCGGCGTGGATTCCGGCGTCATCGGCCGCTGGCAGACCCAGGCGCTGGCGTCCGAAAAATCCGCCACGCCGGGATAGATCTCCTCGAAGGCCCGGTGCATGCGCGCGAAATTCTCCGCCACGCTGGTCTTCTCGTAGCCCGCGAACTCGGCGCCGCCAGTCAGGCGGATGCGTTCCCCGAGCGGGCAGTAGGCCATCGCCTTGGATTCGTCGATGCCGGCGTGGCGCGGCGCGAGATCCGGCCGCAGGATGCGCCCGGTAGCGGAAAAACCTTTGACGGGATAAATCGGCAGGTCCGCCCCGAACTTGTTGCGCAGCCCTGGACCGATCGCGCCCAGCGCGCAGACGAAGGCGTCAGCCGCAAAGCGCTCGCCTTGCGACAGCACCGCCTTCAATTCGCCGCCGGCCGCTTCCAGAGCGCCGATCTCGGTCTTCAGCCGGAAGGTAACGCCCTGGCGCTCGCAGAGTTTCGCCAGTTCACGGCAGAAAAGCGCCGAGTCCCCCGCCTCGTCGCGCGGCGCGAGAATTGCGCCCGCCAGGCGCTGCGCAGCGATACCGGGCTCGAGCCGAGCAACCGCCGCGGCCGACAACCGCTCGGTGGAAATATCAAGCGCGCGCGCGCGTTCGGCGCGCGCCCAGCCTTTGTCCAGTGCCGCGGCATCCCGGTACAGGTAGAGCACGCCGTTGGTGAGCCGCTGGTACTCGACGCCGGTCTGCTCGACCACGCGCCCGAGCACCTGCTGCGAGTAGCTCACGAGACGCGACTTGTGGCGCAGGATCTCCTCGTATCGGCGGGTGGTGCAATTGGCGAGAAACCGCAGGCTCCAGAGCCAGAACCAGGGATCGAGCTGCAAGCGCAGGCGCACCGCCTGATCGTTGCGCACGAGAGCCCGCAGGACCGTTGCCAGCATTTGCGGGCTGGGCCAGGGAAACGGGCGGCTCGCGGCGACGATGCCGCCGTTGGCGAAACTTGCTGCCGCGGCGACCGCCGGCTCGCGTTCGAGGACCACGACCTCATGGCCGTCGCGCGCGAGGAACCAGGCGGTGGTGACCCCGGCGAGGCCGGCACCCATGACGAGGACTTTCATGTATTCAATCGTGCCAGAAAACGCTGCCCCTAGAATGCCGCATGAAGCTCGGCGTCCTGATGCTCGATACGCGCTTTCCGCGCCTCCCGGGCGATATCGGCAACGCCGCCAGCTTTTCCTGCGAGGTCGAATATGCGGTGGTGCCCCACGCGAGCGTCGCGCGGCTGGTGGCCGCGGAACCCGATGCCAGCCTGCTCGGCCCGTTCGTGGACGCCGGACGCGCACTGGCCGCGCGCGGCTGCTGCCGCATTGCGACCTCGTGCGGCTTTCTTGTGCTCTGGCAGAAGCAGCTCGCGAGCGCGCTCGAGGTTCCGGTTCTGAGTTCCAGCCTCCTGCTCCTGCCGCGGCTACCGGATGCCGGCGTCCTGACCTTCGATCCGGCGACGCTCGGCCGCGCGCATCTGGCCGCCGCGGGCGCAAGCGCCGATACGCCGGTAGAAGGGTTGCAGCCTCACGACAGCCTGTACCGCACCATCGCCGAGGACCGCATCGAACTCGACCAGGCCGCCGCCGAGATCGAAGTCGTCGCCGCCGGCCGCCGCCTGCTCCAGCGTGCACCACAGGTACGCAGCATCGTGCTTGAGTGCACGAATTTCGGCCCTTACCGCCGCGCGCTCGCCGCTTGCCTCGGCCTGCCCGTGCACGGCATCATCGAAGCCCTGAGCGATCCGGCTTTCCAGTAGAATCCGGTTTCCCCAGCACAGACCGACCCAAGGAGGAAAAATGCTTCGTTTCATCGCCGTTGCCGCCGGAGTGCTCGCCGCGCATTTCGCTATCCCAAGCGTCCAGGCGCAAACCAAGTGGGACCTGCCCGCCGCCTATCCGCCCGGCAACTTCCACACCGAAAACCTGCAGCAGTTCGCCAATGATGTCGAGAAGGCCTCCGGCGGCAAGCTCAAGATCCAGGTGCACGCCGCGGCATCGCTGTTCAAGGCGCCCGAGATCAAGCGCGCCGTGCAGGGCGGCCAGGCGCAGATCGGTGAGATCCTGCTGGTCAATTTCTCCAACGAGGACGCGATATACGAGATCGACGGCATTCCGTTCCTCGCCACCAGCTACGCCGAAGCGAACAAGCTGGCGCGCGCCTCGCGCAAGGCGGTTGAAGACCGTCTCGGCAAACAGGGCATGACGCTGCTGTACGCGGTGCCATGGCCCCCGCAGGGCATTTATTCGAAGAAGGTGATCAACAGCGCCGCCGACATGAAGGGCCTCAAGTGGCGCGCCTACAGCCCGGCGACCGCCAAGATCGCGGAACTCGTCAACGCCCAGCCGGTGACCATCCAGGCCGCCGAACTGGCGCAGGCGCTCGCCACCGGCGTGGTCGATTCCTACATGTCCTCGGGCTCGACCGGCTACGACACCAAGACCTTCGAGCACCTGAAGTTCTTCGCCGACACCCAGGCCTGGCTGCCGAAGAACGCGATCATCATGAACAAGCAGGCCTTCGCCGCGCTCGACAAGGCGACGCAGGACGCCGTAATGAAGGCCGCCGCGGCCGCCGAGCCGCGCGGCTGGAAAATCTCCGAAGAGAAGACCAACTGGTACATCGACGAGCTCAAGAAACAGGGCATGACGATCTATCCACCCAGCGCGCAGCTGAAGGCGGACATGAAGAAGGTCGGTGACGTCATGATTGGCGACTGGGCGAAGAAGGCCGGCGCCGAAGGCCAGCAGGTGATTGACGCGTTCCGGAAAATGTAGCGCTGCGGGCATGCGCAGGGCGCTCGATCTGCTCTACGACGCCGCGGGGTACCTCGCGGCGTTTTTCATTTTCGCCATCTTCGCGGTGATGGTCGGCTCGAGCCTGCTGCGCGAGGCCGGCTTCAAGACCGGTGGCACCGACGACGTCGTGTCGTGGATGTGCGCCGCGGCGGCGTTCCTCGCCATGGCGCACACCTTCAAGCACGGCGATTTCGTGCGCGTGGTGCTGCTGCTGGAGCGACTCGGAACGCAGAAAAGGCGCGTCTTCGAGACCGCCTGCCTTGCAATCGCCACCGTGTTTCTCGGCGCGCTCGCCTGGGCCGCGGGGCGCTTCGTCTACGACAGCTGGCAGTTCATGGACATGCCCAGCGGCCTGATCGCGCTGCCGCTGTGGATCCCGCAATCGAGCTTCGTGCTGGGCGCCGCGCTGCTGTTCGTCGCGGCGCTCGACGAACTGGTCACGGTCCTGCGCGGCCAGAAGCCTGCCTACGTGCTCGCCGTCGAAGAGCGGCACGCGCGCGGCGATTTCACCGAGGACCTTTGAGAATTCGCGCGTCGGCATGTCGCTGATCGAAATCGGCGCCCTGCTGCTGGTTCTCATGCTGGTGCTGCTCGCGGCCGGCGTGTGGATCGGCATGACGCTCGCGATCGTCGGCGGCGTCGGCATGCTCGCCTTCACGGCGCTGCCCGCCCCTGTCATCGCGAAGAACCTGTTCACCGCGTTCTGGAGCGCGAATGCCTCCTGGGAACTGGCCGCGCTGCCGCTGTTCATCTGGATGGGCGAGATCCTGTTCCGCACCAGGCTTTCGGAGGAGATGTTCAACGGCCTCGCGCCCTGGCTCAACAAGGTCCCGGGGCGGTTGATGCACACCACCATCCTCGGCTGCGGCATCTTCGGCTCGGTGTCGGGCTCCTCGGCGGCAACCTGCGCCACCATCGCCAAGGTCGCCCTGCCCGAACTCAAGAAACGCGGCTACGACGAGCAGCTCGCGCTCGGCGCGCTCGCCACCGCGGGCACGCTCGGCATCCTGATTCCGCCTTCCATCACGATGGTGGTGTACGCGGTCGCCGCGGAGGCCTCGATCATCCGCATCTTCCTCGCCGGCTTCATTCCCGGCGCTTTGCTGATGGTGCTGTTTTCGGGCTACATCGCCTGGTGGTCGATCCGCAATCCGGGGCGCACTCCTCCGCCAGACGCGCCAACCACGTTCATGCAGAAGATCCGCGCCTCCGGGCAATTGTTTCCGTGCATGGCGCTGATCATCTTCATCGTCGTCGTGCTGGTGAAGGGCTGGGCCACGGCGACCGAATGCGCGGCCTACGGCGTGCTGGGCTCGCTCGGGCTTGCCTGGTGGGGCGGATCGCTCAGCTGGACGAGCTTCCGCGACAGCCTGATGGGCACCACGCGTGTGTCGTGCATGATCATGTTCATCCTCGCGGGCGCCAAGTTCCTCTCCATGACCATGGCCTACACCGGGATTCCGCGCGCACTTGCAGAATGGGTCCACGGCCTGGGGTTGTCGCCTTACATGCTGATCACGGTGCTGACCCTCATCTATATCGTGCTCGGCACGGCGCTCGACGGCATTTCGATGATCGTGCTCACCGCCGCTGTGGTGCTGCCGATGGTGCAGAAAGCGGGCTTCGACCTCATCTGGTTCGGCATCTTCATCGTGCTGCTGGTGGAAATCGCCGAGGTCACCCCGCCGGTCGGCTTCAACCTGTTCGTGCTGCAGAACATGACCGGCAAGGACAGCAACGAGATCGCGCGCGCCGCGATTCCCTTTTTCGCCATGCTGGTGGTGTGCATCGGCATCGTCACCGTATTCCCGCAGATCGTCACCTGGCTGCCGGACACGGTAATGGGAGTTGCCAAGAAATGACGTCATGATCGTCGTCCATCACCTCAACAATTCGCGCTCGCAGCGCATTCTGTGGCTGCTGGAAGAGCTGGGGCTGCCCTACGAGATCAAGCGCTACCAGCGCGATGCCAAGACCATGCTCGCGCCACCGGAGCTGCGCGCGGTGCATCCACTGGGCAAGTCGCCCGTGATCAGCGACGGCGAGCTCACCATCGCCGAATCGGGAGCGATTGTGGATTATCTTGCTTCTCATTACGGAAATGGAATTCTCATTCCGAAAGCGAATACCCCGGAGCATCTTCGCTATACCTACTGGCTGCACTTCGCCGAAGGTTCGGCCATGTCGCCACTCCTGCTCAAGCTCGTGTTCGATCGCATCGAGAGCGGGCCGATGCCGTTTTTCATCCGCCCGGTCGCGCGCAGCATCGCGCAGCGGGCGAAGAACTGGATCGTGCTACCGAATATTGAACGCATCCTGAATTTTCTCGAAGCCGAAATGGGCAAGAGCGCGTGGTTTGCGGGGACCGAATTCACCGCCGCGGATGTCCAGATGAGTTTCCCCCTGGAGGCGGCATCCGTGCGTGCCGGCTTGAACGAGACCCGGCCCAGGCTCTGGGCGTTCCTGAAGACGATCCATGCGCGGCCCGCGTACCTGCGCGCGCTGGAAAAGGGCGGAAAATACGACTTTTTGCGCTGACATGTCGCAACGCATCTACCTCGCCGAGCACATACGCCGCATCGAGAAGGAAGCGGCAGGCGCCATGCCTCCGCTCATGCAGCGTGCGGGCGTGGCGGCGGCGGAGCTCGCCGCCACGTTGCTGCCTGACACGGGCAAGGACGTCCTGGTGCTCGCCGGTCCCGGCAACAATGGCGGCGACGCGAGAATTGTTGCACGGCTCTTGCAGGAAAAGTTTTTCCGGGTTTCCCTCGTAACAAGCTTCGAACAAATCCCCCTCAATACCCGCTGGAATCTCGTCGTCGACGGCCTGTTCGGCATCGGGCTCGCGCGCCCGATCGAAGGCGCGTACGCGAAACTGGTCGCCTACGCAAACGCGCAGGCCTGCCCGGTGCTGGCGCTGGATATTCCGAGCGGCCTGAGTTGCGACACCGGACAAATACTCGGCTGCGCGGTGCGCGCGACCCACACCATCAGCTTCATCGGCCTGAAGCCCGGCCTGCTGACGCTCGACGGGCCGGATCAGTGCGGCCAGATTTCCGTCGCCGACCTCTCCCTGGACAAACCCAAGCTGGAGCTGGATCACGGCTGGGTTGCCGCGCCGGAGCTGTTTGCGAACATTCTCAAATCCCGCCCGAGGAATTTCCACAAAGGCATGGCAGGTTCCCTCGCGGTGATCGGCGGCGCCTCGGGGATGACCGGCGCGGTACTGCTCGCGGGACGCGCGGCGCTGAAACTGGGCGCCGGCCGCGTCTATGCCGGCCTGCTTGAGGAGCAATCGCTCGATGCGGGCGCTCTGGAGCTGATGCTGCGCCATCCCGACGACGTGCTCGGCCTCGACCTCGACGCCATCGTCATCGGACCAGGCCTGGGCCAGGGCGAGCGCGCCGAGACGCTGCTCGGCGCGGTGCTTGCGAGCGACATTCCCTGCGTCATCGACGCGGACGCGCTCAACCTGATTGCGGAAAACGAAGACCTGCGCAAAGCCTGCGCGCGCCGCAGCGCCGAGACGCTGCTCACGCCGCATCCGGCCGAAGCGGCACGCTTGCTCGCCGAAAGCACCGCCCTGGTGCAAGCAGACCGTCTGAAAGCGGCGCGCGCACTCTCGACCAACTTGAACGCGCACGTGCTCCTCAAGGGCAACGGCAGCATCATCGTGGCGCGCGACGGACACTGGTTCATCAATACCTCGGGCAATCCCGGCATGGCCTCGGCCGGCATGGGCGACGTGCTCGCCGGAATCCTCGGCGCCCTGCTCGCGCAGAAGTACAGCGGCGAGACCGCGCTGGTTCTGGGTACGCACCTGCACGGCTGCGCCGCCGACGAATGTTCCCGATCGGGAACAATCGTGGGGCTGACTGCGAGCGAGCTGATCGACCCCGCTCGGCGCATCTGGAACCAATGGCTGGCGGGGAACTGAGCGACGCGGCGTACCTGCAGGGCAAGCCCTGCCCCAAGTGCGGCCATGTCCGCACGGCCGCTGACACGAATCCCGGCTGGCAGTGCCCGAGCTGCCAGATCGTCTATCTCAAATACCGGCCCGGCGCGACGCAGTTAGGCGCCCGTCTCGCGGCGGGCGGGCGCGAGCTGGCAGTCGAGGCACAAGGAGACCAGTCGGTCTACGCGCTCATTGCCGCCAACCTGCTGGCGCTCCTCATCGCCTGGTACCTGCGCATGAGCCTGCGCGAGTTGATGCTGGTGTACTGGATGCAGAGCGTGATCATAGGCATCAGTTCCGCCATCCGCATCCTGAGCCTCAAGCGCTTTTCCACCGAGAACCTCAAGATAAACGATCAGCCGGTCGCGGAGGACCCGGGCAGCAAGGTGATGGTCGCCGGGTTCTTCGTGCTGCACTACGGCTTCTTTCATTTCATCTACCTGCTGTTCATCACCTTCGATGCGAACGATGCGGAACCGGGCGGGCCGGCCTTGGGCTACTTCCTGTGCGCGCTGGTGTTCGCGGTGAATCACGGCTATTCGGTGAGGCAGAACATCCGCAGGGACGCCGCCGGCAAGCCCAACCTCGGCACGCTGATGTTCCTGCCTTACGCGCGCATCTTCCCCATGCACCTCACCATCCTGCTCGGCGGTGCGTTGTTCGGCGGTGCCTGGGCCTTCGTGCTGTTCGGTGCGCTCAAGGTGGCCGCCGACGTCGTCATGCACACGGTCGAGCACCACGTGCTTTCCAAGGGCAGCGTGCTGCCCCCGCCGAGCTAAAGCGAGAGCGGCAATTCCAGATGCCGCGCGTACACCATGTCGCGGTGCTCGAACAGAATCGGATCCAGCGCCGCCTCGGTCTGCGCATCGCGCACCTCGAACGCCGCTCGCATGGCAGCGTCCATCTCGCACTGATCGGGCGGTAGCGCACTAAACATCGCGGTCACGGTCGCGCTGTAGATATCCACGGCAGTCAGCGAGTCGCCCACGTAGTAGCGGCTCCCCGCCGCACGCTGCGCCTTCAGGCGCGCAACCAGCATGCCGACCAGCTCCGCCACGCGCATGCTGGAGTCCGCGCCCATCTCAGGGATGTAGCCATATTTCTTGCCCAGGTACTTCGCCACGCGTTCGGGGAAGCCGCCGGCATTCTGCAGACCGGTGTGAATCAATTGCAGGCGGCGCGACCAAGCCAGGCCCGCTTCGCCGCATATCTCGTGGGAGAGTCCCAATGCCAGGTCGCGCTCGGCCGGGTCCGCTGGTAGCAACGCAGGTTTAGGTACCAGACGTTCAGCGAGCTGCAGAATCTCGATCCATCCGCTGCGGGGTGGCTCCTGTTCGTACACCGCCACCGGGCCGCTGCGCTCACCCGCCCAGTTCTTCAGGGGCTCGCTGTCATAGACCAGGCGTACGGCGACCCATTCGATACCCTTGATGTGCAGAATCCCCTTGGCCGCTTCGCCCCACGGGCTCGGCACCCCGCCGACAACCACCATGCGCAACCCGCCGCGCTTCATCGCCTCTTCGACACCCAGGTATTGAAAGGTCATTGTTTCCGGAGAAACCTATTGTTTGAGCCCGGCTGCACGGCGCCGCAACAGCAGGGCCGTGGGCGGAAATGTGAGCCACGGGGTGAAGTAGAACACGGTGAGGTACCAAAATTTGTAAAGGTAAGAGGCGCCGCCACCAAGGTAGAGACCGCAGTAGAGCGTGTCGAGCAGCGCAAAGGGTACCGTGTAGTAGAACGAAATCCAAATCGCGCGCGACATCCTGGTTTCCTCGCGCCCGCGCGAAAGAACAAAGAGGGCAGCAAGAGAAATGACCACGGACAGCAACGTGCAACCTACTCCGAGCGCCAGCGCCGAGTACTGCTGGTAATAGCTGGGCAACCCGGCAAGCCAAAACGCCGCCCAAACGACAACAGCCTGCACAAGGAGCAAGACGTGAGATCTGAATTCCACACTGAGCCGCCTAACGTCTCGCTTCAGGGACGCGCCGCTTGCGGCGCGTCCCCTGCAAGCGGCTGTTCGGCGTCACCAACCTTCAAGAGCTGGGTTTCCTCGAAGTACTCCCCGGACCAGAAAATACTTTTTCCGATCGGACTCGTCTGCTCTCCGAGATCCACCTTGACTGTGCCCCGCCCGTCCAATGACTCCTGCACGCGCACGATGCGGCCGCGATTGGGGCCGACGAGAATCTCGACCAGATCACCGGGCTGATATGGCGCGCCGTTTAGTTGCGCACGATGAAATTGGATGGGGCCCAGGATGAACGTCCCCACGAGGGAACCACCCGCACATCCGAGAAGCCACGCAAGCCCGAGGAGAAAGAGGTAGCTCTTGCCATCGGACCCAAGTGGTGAAAGTGACGACGGAGGGCCGAGCGCGCTTGCCATGAGAGCAACGCAGAGTAGCGGGACGAGAATTATCCAAAGCCAGGCCGGCAACTTATAAGCATAAAAGTAGTGCAGTCGTGTTGGTTTCATCGAGACGCCGATACGGCGTCTGAAACTCAAGCCGCGCGAACCTTCGCCTTGAGTTCGGGGTACGGATAGAGCATGTTGAAGGCGATCGACTGCTGGTTGGCCTGCACGATGCGCACGTGCTCGCGCCTGAGTTCGCGCGCGTGCCGCACGCCGCAGGAGTGGGCGATCATGTCGATCTCGCGGTTGATGCCGTTGCAGTAGTTCGCGACGCGCAGGTACTTCTCCTCGACCACCAGGGCGCGCTGCAGGCGCTTGTTGTGCGTCGTGACCCCGGTCGGACAGGTGTTCTGGTGGCAGCGCAGCGCCTGGATGCAGCCCAGGGAAAACATGAAGCCGCGCGCGGTGTTGATGAAATCGGCGCCGGCCGCGAGCGCCCAGGCGGCGCGCGCCGAGGTGACGATCTTGCCCGCGGCGATGATGCGAATGCGCTGCCTGAGGCCCGATTCGATGAGCGAATCCACCACCCGCGGCAGCGCCTCGTCGATCGACAGGCCCAGGTGGTCGGCAAGCGCCTGCGGCGCGGCGCCCGAACCGCCCTCGCCGCCGTCGATGGCGAGAAAATCGGGCGCGAACTCCAGGCCGCGGCGATGCACCGCCTCGGCCAGCTCGTTCATGAAGCGCCAGCCGCCGATCGCCGTCTTCACGCCGACCGGCCGGCCGGTGAGGTCGCGGATGTAGGCGATCTTGTCCAGCAAGTCGTTCATGTTGGAGATGTCGCGGTGCCGGTTCGGGCTGATCGAATCGCGCCCTGCCGGGATGCCGCGGATCTGCGCGATCTCGGCGGTGACCTTCTTCCCCGGCAAAACGCCGCCCTTGCCCGGTTTCGCGCCCTGTGAGAGCTTGATCTCGAACGCCTTCACCACTTTAGAGAGCTCGACCAGGCGATCGGGGTTGAGGTTGCCCTGCCCATCGCGCAGGCCGTACTTGGCGGTGCCGATCTGCATGATGATGTCGCCGCCGCCTTCCAGGTGATAGGGCGACAGCCCGCCCTCGCCCGTATCCATCCAGCAGCCGGCCACCGCGGCGCCGCGTGAAAGCGAGCGCACAGCGGGCGCCGAGATGGCGCCGAAGCTCATGCCGCTGATGTTGACGATGGAGCGCGCTTCGAACGGGGTCTTCGCATAACCCTCGCCCAGCGTGAGCGAAGGCGTCGGCAGGCGTTCTTCTTCAAGCACCGGGAACGGATGGTTGACGAAAATCAGCGCGCCGGACTGGTGCAGGTCATAGGTCGAGCCGAAGCCGATCACGCCGCCCTCGTTCTTCGCCAGGCGGTACACCCAGCCGCGCGTCGAGCGGTTGAAGGGCATCTCGTCGCGGTCGCCGGCGAAAAAGTACTGGCGGAAGTACTCGCCCAGCTCCTCGAAGAAGTAACGCAGCCGGCCGATGACCGGGTAGTTGCGCAGTACGCCGTGTTTCTTCTGCGTGATGTCCGATATGAAAACGAATACAAACGCGATGATCAGCGCGAAGCCGACCAGCGTGCCGATGCCGTAGGACAGGACATCCACCACCATCGCCGTTCCCCCCTCGAACGCCAATGATAGGCGAAAACGCGCCGATATAATCGAGCGATGATGAAAGCACTGCCGGGGGGGATGTCAGCGCAGCTTTTCCTGCGCCGCCATTGGCAGAAACGGCCGCTCCTCGTCCGCGGCGCGCTGCCCGGATTCAAAGGCGCGATAACGAGGCGCGCCTTGTATGCGCTCGCCGCGCGCAACGACGTTGAATCCCGTTTGGTGACGCGAGTCAGGAACCGCTGGCAGGTAACCCACGGTCCACTTTCGCGTTTAGGTCTTGCGCGCGCGGGCGCGAAGGACTGGACGCTACTCGTCAACGGCGTCAATCACCACGACGCCGCGGCCGAGCGGCTGCTGCGCCGCTTCTCGTTCGTGCCGCAGGCGAGGCTGGACGACGTGATGGTGAGCTACGCGGCTCCCGGCGGTGGCGTCGGGCCGCATGCCGACTCGTACGACGTGTTCCTCGTCCAGGGCCAGGGCCGCAGGCTGTGGCGCATTGCCCGGCCGCGCAAATTCGACCTGGTGCCCGGCGCGCCGCTCAAGCTGATTGCCGGATTCCGCGCCGAGCATGAATTGCTGCTCGAACCGGGCGACATGCTTTACCTGCCGCCGGGCTGGGGTCACGATGGAATCGCGCTCGACGCCTGCTTCACCTGTTCGGTCGGCTTCCGGGCGCCGCGCGGAGCCGAACTCGCGGCGGCCTTTCTCGACCACCTGCACGAGCGCGGCCTGCCGGACGCCGGCTACCGCGATCCGCGCCTGCGCGCCACCCTGCGGCCGGCCCAGATCGGCCGCGACATGCTTGCCTTCGCGGCGCAGCAACTCGGGCGCATCCGCTGGCGCCGCGGCGACGTGGAGGAATTCCTCGGCCGCTACCTCAGCACGCCGAAGCCGAATGTCGTCTTTTCCTCAAAGCGGAATATCCCGGGGAAAATGGCAGACAAGACGGTAAACCTGCACCCCAAGACGCAAATGCAATACCTGCGCAGCCGGTTCTTCATCAACGGCGAAGTGCTGGGGCCGTTGCGTCCCGCCCAGCGCCGGGCGCTCGCCGCGCTCGCCGACCACCGGCGCGCATCGGGCCGGGTACTTGCCCGCGCGGGACTCGAGCGGCTAATCTTGCAATGGCACCGTGCAGGGTTCCTGCTGCTGGAAGCGAAGCCGTGAGCGAAGAAAAGCCGAAATCGGAGTACCAGCGTTTCGAGAACGAGGGCGAGTTTCACGCCGCGCTCGACCGCTTCCTCGAGCAGCCGGGGCGGGAATTGCGCCTGTTCGACTCCGACCTCAAGGCGCTGCGGCTCAACTCCCCCGCGCGCATCGCGCAACTCGAGAATTTCCTGCGCGGCAGCCGCACCCGCAGGATCTACATCGTGGTGCACGACACCGAGTACCTGACCCGGATGTGCCCGCGCATGATGGGGCTGTTGAAGCTCTTCACGCATGCCATCCAGATCAACCGCACGCACGAGGAGATCCGCAACCTGCAGGACGCGTTCCTGGTGCTCGATGCGCAGCACTACCTGCGCCGGCCGATTGCCGAGGCTTTCCGCGGCGCCATGGGCTTGCACGACGAGACCGAGGCGCTGGGGATGCGCTCGCGCTTCCAGGAGATCTGGTCGGCGTCCTATCCGGGAGTCGCGAGCACCACTGTAGGCTTGTAACGCGTGGTCGGGCGTAATATGCACCGTCCAAGTGACTCGGAGTGAGGCTTGCGCAGGTGAGCGACACCGACCAACGAACGCGATTGGTGGCAATTTTCGCCGCAGATGCGACAGGTTACTCGCGCCTGATGGCCGCCGACGAAGCTGCAACGGTGGCAGCGCTCGATGCTGCGCGCGCCGTATTTCGGGCGCAGATCGAGTCCAACCGGGGCCGGGTCATCGACATGGCCGGGGACTCGGTGCTTTCCGTGTTCGAGCTAGCGACGGGAGCGGTGACAGCGGCACTGGCGATTCAGAACGAACTTGCCGCGGCCTTGAACGATGTGCCGAACGAGCGGCGCATGCGATTCCGGATAGGCGTGCACCTCGGCGAGATCATCGAGAAGGCGGACGGCACCGTGTATGGGGATGGCGTCAACATCGCCGCGCGCTTGGAGGGCCTTGCGGAACCGGGCGGAATCGCGATCTCGGAATCGATCCGCACTGCGGTGAAAGGAAAAGTCGGCGCCGATTTCGACGATCTGGGAACGCAAACAGTTAAAAACATTACCGAGCCAGTCCGAGCATATGCGTTGCGCCCGCATGAACCGGCTCGCTCGACGAGCGCGCAGTCGGCAGGTTCGTTCACAGCGGGTAAACCCACGATCGCCGTGCTTGCGTTCGACAATATGAGCGGCGATCCGCAGCAGGAGTATTTCTGCGACGGGATAGCCGAGGACATCATCACTGATCTTTCCAAGATCAGCGGGCTTGCAGTCGTTGGCCGGCAATCGTCGTTTGCGTACAAGGGCAAGCAAACCGATCTTCGCCGAATCGGGCGCGAGCTGGGCGTGCGCTACGTGCTCGAGGGCAGCATACGGAAGTCGGGAGAGCATGTGCGGGTGAACGCCCAGTTGATCGAAGTGGACACCGGAACGCATATCTGGGCCAATCGCTATGACTACGATGCGGGTGACGCGTTTCTCATGGGCGACGAGATCGCGGAGTACATCGTCACCGCGCTCGACGTGAAGCTGGCAGGTGGCGAGGAGGCGAAAGTTTGGCGCAAGGCGGTCATATCCACTGCGGCGCGCGAAGCGTTCTTCCGCGGACAAGAGGCTTGGTTCCAGCCTTCGCCGACGAACGTACGCCGAGCGCGCGAATATTTCCTCGAGGCGATCCGGCTGGAGCCAGAATCGGCCCAGATCCACGCGAGCGCCGCCGGTACCCACGTACAGGAGGTCATGTTTGGTTGGAGTCGCGATGTTCGAGCCTCGCTCGCGGACGCGGAGCGGCTGGCAAAGCGAGCGCTCGAACTCGATGCGGCGAGCGCGGGCGGACATTATTACAAAGGGTTCGTCGCTCTATTCAATGGGCTGCATGAGGAGGCGCTCGACGAAGGGCGCCAGGCGCTCGACATCAGGCCGATGTGCTCCGGACCTCGCGCGGGACTCGCTTACATGGAGCTGTACTCAGGGAAACCTGGACCCGCGATCACCCATGCGCAAGAGGCGATCACGCTCAATCCGATCTTTCCGGGTTGGTATCTGTATGTCACCGCGGCAGCCGAGTATTTCGGCGGTCGCACCGAACAGGCTCTCGCGACCCTCGATCGCGTTCTGAATGCCTCGCCCGGCCTGGTACTCGCGAAGGTGCTGCGCGTCGCGGCGCTGCAGAGCCTGGGGCGCAGCGACGCGGCGCGCTCAGCAGCGCGAGAGATCCTCAGTAACGAGCCCGACTTGTCGTCCGAACGCTTGACGTCGACGCAGCCTTTTCAGGATACGGCGAAGCGCGATCACTACCTCGCCGTCCTGCGAGAAGCGGGTTTGTTCGTGACATCAGCGTAGCTCCCGCCAGGCGAAGCCGTCTTCCTGGGTCGAAAGTCCGATCCAGTCCGCCGTGCAGCCCATTGCCCGCGCCAGCGCCTCGCGCGCCAGCTCCGGCCGGTTGTTGCGCTGCGACAGGTGAGCGGCGAACACATGCTTCAGCTTCGACCGGTCGAGCGCGCCGAGCAGCTGCTCCGCCTGCCCGTTCGACAGGTGGCCGAAGGGCCCGGTGATGCGCTCCTTCAGCCATTTCGGGTAGTCGCCGCCCCAGATCATGTCGGCATCGTGGTTGGTCTCCAGCACCAGCGCGTCGCAGCCCGAGAGCGTCGCCTCCACGTGCGCGGTGGAAGCGCCGATGTCGGTCAGCACCCCGAGGCGGAAGGCGCCGTCGGAAAGCACGAACTGCACCGGCTCGCGCGCGTCGTGCGGCACGGTGTACGGCTGGACTTGCACATCCCCGATGGCGAAGGCATCGCGTCCGCGGATGGACTGCGTCTGCACACCGCCTGCGACCTTCCCCGACTCGGCCAGGGCGGTCTGCGTACCGTGAGTAAGCCAGACCGTGATCCCGTGCTGCGCGGCGAAAGGATAGGCCTGTCCGGCGTGATCGTCGTGCTCGTGGGTGACCAGGATGCCGCTGATGTCCGCGGGCGCGAGGCCGATGCGCGCCAGGCGCCGCTCAGTTTCGCGTGGCGAAAGGCCGCAATCGAGCAGCACCCGGGTGCTGCCCACCTCCGCGACCAGACAGTTTCCTTTCGAGCCGCTGCCGAGGGCAGCAAACCGCAGCGTCACCTCAACTGCTCGTGGCACGCAGCTTCAACGAAGCTGCTCGTGTAGCAAGGCCACGATGCGTCGCGTCGTCTGGGTATTGGCCTGGGTGCCTTCCTTGGTCAGGATCTGCACCACGCACTTGCCGGCGAACTGGCGCACGTGCACCCGGTACTGCTCGGCTTTAACGGTGGGATCGTTCGATTTCCAGAACTGCAGCTTGGCGAGAATGCCCTTGTCGTCGTCCTTCTTCGCCATGTCCATGGCGTCGGTGTCGGCGTAGCGCACGAAGTACTGGCCCTTCTGGCGGTCGCGGTCCTCGACCGTGAAGCCGACCCGGTCGAGCGCGAGGCCGATGCGCCGCCAGGCGCGGTCGAACGGTTCGAACACTTCCAGCGTCTCGAATCCACCGATGCCCGCCTGCACCGCGGCGCGCGCGGGCGTCTGTGCGCTGGTCGCCACCAGCTGCTTGGCCTTTTCCTCCTGCGTGCCGAGGCGCACCATGAGCCGGCGCAGGAACTCGGCCTCGAGCTCCGGATCGGGCGCGCGCGGCGTCCACATGGTCCGCATCCTCTCCCTGTCCGCGGTGGCCACCTCGACCATGCCGCGGTGGCTGACGTAAATCTCGCTGCCGCCCTCGTCATTGCGCTCCAGGCGCGTGCGGAACTTGTCGCGCTCGGCGGTCGAGTAGATCTGCTCGATCAGTTTGCCGAGCATGGTACGGAGGAAGTCCTGCGGAATCTTGGCCCGGTTCTCGGCCCAGTCGGTCTCCATGACGCCGGCTTCGGGGATGTTGATCGCGATCAGGAAACCGTTCTCCTGCCAGAAATCCCGCACTAGCGGCCAGAGTTTCTCGGGCGGCTCGGCGACCACCAGCCAGCGCTGGCTGCCGGAGCGATCGACGCGCATGCGCTCGATCGAGGGCAGCACGCTGGAGTTGATGCTGCCGGTCTTCGCCTGCTGCGCGCGGTCGGCCTGGTACCCGGACAAGGTCGCCGAACTCTTGCCGGTGTCGGGCACCACATAGCGGTTATCGCGCGCCGGCGTGGTGAGATCGGGCGGAATCTCGAGAGTCGGCAGCTGCCCGGCCGATTTGTAGTCGACTTTGTTGCCATCGAGCAGGCCGGTCGCGGTGCTGCATGCGCCCAGCGAAATCCCAACCGCGACAGCGAGTAACGCGTGCGCCAGGGCGGCGCGACTTCCGCTCAAGCCCGCTTCTCCACCATGCGCAGCGGCAGTGCGACGCCGGCTTCGGCCATCGCTTCGCGCACCGCGTCGTAGCAGCGTTCCGAGAGCGGCACCAGCGGGAGGCGCAGGCCCGGCTCGATCAGCCCCATCTGCGCCATCGCCCATTTCACCGGCGCCGGGCTGGTCTCGATGAACAGCTTCTGGTGCAGGCCGAGGAGCCTCTGATTGAGTTCGCGCGCCTTCTTGAGGTCGCCGACCAGCGCCGCGGCGCACATCTCATGCATCGTCCGCGGCGCCACGTTCGCGGTCACCGAGATGACGCCGTGGCCGCCGAGCAGCATCAGCGCCAGCGCGCCCGAGTCTTCGCCGGAATAAATCGCGAAATTGCGCGGCGCGCGCTTGATCAGGTCGGTGCAGCGTTCCATGTTCGCGGTCGCGTCCTTGATGCCGATGATGCCGGGCACCTGCGAGAGGCGCAGCACCGTGTCGTTCTGCAGGTCGGTGATGGTCCGCACCGGCACGTTGTAGAGGAACATCGGCAGGTCCACCGTTTCCGCGATCTTGCGGAAATGCTGGTAGAGACCTTCCTGCGTCGGCTTGTTGTAATAGGGCACCACCGACAGGCTCGCGGTGGCGCCGTTTTTCTTCGCCGACCCGCTCAGTTCGATCGCCTCGGCGGTGGAATTGGCGCCGGTGCCGGCGATGACCGGGATGCGGCCCTTGGCGTGCTCGACCGCGACCCGGATCAGTTCCTTGTGCTCGTCAAAATCCACCGTCGGCGACTCGCCCGTGGTGCCCACGACGACGATGCCGTCGGTGCCCTCGGCGATATGCCAGTCGATCAGGCTCTTGAAGCGGGCAAGGTCGAGCCTGCCATCCTCCAGCATCGGGGTGACGATCGCGACCAGGCTGCCTGTAATCATGTGCGCTGCTCCATCCACTTCGGTTAACCGCCGATTTTATCCCTTTCCCGCGCGCACGGCGCAAAGTCTTTGAATCATTGCGGGTTTTGGCTCAGCTACTTCACCCTCTTCAAAGCCTTTGACGCTCAAATCCTTGAATACTTCGAGCAATTCCCCCGGCCGCAGGAGGAATGCGGGGTTGGAGGGCTTGCCGAACCTTTCGTTCCCCACCATGAAGGTTTCATAAATAAGTACGCCTCCTTCTTTAAGGCTTCCACTCAAAATTCTCATCAAGGGCCGGTACAGATAGTTCGTCACCACGACCCCCTCGAAGCGCTCGCCCGGCAGGGGCCAGGGGCTGCCGTCCTCCAGGTCGGCCTGTATGAAGCGCGCACCGGGGATGACCTGGGCCTCGCGATCCACGGCCACCACTTTCAGCTTTCTGCTCAGGAAGAATTTCGCATGGCGGCCGCTGCCGCATGCCAGGTCGAGCACCGTGCCCTGCGTGATTAGCGGCGCCCAGCGCTGCACCCAGGCCGATGGCGCCGCGGCTGGCGTCACAAAGGAGCCGATCAGGCCGGATTGTGCGGCATTTGCGGCATGTGCGGCACGTCGCGCAGATAGACCGGCAGGTCGGTGGTCGGCGGCCGCGCGGGAACCTCGTAGAACAGCTGGCCGACAAAACCCCGGTGGTACGACGTGTGGTTGACGACATGCACCAGCATTTCGCCGCGCGTCATGGCGCCCTCGCCGCCGCCCACGAACGTGAACCGCAGCACGGCATTGAGCTCGGCATCGCTCAGCGCATCGTACTTCGCGATGTACCAGGCATCGATCTCCTGCTGCGCTCGCCAGAGCTCGTCCAGGGGCGGATGGTCGGACGTGTTGCGCGCCGCGTAGCCGTGTTCGCGTCCGTCCAGGTGCGCCTGGAAGATGCGGTCGATGACGTAATTGTGGTTGAGCATGTGCACGATGTTCTTGAACAGGCTCTGCCGCGGCTTGGTCGCCTCGCCCTCGGGCAAGGCGGCGACAGCGTCGTAGATCACCCTGTTGGCCCAGGCGTTGTAGCGCGTGAGCGTCCCGGCGTCGTGGCGGTTCACTTGCGCTTGCGCGCGAACCAGTAAAGAGGAATGCCGGCCAGCATCACCAGCAGCCCCGCGAGCACCAGGTTGCCGAACTTCGGGCCGTATTGCGGATTGAAGACGTAGGCAAGCGCTTTCCACAGCATGAAGCCGCACATGGTGCAGAAGATCAGCGGGATCACCGGATAAAGCGGAACCTTGAACTCGCTTTCCGTTTTGCTCTCAAATCGAAAAATGAAGAGCGTCACACCCGTCAACAGGAAGAAAGTCCAGAACACCGGCGCGGTGTACGCGACCATCGCATCGAACCCATCCTTCGCCATTAACGCCGCCGCCGCAATCAGGACCAGCGCGATCGCGCCCTGCAGGACGAGCGCGTTGGCCGGCGTGCTGCCGCTTTCGCGCCAGTTGCCCAGTCCCGCGAAGAGCGGGAAATCGCGCCCCATGGCAAAGTTGGTGCGCGCGCCGGTGAACACCGCGGCGTTGATGGTGGTCAACGCTGATACACAGACGATGAACGCAAGGACCACTGCCCCCTTGTCGCCTGCGACCAGGCGCATCACGTCGGCACCGACTGCTTTCGAACCCGCGATGCCGCCCTGCCCCAGCGCCACCAGGTAGCCGATGTTCACCAGCAGGTAGAGAATCGTGACGGCGACGATGCCGCCGACCAGGATCTTGAGCATGTTGCGGCGCGGTTCGCGCACTTCTCCAGCGAGGTAGGCCGCTTCGTTCCAGCCGCCGAAGGTGAAAAACACGAACATCATGGCAAAAAGGAAATCCCCGCCGGAGCCGGCGGCCGCGGCTGACTTTGCCTGTACGGGCGTGCCCCCGGCCACCATGCCGGCAACAGCGAGAAACAGCAGGCCGGCGATGAGCGCGATTTCCATCACCTTCTGCAACGTCTTCGATTGCAGCGTGCCGGCGAGATTGAGCAGCGTCAGCGCGCCGACCGACAGCGCCGCGTAGATCGCGACGCTGTGCTCGCCAAGGCGCAGGATCTCGCTCGCGTACTCGCCGAAAACGAAGGCAACCGCCGCGATCGCTCCGGTCTGAATGACCGTCATGCGCGACCACGCGAAGAGGAACGCGGCGCCGCTGCCCAGGCCATGCGCGAGAAACGCGTACTCGCCGCCGGTCTCGGGGTGCCGCGCGGAAAGTTCGGCGTACACCAGCGCGCCGCACAGCGACACCACGCCGCCGAGCAGCCAGGCGAGCAGGAACTCGACGCCGCTGGCGGTGTTGCCCGCGACGATCGAGGGCGCTTTAAAGATGCCGACGCCGATCACCATGCCGACCATCAGGAATACGCTGTCGGTGATGGAAAGAAGCTGCTTTGGAGAAGAGCTCATGGTTGTCGTGTCGCCTTCCAGGGAATGGTCTTGGTATTTTCGCCGTCGGAAATGCGCAGATTGCCCTCGATCCGGCCGTCCGCCACTTTACCCGCGAACAGGCTGTTGTAGCCCTTGCCGCCGATCACACCGGTGATCGCGAGGCGGATCTCCTCGCCGCGCAAACGTGCGCCGCGCACCACCATGTTCGCGCCACCGGCGCGCGCGTCCACCTCCAGCAGCTGGTATTTCTGCACGATGTCGAACTGCCAGCGGCCGCCGAGTTCCGGCAGCTCGGTGATCCAGCGCCCGCGCGCATCGGCCGGCACCAGCCAGAGGAAGACGCGCGATCGGCCGTGCGCGCCGGCCATCTTCTCGGCGAGTGCGAGCTCGATCATTTCGTCGAACTGCCAGGGGCCCAGGTCGTAGTCGTGCGAAACGATGCGCGCGCCCGGTTTGAGCTGGGCGACGAGGCGCGGCAGGAGTTGCAGATTGACTTCGGGCAGCAGGTACATCGTCACGACGCTGACGCCGCGCAGGTCGGTTTCGAACAGGTCCTGGATCTCGAAACTGGTCAGCAACTCTACGCCGGCCTCTCTTGCTCTGACGCGCGCCAAGTTCACCAGCCGCGGATCGATGTCCACGCCGAGGCCCCTGGCACCGAAGCGCTTCGCCGCCTCGATCACGATGCGGCCGTCACCCGAGCCCAGATCCACCAGCCGCTCGCCTGCCTTCGGCTGGGCAAGATAGAGCATGCGCTCCACCACCGCGTCGGGCGTCACCACGAAGGGCACCGTGCCGTCGTCCCAGGCCCGCGACTGCGCGCTCACGAGCGCCGCGGCGCAGGCCAGAATCGAAATAAGCAACTTCCTCATGCGGGTAAAATCCTCTCTCGCGCCCCGGTAGCTCAGTGGATAGAGCAGCCCCCTCCTAAGGGGCAGGTCGCACGTTCGATTCGTGTCTGGGGCGCCAGATTCTCGGTTACGACGGCCGATTAATCAACTTCGACGGATGCACAAGTTTGCCATTCCGCAGGAACTGCTGCTGCGTGCTGACGAAGTGATCGAATAGAACGGCGGCAAACGAAAATACGTCAGCAACCCAGCCGGGCGACTTGCCGGCGAAGGCGGATGCGCGTAACCTATGCGCATACTGAACCCACAGAATATATGCGGGAGGCAATCATGGGTGGACGCGACTCGCTCGCCGGCAAGCGACCGGCAAATCTCACCATTAACGCGAAGCTGCTCGACAAGGCGAGGACTCTGAAGATCAATCTTTCGCGAACTCTCGAGGATCGCCTGGTGCAGCTTGTGCGCGAGGCGGAGGCCGAGGCGTGGCTCGCCGCGAACCGCAAGGCGATAGACGCCTTCAACGCGCGCGTCGAACGCGATGGCGTCTGGAGCGACAAGCTCAGGAGTTTCTGATGGCACGCTTCGATGTACGTGCAAACCTTAACAAGGCGAGCCGAGCCCAAGTCCCCTACCTCCTCGAACTCCAGGCGACCATGCTGTCGGCGCTCGACACGCGGCTGGTCGCGCCGCTTGTTCCGGCGGCCGAATTCGGTCCGGCGGCAACTCGCCTGAACCCGGGATTCCGTATCGGCAACCGCAATCTCGTCATGGATACCGCGCTCATGGCCGGGGTACCGAAGAAGCTGCTCGGCGAGAAGGTCGTTTCGCTTGCCGACCGTTCGGTCGATATCCTTGGCGCGGTCGATTTTCTTGTCTCGGGCATCTGACAAGAAACCCATGGTATTTCACGGCAAGTGGTACGACGAAGTGAAGCTGGGCGAGCGCTTCGGTGACAGCCTGACAGTGACCGAGACGCACCTGGTGCTCGGCTCGGGCATGTTCGGTGACTTCAATCCGCTGCACGTGAACGAGGAATTCGCGAAAAAATCGATGTTCGGCGGCCGCATCCTGCACGGGCCCTTCAGCAGCGCGCTCGCGGCCTCGCCAGTGGGCATGTTCTTCGCCGGCACCGCCATTGCCTACCTCGAGCATGCCTGCCGCTTCAAGGCGCCGGTGCGCACCGGCGACACGCTGACGACCCAATGGACGGTCACGGCAAAGCTCGACAAGCCCAAGCACAAGGGCGGCATCGTCGTGATGAGCGGCGAAATGAAGAACCAGCGTGGCGAACTCGCCATCGAGGCCGACGGCAAGATCCTGGTAGCTAGCAAGCCCGCATAAAAACCGGAGTTGGACCCCGGTTCCTTACCTGAAGCGCGCGATCCAGCGCCGGTCGAGCCAGTCCTTCCAGCGCCACACCCATGCGCCTTCGGCCGACCAGCCGCCGCGGTTCGCGATGGCGTATTTCCCGCCGCAACTGATCAAGGCGAGCTGCCGCGATTGCGGCGCGTAGTCCTGCATCTGCCTGCCTGCCAACAGGTTGATGAGGTTCGCGGCCAGCACCGGGGCGTGGCGCACGGCATAGACGCCGGATTTCGGGTGGCGGACGTCGCGCAACGTCGCGCTGTCGCCCGCCGCGAAGACATCCGGATGCGAATAGCTGCGCAGCGCCGGATCCACCAGCACGAATCCTGCTGCGTCGGTCTGCAGGCCCGACTGCTTCAGCCAGGGCTGCGCCGCCGCACCCGCGGCCCACAGCACCAGGTCGCAGGGCTCGCGCCCGCGCTGCGTCACCACCACCGGACCGGGCTCGAGTGCCGTGACCGCGGCGTCGGATCGCAGTTCGACGCCGCAGCGCTCCAGCGCGCGTGCCAGGCGCGCCGCGAGCGCGCCGGAAAACATCGGCCGATCGGAAAACAGGATCAGCTTCGCTGACGGCAACCGGTAGCGGATCGCCATCGCCATTTCGGTGCCCGCGGCCCCTGCGCCCACCACCGCGATGCGGCGTGCCGCAAGGCCACGCGCCTGCCATTGCCGCATGAACGTCTCGAACGGCTTGATGCCGAGCGCGTGCTCGGCGCTGCCGGGCACCTGCGTGGCGGGCAGCGATCCGGTGTTGAGCGATGCGATGTCGTAGGCAATGCTGCTGCCATCCTCCAGCCAGATGCACTTGGCGTCCGCATCGAAGCTGCTTACCGACCCGGGAACCAGCTCCACGCCGGCCCTTGCGGCGAGACGCGCAAGATCGATCTGCGCATCGGCCACTTGGTAATGGCCGGCCACCACTCCGGGGACCATGCCCGAGTACGTGTGCACCGGGTGCGGCGTGACGAGCTTTACCTCGAGATCCTGCGGCAAGAAACGCCGCAACTGCAGGAGCACCAGCGCATGCGCGTGCCCACCGCCGAGCAGCACGAGACGCGTTACGCCAGTTTTCCAGGAATGCGCGTCAGGCACGGGCAGCGAGCGCCGCCTCCTCGCGCTTGCGCAGCTCTTTTCTCTGCACCTTGCCCGTGGTGGTCATCGGCAGCGCGTCGATGAACTCGATCTCGCGCGGATACTCGTAGGGCGCCAGCCGGCCGCGCACGTGGTCCTGGATCTCGTCGATGAGCGATTGGGAGGCCGCGTGGCCCGGCTGCAGCACGATGAAGGCCTTCACGATCTGGCCGCGCGTCGCGTCGGGCTTGCCGATCACGGCCGCGTTGGCGACCGCGGGATGCTTGACGAGACAGGATTCGATCTCCGCCGGACCGATGCGGTAGCCCGAGGCCTTGATGACGTCGTCGGTGCGCCCCTGGTACCAGAGGTAGCCGTCTTCATCCATGCGGCCCTGGTCGCCGGTGCAGCCCCACTCGCCGATGAATTTTTCGCGCGTCGCTGGCGCGTTCTGCCAGTACTCGAGGAAGAAAACCGGGTCGTTGTTTTTCCTCACCGCTATTTCTCCCAGCTCGCCGCGGGCAACTTCAGCGCCCTCTGCGTCGATCACCGCGACCTCGTGGCCCGGATACGGCCGGCCGATCGAGCCGGGCTTCACCGGCCACGCCGCCTGGCAGTTGCCGACCACATAGTTGATCTCGGTCTGGCCGAACATCTCGTTGATGGTGACCCCGAGCTGCTCGCGCGCCCATTCGATCACCGTGACGCCGACCGACTCGCCGGCGCTCATTACCGATCGTAAAGAGAGATTGAAGCGGGATTTTGGATTGGGTACGGCTTTCATCATCAGCTTCAATGCCGTGGGAAAAAGAAAGGCATTACGAATGCCGTATTTCTCCAGCAGGTAATAGGCCTTCTCCGCGTCGAAGCGCCCGCGGTAGCCGAGGATCGGGATGCCGTAATTCCAGCTCGGCAGCAGCGCATCGAACAGTCCGCCCGCCCAGGCCCAGTCCGCCGGCGACCAGAACATGTCGCCGGGCTGCGGGAAAAAATCGTGGGAATAAGCGAAACCCGGCAAGTTGCCGATGAGCAGCCGGTGCCCCTGCAGCGCGCCCTTGGGCGGGCCCGTCGTGCCGCTGGTGTAGATAATCAGTGCGGGGTCATTTGCAGCTGTGTCTGTTTTTTCGAATTCGCTTTTTGCTTTCTGAATTAAGGCTTCATAAGCATGAACGCCAGATTCCCGTGCTCCACCCACTCCGATTACATGCTTCAGATCGGCGAGCTTGTCCCTGACCACCCACAGGTTCGCGATGGTAGTCGGTTCGACGAAAGCCACGCTGGCGCCGGCGAACGCCATGCGGTACTCGAGCGCGTCGGGTCCGAACAGGTGCGACAAGGGCAGCGCGATGGCGCCCATCTGGAAGATCGCCATGTAGGCGATCGCCATCTCGGGCCGCTGCGGCAGGATGAGCGCGACGCGGTCGCCGCGCTTCACGCCCAGTGCGGCGAGCGCGTTCGAGAGCCGGTTCGCTTCCTGCTGGATGTCCCAGAAGGTGTATTTCGCGGTCGCGCCCGATTCGTCTTCCCAGTACAGCGCGAAGCGCGAGCGGTCGGCGGCCCAGCGGCCGCAGCAGGCCTGGGCGATGTTGTAGCGCTCCGGGACCTCCCAGCGCCAACTGCGGTACAACTCGTCGTAGCGATTCACTTCGTCGCGGCGAGAAAACGCCACATCCATTCGCTCAACCTGACTTTGCTCATTTTCCCGTACCAGTCTACCATCCAAACCTATTTTCCCTGAGGATACCGAAGCTTACGCATGTCCAAGCATCATGAAATTCTGCCCTAACTGCGCCGCGCCTCTGATCAAACGAGTGCCGCCCGGCGACTCGCTGCCGCGCGATGTGTGCGACGCCTGCGGCAGCGTCCACTACCAGAATCCCAAGCTCGTCGTCGGCACGCTGCCAGAGTGGGAGGGACGCGTGCTGCTATGCCGGCGCGCGATCGAGCCGCGCTACGGTTACTGGACCCTGCCGGCCGGTTTCATGGAGAACGGCGAAACCACCGGCGAGGGCGCCATGCGCGAAACGCTGGAGGAGGCCGGCGCGCGCATCGAACTCCTGGCGGCGTTCAGCATGATCTCGGTGCCCTACGTGAACCAGATCCACGTCTTCTACCGCGCGCGCCTGCGGGATCTGGAATTCAAGCCCGGCGTCGAGAGCCTGGAGGTCGCCCTGTTCGAGGAAGCGCGCGTGCCGTGGAAGGACATCGCCTTTCGCACCGTGGGACTGACGCTCAAGCACTGGTTCGCGGACCGCGCCCGCGGCAGCTTCGGTTTTCACTCCGAGGATGTAAAGTAGCGGGGTGCGCCATTTCCCAGGGGGAAATTTCTCGATGAAAATGCTTCCGTTCGGCGGTTCTGCGTTGCTGCTGCTGCTTGCCTGTGTGCCGCTCGCCGGGGCGGCCGAACCGGCCAAACTGGATCCCGCCAACACCGCGTGGATGATCACTGCTTCGGTGCTGGTTCTGTTCATGACCCTGCCCGGCCTGGCGCTGTTCTATGGCG
>CAZTSJ010000346.1:0-2731 GCA_964616875.1 uncultured Bordetella sp. | reverse complement strand
TAACCCCGGACGAGGTAAGAGATGATCCATTTCGTGGTGCATGAGGAAGGCGACAGCGTCGGCGTGGTCGTGGTCGAGGGCGTGAAGGCGGGCCAGGACCTGGTCGGCTGGATCATGGAAGACGACAAGGAAATCAAGATGACTGCGAAGAGCGACATCCCGATCGGCCACAAGCTCGCGCTGAAGGATTTCAAGCCCGGCGACACGGTGATCAAGTACGGCGTCGACATCGGCAAGGTGGTCGCGCCGATTGCGCGCGGCGAGCACACGCACGTGCAGAACCTGAAAACCAAGCGCTGGTAGAGGAACGGACATGGATCTTTCGAAATCGACTTTCTGGGGCTTCAAGCGCGAGAACGGGCGCATCGGCGTGCGCAACCACGTCCTGATCCTGCCGGTGGACGACCTGTCGAACGCCGCCGCCGAGGCGGTGGCGAACAACATCAAGGGCGCGATCGCCATTCCGCATCCCTACGGGCGGCTGCAGTTCGGCGCCGACCTGGACCTGCACTTCCGCACGCTGATCGGCACCGGCTGCAACCCGAACGTCGCCGCGGTGGTGGTGATCTGCATCGAGGACGGCTGGGCGAAGAAGGTGGCCGACGGCATCAAGGCGACCGGGAAACCCGTGGCCTATTTCGGCATCGAGCAGCACGGCGACCACGACACCATCATGCGCGCCTCCAAGGCCGCCAAGGAGTACGTGCAGTGGGCCTCCGAACTGCGCCGCGAGGAGCGGCCGCTGAAGGACCTGTGGGTGTCCACCAAGTGCGGCGAATCTGATACCACCTCGGGCTGCGGCGCCAACCCGACCGTCGGCAATGCCTTCGACAAGCTCTATCCCCACAAGGTGACGCTGTGCTTCGGCGAGACCACCGAACTCACCGGCGGCGAGCACCTGGTGGCGGCGCGTTGTCGCAATGACGAAGTGCGCAAGAAGTTCCAGTTCATGTTCGACCGCTACCAGGCGATCATCGACAAGCACAAGACGAGCGACCTGTCGGATTCCCAGCCGACCAAGGGCAACATCGAGGGCGGCCTCACCACCATCGAGGAGAAGGCGCTTGGCAACATCCAGAAGATCGGCCGCAAGTGCGTGGTCGACGGCGTGCTTGACAAGGCGGAAACGCCGACCGGCCCCGGGCTGTGGTTCATGGATTCGTCCTCCGCTGCTGCGGAAATGCTGACGCTGCTCGGCGCCGCGGGTTTTGCGGTGCATTTTTTCCCGACCGGCCAGGGCAACGTTGTCGGTAACCCGATCCTGCCGGTAATCAAGCTGTCGGCGAATCCACGCACCGTGCGCACGATGGGCGAGCATATCGACGTCGATGTTTCGGGCCTGCTGCGCAGGGAAATGAGCCCCGACCAGGCCGGCGACGCGCTGCTCGAATGCATGTTCCGCACCGCCAACGGTCGGCTTACCGCCGCCGAGGCGCTCGGCCACCGGGAATTCGTGCTGACCCGTCTGTACGAAAGCGCTTGACGCTTTCGTCCTTGGGAAAATCTGCGTGAGCTCGCTGCATGTCCGCGTCTGGCGAGGCGGTACGACAGGCGACTTTCAATCCTTCGAAGTTCCGCGCCACGCGAGCCAGACCGTGCTGGATGTCGTCACCCACATCCAGCGCGTGCTCGACCCGACGCTCGCCTACCGCTTCGCTTGCCGCGTCGGCATGTGCGGCTCCTGCGCGATGACGGTGAACGGCGTCGCGCGCTGGACTTGCCGGACGCATGTCGACAAGGTCGTCGAGAACGACCGGATGGAAATCGCGCCGCTGCGCAATCTGCCGGTGATCAGGGATCTCGTGACCGACATGAGCGGGTTCTTCGACAAATGGGCGAAGGCGAAGGGGCACTTTTCCGGGCCACTTACGAAGAAAGAGGATTTTCAGATAGTAAAACCGGATTCTCCCGGGCGCGTTGCCGTGGATGCCGGCATTGAATGCATCGGCTGCGGCGTGTGCTACAGCTCCTGCGACGTGGTCTCGTGGAATCCGGACTATCTCGGGCCGGCGGCATTGAATCGCGCTTGGACTTTGGTAAAGGATGAAAGAGATTCAAAAAAAATGGAAAGACTGCGTGCGGTGGCGGGGGATGCCGGTTGCCATTCCTGCCATACGCACATGAGCTGCACCGAGCATTGCCCGAAGCAGATTTCCCCGACCGCCGGGATTGCAGGCCTGAAAAGAGAGATCGCCCTCGCGGTTCTGCGGGGAACGCTTTGAACTTCAGGACGCAAACGCTGTTATGGGTAGCACAGCGCGCCAGCGCGGCGGTGCTCGGCGCCTGCGTGCTGGTGCACCTCGCAACCATGATCTACGCGGTGCGCGGCGGCCTCACGGCGGCGGAAATCCTCGGGCGCACCCGGGGCAGTGCCGCCTGGTTCATGTTTTATTCGTTGTTCGTGCTGGCGATCGTGGTGCACGTGCCGATCGGCCTGCGCGCGGTGCTCGGCGAATGGCTCGGCTGGCGCAGTCCGTCGCGGGACTGGGTTCTGGTTCTAATTGCGGCAGTGATCGGTTGGATGGGTATGCGGGCCGTGCTGGGGGTATTCGTGTGAGGGAATATGGACGGAACTTTGCTCTGGTTCACCGGCTCTCAGGCATTGCGCTCGCGCTGTTCCTGCCGCTGCATTTCTGGGCGCTGGGGCAGGCGATACAGGGAGAAGCAGCGCTAGAATCTTTCCTGCGCTGGGCCGACCAGCCGCTCGTCAAGGCAAGCGAGTGGGCGATCG
>CAZTSJ010000345.1:0-5433 GCA_964616875.1 uncultured Bordetella sp. | reverse complement strand
GCGTCGTCGCCCGCTATGCGGACCGGGTGGCCGTGATGTACGGCGGGCGCATCATCGAGATGGCGCGGGCACGCGAGTTGTACGCCCGCCCCCGCCATCCCTATACGCGCGGCCTCATGGATTCGGTGCCGCGCCTGGACGACGCCGCGAGCAAGCGCCTGGTGCCGATCGACGGCCAGCCGCCCGACCTCGCCAATTTGCCCGCCGGCTGCGCCTTCGCACCGCGCTGCAAACACGCGCTCGACCGCTGCCGCACCGAACGCCCGTCGCTCGAGCAGGCCGGCGAGGACCACTTCAAAGCCTGCTTCGCAAATGTCTGAACCGATCCTGCGCGTCACGGATCTTAAAATTCATTTTCCGCTCACGCGCGGGGTATTCCTGCAGAGGCAGATCGGCTCGGTCAAGGCAGTGGACGGCGTTTCCTTCGAACTGGCGCGCGGCGAGACCCTCGGCCTGGTGGGCGAAAGCGGCTGCGGCAAGACCACCACCGGGCTCGCGGTGCTGCGCATGCTCGCCCCGAGCGCGGGAAGCATTGTGTTCGAGGGCGAAGACATCACGCGGCACGACGCGGCGCGCATGCGCCCGATCCGGCGGCGCATGCAGATGGTGTACCAGGACCCCTACGGCTCGCTCAACCCGCGCATGAAGGTGCGCGACATCGTCGGCGAGCCGTTGGTGGTACACGGGATGGCGCAAGACAAGGCCCAATACGCGAAACGGACCGCGGAATTGCTCGAAATGGTCGGATTGCTGCCGGATATGGCCGACCGCTACCCGCACGAATTTTCCGGCGGGCAGCGCCAGCGCATCGGCATCGCGCGCGCGCTCGCGCTCGATCCGAGCCTGCTGGTGTGCGACGAACCCGTGTCGGCGCTCGATGTCTCGATCCAGGCGCAGGTCGTGAACCTGTTCATGGACCTGCAGCAACGGCTTGGCCTCACGTATCTGTTCATCGCGCACGATCTTTCGGTGGTGCGCCACATCAGCCAGCGCATCGCGGTCATGTACCTGGGCCGCATCGTCGAGATCGCGAGCCGCGACGAGCTCTACCGTGACCCCTTGCACCCCTATACGAAGGCGCTGCTTGCGGCGGTGCCGATTCCCGACCCGGTGCTCGAGGCGGCGCGCCCGCAGCAGGTGATTGCGGGCGAAGTGCCGAGCGTGCTCAACCCGCCGCGCGGCTGTCGCTTCCATCCGCGCTGCCCGCTGGCCGAAGCGCGCTGTGCCGTGGAAGAACCGCAACTTCGCATGACGGCCTCGGGCCGGTCGGCTGCCTGCCATCTGGTGGCGGTATGATTGCCCGCCCATGCGCGAAGCCCAGGCCCGGACCATCCACCTCAAGGATTACGCGCCGCCCGCGTTCCTGATCGAACGCGTCACGCTCGATGTCGATATCCGCGCCGACGACGCGATCGTCAAGGCGAGCCTCGCCGTGCGCCGCAATCCCGCATCCGGGCAAAAGGATGCCGCGCTGGTACTGGATGGCGAGGAATTGCAGTTGCTTTCGTTGCTTTTAAATCAAAAAGAAAAAACACATCAAGTAACGGCGAATACCCTCACCATCTCTGAGGTCCCCGATGCCTTCACCCTGGAGACGGTGACGCGCATCGTGCCGCAGAAGAACGCCGCGCTCGAGGGCCTGTACGCCGCCAAGAGCGGCTTCGTGACGCAATGCGAGGCACAGGGCTTCCGGCGCATTACCTGGTTCCTCGACCGGCCCGACAATCTCGCGGTCTACACCGTGACCGTCCATGCCGATGCCGAGAAGTATCCGATCTTGCTTTCCAATGGAAATCTTTTGGAAAAAGGGACGGAAAAAAACAATCAACATTGGGCGACATTCGAGGACCCGTTTCCGAAGCCGAGCTACCTGTTTGCCCTGGTTGCTGCCGATCTTGAGTTCATCACGGAGAAGATCAAGAGCAAATCGGGTAAAGACAAAACACTTTACATCTATGTCGAACCCGGCAAGCTGGACCAGGCCGCCTGGTCGATGGACTGCCTCAAGCGCGCCATTGCCTGGGACGAGCAGCGCTTCGGTCTCGAGCTGGACCTCGACGAATACAAAATCGTCGCGGTGGGCGATTTCAATTCCGGCGCGATGGAGAACAAGGGCCTCAACATCTTCAACGCCAGGTACGTGCTGGCGCGGCCCGATACCGCCACCGACACGGACTATCTCAACATCGACCGCGTCGTGGCGCATGAGTATTTCCACAACTGGACCGGCGACCGCGTCACCTGCCGCGACTGGTTCCAGCTCTCGCTCAAGGAAGGCCTCACGGTGTTCCGTGACCAGGAATACGGCGCCGACACCTACTCGCGCGCCGTGGCCCGCATCCAGGAAGTGCGCGGGCTGCGCGCCGGGCAATTCGCCGAGGACGCCGGCCCGATGGCGCACCCGGTGCGGCCGCAGTCCTACCAGGAGATCCGCAACTTCTACACCATGACGGTGTACGAGAAAGGCGCCGAAGTGGTGCGCATGCAGCACACGCTGCTGGGGGAGAAGAAATTCCAGGACGGCATGCAGCTGTACTTCAAGCGCCACGACGGCCAGGCGGTGACCTGCGACGACTTCGTCGCCGCGATGCAAGACGCCTCCGGCGTTGACCTGGCGCAGTTCAAGCGCTGGTACGACGTTGCGGGCACTCCAGTTCTGGATTGCAGTGGAAGTTACTCAGATCAGGTCTTTACCCTGACGGTGAAGCAATCCATGAATCCGCCGTTCCACATTCCGCTGGCGGTGAAGATTGGCGATCAGGAACAGGTTTTGTCTTTGAAGAAATCTGAAGAAAAATTCGAATTCAAATGCAGATCCAAACCCAAACCCATTCCTTCCCTGCTGCGCGGTTTCTCGGCGCCGGTGATCCTGAACTACCCCTACAGCGAAGCCGAATTGGTGCACCTGCTCGCGCACGACGACGACGCGTTCAACCGCTGGGAGGCGGCGCAGCGACTGTCCACCGAAATCATTCTGCAGCACAAGGGAATTCCGTCGGAAACGTTTCTGATGGCTCTGAAAAAGCTTCTGCAGGAGAAGGACCCGGCATTCGTGGCCGAAACCCTGACCCTGCCGTCGGAGACTTTCCTCGCCGAACAAATGGAGGTGGTGGATCCGGACGCGCTGCACGCCTCGCGCAACGCGCTGCGGCGTGCACTTGCCGCACATTTCAAAGACATGCTTTTGCAAATCCATAAAGAACTAAAAAGCGATGACCCCTATTCCCCCGATGCCGCGTCCATGGGTCGGCGCGCCCTCAGGAACCTCTGCCTCGGCTACCTGGGCGAAATCGAAGGCCCCGCCATCGCGTACCGCCAGTTCGAGCAAGCCGACAACATGACCGATTCGATGGCAGCGCTCGCCAGCCTCGCCGCCTACGACTGCGCGGAACGCGGGCTTGCGCTGGAAGCGTTCTACGCCAAGTGGCGCGACGATCCGCTGGTGGTGGACAAGTGGCTCGCGGTGCAGGCGGGTTCGCGCCTGCCCGGCACGCTGGCGCGTGTGCGCGAACTCCTCGCTCATGCCGCATTCGACATCAAAGTTCCGAACAAGGTGTATTCGCTCATCCGCACGTTCGCCGCCAATCATGTGCGCTTCCACGCCGCCAGCGGCGCCGGTTACGAGTTCATCGCCGACCAGGTGCTGGCCCTGGACAAGTTCAATCCGCAGGTGGCGGCGCGCATCGCGCGCAGCTTCGATCGCTGGAAGCGGTTTGATCCGGACCGGCAGGAAAAATCAAGGCTGCAACTGGAGCGGATTCGCGACGCAACGGGCCTGTCGAAGGACGTCGCCGAAATCGTCGGCAAGGCACTCGCGTGAGCGAGGGGGCCTGATCAGGGAGCATTGCGCATGGACAACGGCTCGCAGCTTTACTTCGCCACGGCGGCATTCATCGCGACGCACTTCATCCCGAGCACCCCGTTGCGCGGCGTGCTGGTAAAGGCCCTGGGCGAGAGGCTGTATGTAGTTCTGTATTCCCTGCTCGCCTTCGTCACGCTGGGCTGGATGATCTGGGCCTACAACCGGGCGCCGGTCGAGCCGCTGTGGGTCGGGGTGCGCTGGCTGCCTGCGGTGGTGATGCCTTTCGCGTTCGTGCTGCTCGCCTGCGGTCTGCTGTCGCGCAATCCGACCATCGTAGGCGCGGACAAGCTGCTCCGGAGCCCCGATCCGGCGCGCGGCGTCATCCGCGTCACGCGCCACCCGGTCATGTGGGCGTTCATGCTCTGGTCGCTTGCGCACCTGCTGGCGCGCGGCGAGCGCATGGCGTCGGTGTTCTTCGGAGGCTTGTTCGCGCTCGCGGCGCTGGGCGCCCTGCTCATGGACCAGCGCAAGGCGCGCACCCTGGGCGAAGACTGGCAGCGCTTCGCGGCGGTGACCTCCTACCTGCCGTTCGGCGCCATCGTGCAGGGCCGCAACCGCTTCGTCGCGAGCGAGATCGGCTGGCGCAATCCGGCCATCGGCCTCGCGCTCTACGCGCTGTTCTTCTGGTTCCACCCCGCGCTGTTCGGCATCCGCGCCTACTGACGCGAAATCGGGGTCAGACCCTGCGGCTCTTGCCCTAATCCTTCTTGATCGCGCGCAGCACCATCCGGTCCACCACCTCGGGAAAAGCGAGCTTGAGCCAGAGCCCGACTTTTCCCTGCAGTGTCATCACGAGCTCGCGTTTCCTGGCATGCGTGGCCGCGATGATCTGGCGCACGCACTCTTCCACCGACATGGCGTTGTCTTCCTTCAAGCCGCTCTTGCCCGCGGGCTGCCCGTCGGGGCCGTAGCCGTGCAGGCGAATGTCGGTGGCGACGACGCCGGGATAGACGATCGTGATGTCCACGCCGCTTTCCAGCAGTTCCAGGCGCAGGGCTTCGAAAAACAATGCCTGCGCCGCCTTGGTGGGGCTGTAGGCTGTGCGGCCGGGAATCCCCACCTTGCCGGCGAGGCTGGAGATGGCGACGATCTGGCCGCGGCGTTTTTTCAGGTGCGGCAGGGCATGGCTGGTGCAGTACAGGCTGCCCATGTAGTTGACGCGCATCATCGCCTCGTACCAGGCGAAATCGGTCACCTCCTCGAAGCGCGCGTGCCCCGAGACGCCGGCGTTGTTGACCAGGATGTCGATCGAGCTGTACTTGCGGGCCGTTGTTTCGATGAAGTTGCGGCAATCGGCTTCCACGCTGACGTCGCAGCGGATCGCGACCGCTTCGGCGCCGCGCGCGCGGCATTCGGCGGCCACGGCCTCGAGTTTCTCCAGGTTGCGCGCCGCAAGCGCGAGCCAGACCGCCTTGCCGGAGACCTGGCGCGCGAGTTCGGCGCCGATGCCTTCCGAAGCGCCGGTGATCGCGATGACTTTCCCGGAAAAAGAGTGCATTGCGCAGCAATCCTCAGAAGCGTTCGGCGCGATACGGCGCCGGATCGATGAACGGCGTCTCGCCCGTGATCAT
>CAZTSJ010000344.1:0-1641 GCA_964616875.1 uncultured Bordetella sp. | reverse complement strand
GGCACCCGCCGCGGCGTAGTAGTCGTGCCAGAGCTGCGGCTCGAGCTGGTCAATGGCGGTATTGAATATCTCCCCCAGGCGAGCGGGCTTGTCCGGGCTGTAGAGCTTCTCCACTCCCAGCGCGAGGGTCATCTGCTGCTCTCCCGACAGGATGTCCTTCCAGGCGCCGTGGAACGCCTGCGACGCGGTGGCGCAACCGGATTCCACGTTGATCATCGGCACGCGCTCCGGGAACAGGCCCTCCTTCACCAGCGGCGTGAAGCACACCTGGCCGCGGATGCCGCCCTGCCCCCAAGCGCCCATGCCGCAGTTGCCGAACCAGGCCTGCTCGATCATGCCTCCATCGGACAGGCCGGCATCGGCCAGCGCGCCCAGGTAGGCCTCGCGCGCGAGGTCCTGAAAGGAGCGCTCGGCAAGCTTGCCGAAGGCGGTGCAACTGGTGCCGATCACGTAGGCCGCAGGCATGTGCCTGATTATCTATGGATTCCTGCGGTTGCAGGATGTACATGTCCTGTACAACTTTACTATTGACGTAAAAGGCAATCTTGTATAACTTTGGTATATGCCTAATAGCACCGCTGGGGACCGCCTCCCCATTCGCACGGTCGCCTCCCTCACCGGCGTACTGCCGGTCACGCTGCGTGCCTGGGAGCGCCGCTATGGCTTGATCCGCCCGCAGCGCACGCCCACCGGCCATCGCTACTACACGCGCGATCACGTCGATCTGATCCACCGCGTGCTCGCGCTCACCGCGCAGGGCGTGCCCATCAGCGACGTGCGGCGCGCGCTGGCCGGCAGCGAGGAAAAGCCCGCCGCGGCGCGCCCGGCGGGGCCCTGGTCGCGTTACCTGGCGCGCATGTCGCGCGCCATCGCCCAGTTGGACGACGCAGCGCTGGATGAGGTCTACGACGACGCGCTGTCGCTGCATCCGATCGAGCGCGTGACCGGCAAGCTGCTCATGCCGCTGCTTGCGGAACTCGGACGCCGCTGGGAACGCGAGCCAGGCGCGGTCGCCGAAGAGCACTTCTTCGCGGTCTACCTGCGCAACAAGATTGGCGCCCGCCTGCACCACCGCCGCCCGCTCTCGGGCCCGAAGCTGCTGCTCGCCTGCGCGCCCGGAGAGCACCATGAGATCGGCTTGCTGCTGTTCGCGCTCGCCGCGAACGATGCGGGTCTGCGCTGCGTGCCGCTGGGCGCCGACATCCCGCTGGCCGCGCTCGCTCCGGCGGCCTTGCGCGCCGGTTGCCGCGCCATCGTTATTTCGAGCTCCGTAGACCCCGAGCCCGCCACGCTCCGCCAAGCGCTGCCCGAACTCGTGGCGCAGGCCCGCGTCCCGGTGTTCGTCGGCGGCCAGACCTCGGTCCGGCATCGCGACGCGGTGGTGGGCGCCGGCGCGATCCCGCTCGGCACCGATATCAAGGCCGGCGTGCGCCTGCTGTTGTCCGCCGTCGAACCGCAAAGGAAAACCTCATGAATTCCGCAACACAACTCGCCGTGGATTGGGTGGAGCAAGGCTACGTCCCGGACACCGTCGTGCGCCGCGGCATCCGGCGTCTGTGCGAGCAGCGCCTCGCCGAACTTGCGCCCGGCGACGGCGAAGCCGCGGCGCGCCGCAGCGAAAGCTTCGTGCTCGACATGGAC
>CAZTSJ010000343.1:0-3017 GCA_964616875.1 uncultured Bordetella sp. | reverse complement strand
CAGCCGCGGATGCGCGGCAGATCGATCACCCCGTCGCCCATCATGCCGCGGTCGAGCAGGAGATCGGTGGTCGGCACGAGCCAGTCGCAGATGTGGTAGGCGAGGATGCGTTTCTTCCCTGTCCGCGCGATCTGCTGCTCCAGCTTCGGATCCCACCAGACGTGGTAGACGTCGACCGCCACCCCCAGCCCGTCGCCCAGCGCGTCGCAAACATCGAGGGCCTGCTCCAGCGTATTGATACAGGCACGCTCGGCAGCCTGCATCGGATGCAGCGGCTCGATCGCGAGCGGAATCCCGGCCTGCCGTGCTTCGGGAAGTAATCTCGAAATGCATTCCTGCACGCGCTCGCGGGCTCGATTCAAGTCTTTCGAGCCTTCGGGCAGGCCGCCGACGACCAGGACCAGGCACCCGGCCCCGAGCGTGTGTGCTTCCTCGATGGCGCGCCGGTTGTCGTCCAGCCAGTCCTTTGCGGTAAAGAACCCTCCCCGGCAAAGACCGGTCACGGTCAAGCCGTTGGCCTTGATCGCTTTCGCGGCTTGCTTCAGTCCTATCGCCGCGACCTGGTCGCGCCAAGGCGAGATGCCGCGGATGCCGTGGCGCGCGCAACCGTCGATGATCTGCCCGAGCGTCCACTGCTTCTTGACTGTCGCTGTGTTGAGCGACAGTCTCGCCGGATCCGGCTGCGTCATCAGAGAGTGCCTGGCGGGAACAGCCTGGGCAGGAACAGCGGCACGCTGGGCCAGATGATGATGATCGCCAGCACCAGAAGCATCGGTATCAGCATGATCATTACGTCGTTCATCGCATCGATCATGCGGATCTTGGCCACGGCGCAGGAGATCATCAGGCACAGGCCGTAGGGCGGCGTCACCAGGCCGAAGGCGAGCGAGACGATGCCGACGATGGCGAAGTGCACCGGGTCCAGGCCCGCGGCCTTGGCGAGCGGCTCGAGGATGGTGCCGACGATGATGATCGCCGGAATCGCGTCGAGGAAGCAGCCCACCACCAGGAAGCAGAAGGCGATGAAGAACGCGGTGGTCGTCGGCCCCATGTTCCAGGCCGAGACGCCCTCGAGGATCGCCTTGGGGATCTGGTAGTAGGCAAGCAGCCAGCCGAACGCGCTTGCCGTGCCGACGCAGAACAGCGCCACCGCGGCCAGCCTGCCGGTATCGAGCAGCGCCACGTTCGCCCCCTTGAGGCCCATTTCCCGATACACCAGCATCGACAGCGCACCCGCGTAGAGCACCGCGATGCACGCCGACTCGGTGGCGGTGAACCAGCCGAAGATTTTGCCGCCGACGATGATGAACGGCGTCATGAGGGCCGGGATCGAGATCGCGGCCGATTTCATCATTTCGGAGAAGCTCGCGCGCTCGTACTTCGGGTAATTGCGCCGCACCGCGTAGACGTGGACGGTCGCCATCTGCGCCAGGCCGATGAGCAGGCCGGGAATGATCCCGGCGAGCATCAGCGCGCCGATCGACACCTGGAGCACGCCGCCCCACACGATCATCAGGATCGAAGGCGGGATGATCACCGCCATCACCGCCGACACCGCGGTGATCGCTACCGAGAAGCTGATGTCGTAGCCTTCCTTGGTCTGCGCCTCAATGAAAATCTTGGACTGGCTCGCGGCATCCGCGGTGGAGGAGCCCGAGATGCCGGCGAAGAAGATCGACAGCACCACGTTGACCTGGGCGAGCGCGCCGGGGAAATGGCCGACCAGCGCGCGCGACAGGCGCACCAGCCGGTCGGTGATGCCGCCGACGTTCATCAGGTTGGCCGTGAGCAGGAAGAACGGCACCGCGAGCAGGATGAAGGAGTTGTAGGCGTTGAAGGTCTCCCCCACCAGGTTCATCGGCGTCAGGTGCGGCTCGATCACCATGACCGGCAGGCAGGCGAGGCCGAGCGCGAACGCCACCGGCACGCGCACGGCCAGCAGCCCGAAGAACACGCCGAACAGCATCAGCGCCGCGATCCCCGGCGTGAGGACGGTAGCGGCGGTCATGCGCTGCGGCCCAGGAAGATGCGCAGGTTATCGGCCATGCGCTCGCCGCCGAAGACGAGCCACGTGATGCCGGTGAGCGGCCAGGGCAGGTGGATCAGCCACAGCGGCAAGTCGGCAAGCTCGGAGTGGCGGTTCCAGGCGAATCGCGTGAACTCCATGCCCCACCACGCGAACACCAGCGCGAACACCAGCACGAATACGCCGGAAACAATGTTGAGCAGCGCGGTGGCGCGCGGCGACATCTGCGGCCAGAGGTCGACTTCGAAGTGCGTGCCTTCGCGCACGCCGAGCATGGCGCCGATCATGATCATCCAGATGAAGAGGAAGCGCGCCATCTCCTCGGTCCAGATGTACGACGGGATCAGCGCGGTGTAGCGCGAGAAGATCTGCAGCGTCACCGGCACGATCAGTATCGCGACCGATACGACCAGCAGCCAGGACAGCAGCCGGCTGTAGCCGGCGGTGAGTTTGCGCCAGAAGCTCATGAAATGGATGCGGGCAAGAAAAAACCACTCCGGCGCGGCACGCCGGAGTGGTCCTTCCCCGCGCTGTCCGCTACTTTATCGCGTTGATCTTCGCCAGCAACTGCTCGGCGCCGATTTCCTTGGCGTACTCCGCCATCACCGGGTCCACCGCTTTCTTCATCGCCGCGCGGTCGGCGAAGGCAATGCGCTTCAACTTGCCCGACTTCTCCATCGCCACCAGCTTCTGCTCGTCTTCCGACGATTCGATCTGCCGGCCGTAGGCGCCCGCTTCCTTGCCCGCCTTGAGTACCGCCGCCTGCAGATCCTTCGGCAGCTTGTTGAAGGTCTTGGTCGAGAAGCACAGCGGGCGGATGGTGATCGCGTGCTGCGTCATGTTGAGGTTGGTCGCGACTTCGTAGAACTTCATCTGCTCGACTCCCGCGGCTTCGTTCTCGCCCGCCGCGATCACGCCGTTCTGGATTGCGTTGTAGACCTCGTTGTAGGCGATGACCGTCGGCGCCATGCCCGCCGCGGCGAAGGTTTTC
>CAZTSJ010000342.1:0-41139 GCA_964616875.1 uncultured Bordetella sp. | reverse complement strand
CCTGCGACTGCAGGTCTGGCGCTTTCCCTGGCGCGTTCGGTGCCGAGGCCGGCGGCTTTACCGTGCTCGGCTTCGACCCCGGAGGCGGTGTCTCGCCGTAGTGAACCCGCCCATTTTCATCCACCCATTTGTAGACCTGCGCCGATGCCGGTACCGCCAGGAGCAGCAACAGGGCGCAGATGCGACAGGAATACGCGCTCATATCTGCAGCTCAGCGAGCAGTTCCTGCTCGAGCTTGAGCACCGCCTTCGAATCGGCCAGCGCCGGACCCGAGACGAGGAACACGTCTTCCGCGCGGTCGCCCAGGGTGGTGATTTTGGCCGAGTGCAGGCTGAGGTGGTAGCTGGCGAGCCGCCGCGCGACGCTGTAGAGCAGGCCGGGGCGGTCGCTGGCGACGACATTGAGCGAGTGATAGGCGCCGCGCTCGTCGGGACGCACCTCGACCGCCGGCGGAATCGGAAAATGGCGCACGTGGCGCGACACGCGGCCGCCGCTGGGCGCGCGCAGCGGCGCCTGCGACTGCAGCTCGGCGGTCAGTTCGCTTTCGATCGAGGCCATCATGTCCCGGTAGTGGGCGCCGGGTCCCTTGCCCATGACCATGAATGTATCCAGGGCGTAGCCGTTGCGCGTGGTGTGGATCTTCGCTTCGACGATGTTGAAGCCGGCACGCTCGAAGTAGCCGCAGATGCGCGCGAACAGCGATTCGCGGTCCTGCATATAGATCATCACCTGCAGGCCTTCGCCGAAGGGCGCCAGGCGCGCGCGCACCACCGGTATCGCGGTGTCCACCCGGTAGTGCAGGTTGCGCGTCTGCCAGGCGATCTCCTGGGGGTCGTGGCGCAGGAAATAGGTGGTATCCAGGTTGGCCCAGAAACGCTCCTTGACCGCGTCCGAAAGCGCGTAGAGCCGCAGCAGGCGTGCGGCTTCGGCCTGTTTTTCCGCCACCGCGGTGTCCAGTGCCGGCGCCTCGCCCGCGAGGACGCGGCGCGCCAGGCGAAACAGGTCCTCGAGCAGCTTGGCCTTCCAGCCGTTCCATACCTTCGGGCTGGTACCGCGGATATCGGCCACCGTGAGCAGGTACAGGGCCACCAGCCGCCGCTCGCTGCCGACTTTTGCGGCGAACGCGCGCGCCACTTCGGGATCATCCACGTCCTGTTTCTGCGCCACCGACGACATGGTCAGGTGATGTTCGACGAGAAACAAGACCAGTCCGGTGTCTTCGCGCGAGAAGCCGTGGCGGCGGCAGAAGCGCCGCGCGTCCGCGGTGCCGAGGACGGAATGGTCGCCGCCGCGGCCCTTGGCGATGTCGTGGTAGAGCGCCGCGACATAGAGGAGCCAGTGGTTCTCGAAGCCGCTCATGAGCTGGCTACAGAGAGGAAATTCGTGCGCAAACTCCGGCATCGTGAAGCGCCGCAGGTTTCTCAGCACCATGAGGATATGCTGGTCCACGGTGTAGACATGGTAGAGATCGTGCTGCATCTGGCCGACGATGCGCCCGAATTCGGGCAGGTAGCCGCCCAGCACGTCGTACTGGTTCATGCGGCGGAATTCGTGCACGATGCCGCGCGGCTGCTGCAGGATCTGCAGGAACAGGAGCTGCGCCAGCGGATCGCGGCGCAGCCGTGCATCCAGCCGGCCGCGCGCGCGCCATAGCGCGCGCAGGGTGCCCGCGCTCATGCCGCGCAGGTCGGCGTGCTGCTGCATCAGCAGGAAGCTCTCGAGAATCGCTTTCGGTTCGCGCTCGAACAGGTCCTCGCGCCGCGCTTCCAGCAGCGTGCCGCGCGCCTGGAAGCGCTCGTTGAGGATGCGCGGCGCCGCCGCCGAAGCCGGTGCGAGCTGCGCTTGGAGGTTCTGCAGAAGAATCGTGTTGAGCTGCGTGATCGCCTTCGCGTTGCGGTAGTAGACCTGCATCAGCTGTTCGCTGGCGCGGCGCGACGGCCTGGCAGAGTAGCCGCACTGGAGTGCGAGCGCGTCCTGGTAGTCGAACGCGATACGGTCCTCGCGGCGGCCGGCCAGGTAGTGCAGACGGATGCGCAGGTCCTGCAGCATCGTTTCATGGCGCGCGAGGCGCCGCGCCTCGCCGTATTGCAGCAGTCCGCGGTCGGCAAGATCCCGCCAGCGCTTGCCGATGCCGGTAGCCTGCGCGACCCAGCGGATGACTTGCAGGTCGCGCAGCCCGCCCGGTGCTTCCTTCAGATTCGGTTCCAGCGCATAGGGCGTGTCGTTGTGCTTGACGTGGCGTTGCTCCTGTTCGAGTTTCTTCGCTTTCAGGAACGCTGCGGGATCGGTGTGCTTGCCGATGCTTCTCGACAAGCGGCGGAAGAGCGCGGCATTGCCCGCAATCAGGCGTGCCTCCATGAGGGAAGTCTCGATGGTGATGTCGGCGCGGGCAAGGTCGACGCAGGCATCCACGCTGCGCACGCTGTGGCCGATCTCGAGGCCGACATCCCAGAACATGCCGATCAGGCGCTCCACGCGCTCGCGCTCGCTGCCCGGCAGATCGCCACCGAGCAGCACCAGCACGTCCACGTCCGAACACGGGAAAAGCTCGCCGCGGCCGTAGCCGCCGGTGGCCACCAATGCCATGCCCTTCGAGGGTCCGTGCGCGCGCCAGAGTTCCTGCAGAACCCGGTCGATCAGGCGCGCGTGCGCTCGCAGCAACCAGCTGGCCGACTTGCCGCCGAGGAAGGCGTCGCGCAGCGCCTCGCGCGATTGCCGCAGCCTGGCGCGCTGCGCTTCGAGCGGCGCCACCGCGCCTGAGCGCGCCGCCGGGCTCATGCCTGCCTCAGGCGCCGATGCTCTGCGGCGGCGAGCCCGCCGAAACGGTGAGTACTTCGACGCCCGTGTCGGTCACCAGCACAGTGTGCTCCCACTGCGCCGACAGGCTGTGATCCTTGGTGACGATGGTCCAGCCGTCGGCCAGTTCGCGGATGCCGGACTTGCCGGCGTTGATCATCGGCTCGATGGTGAAGGTCATGCCCGGTTCCAGCCGCAAGCCGGTGCCGGGCTTGCCGTAATGCAGGACCTGCGGCTCCTCGTGAAACTTGCGCCCGATGCCGTGGCCGCAGAATTCCCGCACGATGGAGTAGCCATGCTGCTCGGCATGGGCCTGGATCGCGGCGCCGATATCGCCCAAACGCGCCCCGGGCCGCACGCTGGCGATGCCGCGCCACATGCACTCGTGGGTCACGTCCACCAGGCGGCGCGCCTGGATGCCCGGCTCGCCGACGTGGAACATGCGGCTCGAGTCGCCGTGGAAGCCGTCCTTGATGACGGTGACGTCGATGTTCAGGATGTCGCCGTGCTTGAGCACGCGCTCTCCAGGGATGCCATGGCAGACCTGATGGTTCACCGAGGTGCAGATCGACTTGGGGAAAGGCTTGTAGCCCGGCGGGGCGTAGTTCAGCGGCGCCGGAATGGTCCCCTGCACCCCGACCATGTAGGCGTGGCAGAGGCCGTTCAGCTTGCCGGTGGTGACCCCGGCCTTCACCTGCGGCGCGATGTAGTCGAGCACCTCGGAGGCGAGCCGGCCCGCAACCCGCATCTTGCCGATTTCTTCCACGTTCTTGAGCGTGACTGACATCCGATATCCGGAGAAAGCGCTGATTATGCTAGAATTTCGGGCTGGTCTGAGCATTTGCCCAGGCCAAATTTCCCGCCCGTCGCTTAGGGTGCCCCCCGGGGTGCAATTGACGGTGCGGCAGTGATCAACCCTAAACCGTTGGAGCAGACATGTCAGTCACGATGCGTCAAATGCTGGAGGCAGGGGTCCATTTCGGCCACCAAACCCGCTACTGGAACCCGAAGATGGCGCCGTACATCTTCGGCCACCGCAACAAGATCCACATCATTAATCTCGAGAAAACCCTGGCGCTGTACCAGGAAGCGCTCAAGTTCGTGCGTCAATTGACGGCCAACAAGGGAACCATTCTGTTCGTCGGCACCAAGCGCCAGGCGCGCGAGATCCTGCACGAAGAGGCGGTGCGCTGCGGCATGCCGTACGTCGACCATCGCTGGCTCGGCGGCATGCTGACCAACTTCAAGACGGTCAAGCAGTCGATCAAGCGGCTCAAGGAAATGGAAGGCATGGTGGAGGACGGCACGCTCGAGCGACTGTCGAAAAAAGAGGCGCTGGGCATCCAGCGCGAACTGGTCAAGCTGCAGCGCTCGCTGGGCGGGATCAAGAATCTCGCCGGCCTGCCCGACGCGCTGTTCATCATCGACGTGGGCTACCACAAGGGCGCCGTGACCGAAGCCATCAAGCTGGGCATTCCGGTGGTGGCAGTGATCGATACCAACCATTCGCCGGACAAAATCGCCTACGTCATTCCGGGCAACGACGATTCGAGCGGCGCGATCCGCCTCTACGCCCGCGGCATGGCCGATGCGGTGCTCGAGGGCAGGTCGCAGGCGGTGGAGGAAGTGGTTGCAGCTTCGCGCGACGAGTTCGTCGAAGTGAACGAAGAGGGCGCGGCTTGAGCGGCAGCGCCCCGGCGATGGAGAAAGGGGCCTCGCGGCCCCTTTTTTAAATCTGAATCTGCAAAGGACGGAAGAATCGTATGGCTGAAATTTCTGCGGCCCTGGTGAAGGAACTGCGCGAGCTGACCGGGCTGGGCATGATGGAGTGCAAGAAGGCGCTGGCCGAGGCCGGCGGCGACCTGAGGAAGGCCGAGGAGTTGCTGCGCATCAAGAGCGGCGCCAAGGCGGGCAAGGTCGCGGGCAGGATCGCCGCTGAAGGCGTCATCGGCGCCTACCTGTCGCCGGACGCGAAACTCGGTTCGCTCGTCGAGCTCAACTGCGAGACAGACTTCGTCGCCAAGAACGACGACTTCGTGGCCTATGCGCAGGTGCTGGCCGAGCTGGTGGCCACCAAGAACCCCGCCGACCTCGCCGCGCTGATCGCCTACCCGGGCGTCGAGACACAACGCCAGGCCCTGGTGCAGAAAATCAACGAGAACATTTCCATCCGGCGCTTTTCCCAGATGCAGGCGCGCGCAAAGCTGGCGCAGTACGTGCACAGCGGCCGCATCGGCGTGCTGGTCGAGTACGAAGGCGCGGACGAAGTCGGGCGCGATGTCGCGATGCACATTTCCTTCTCCAGGCCGGCGTACCTGACCAGGGCCGAAATTCCGGCCGAAATCGTGGAACGCGAGCGCGGGATTCTCGCGGCGCGCGCAAAGGAATCCGGCAAACCGGCGGAAATCGTCGCCAAGATGGTCGATGGCGGGCTCAACAAGTTCCTCGCCGAAAGCACCCTGCTCGGCCAGTCGTTCATCAAGGACGACAAGCAGAGCGTCGAGAAAATGCTCGCGGCGAAAAAATCGCAGGTCCTTGGCTACTGCTTCCTCGTGGTGGGCGAGGGGATCGAGAAGAAGAAATCCGATTTCGCGGCCGAAGTCGCGGCGATGACCCGGTAGGCGTCGATTCCAGGCCGATGAAAGCCAAGTACAAGCGCATCCTGCTCAAGCTCTCGGGCGAGGCCCTGATGGGCGACGGCGCCTACGGCATCAGCCGCCCAACCATCGAGGGCATCGTCGCCGAGATCGCCGCGGTGCAGAAACAGGGCGTGGAAGTCGGCGTGGTCATCGGCGGCGGCAACATCTTCCGCGGCGTCGCGCTGGGCGCTTCGGGCATGGACCGCGCGACGGCGGATTACATGGGAATGCTCGCCACCATCATGAACGCGCTCGCGCTGCAGGATGCGATGCGGCACGCCGGCGTCGCGAGCCGCGTCCAATCGGCGCTCAATGTCGAGCAGGTGGTCGAACCCTACATCCGTGGCAAGGCGATCCGCTACCTGGAGGAGGGCAAGGTGGTGATTTTTGCCGCCGGCACCGGCAATCCCTTCTTCACCACCGACACCGCCGCGGCGCTGCGCGCGAGCGAAATGGGCGCCGAAATCGTGCTCAAGGCCACCAAGGTTGACGGCGTGTACACTAGTGATCCGAAGACGGATGCCAGCGCGAAACGCTATGACCGCGTCAGCTTCGATGAAGCCATCCAGCGCAATCTCAAGGTCATGGATGCGACCGCATTGACGCTGTGCCGCGACCAGAGGCTGCCGGTATGCGTATTCAGCATTTTCCGGCCGGGCGCGCTGGCGCGCGTGGTTGCCGGGCAGGACGAAGGCACTCTGGTCCACGTGTAACCCGGGACGGAGACAGACATGATCCCAGAGCTGAAAAAGAACACCGAATCGAAAATGCACAAGAGCGTCGAGGCTTTCAAGACCGACCTCTCCAAGGTGCGCACCGGCCGGGCCCACAGCGGGATCCTGGACCACGTCACGGTGGACTACTACGGTACCCAGACGCCGATCAACCAGGTGGCGAAAGTGAGCCTGATCGACGGCCGCACCATCGGTGTCGCGCCGTTCGAGAAAAAGCTCGCGCAGGCCATCGAGAAGGCGATTCGCGATGCCAACCTCGGCCTCAATCCGGCTGCCGCCGGCGACACGATTCGCGTGCCGATGCCTTCGCTCAGCGAGGAGCGGCGAAAGGAGCTGGCGAAGCTGGTACACAAGGAGGCCGAAACGGCCAAGGTTTCGGTGCGCAACGTGCGGCGTGACTCGATCCATGCGTTGAAGGAAGCGCTCAAGGACAAGAAACTCTCCGAGAACGAGGAGCGGCGCGCGGCCGATGACGTGCAGAAGCTGACCGACCGGCATATCGCGGAGATCGACAGGCTCCTCGCGCAAAAGGAAGCCGAACTGATGGCGGTGTGAGGACTGCTGCATGAAAGCCCCCACCGTGCACACCAGTTCCACCGCCGGCATCCCGCCGCATGGCGAGGTGCCGCGCCACGTCGCCATCATCATGGACGGCAACGGACGCTGGGCCAAGCAGCGTCACCTGCCGCGCTTCGCCGGCCACAAGCGCGGCGTAGAGGCGGTGCGCGCGATCGTCAAGTCCTGCGCCGAACGCGGCGTCGGCTTTCTCACGCTGTTCGCCTTCAGCTCCGAAAACTGGCGCCGTCCGCCGGACGAAGTGGCGCTGCTGATGCAGCTTTTCATCGGCGCGCTCGAGAGCGAAGTGCAGAAACTGCACCGCAACGGCATCCGGCTGAAAGTGATCGGAGCGCGGGGGCGTTTCGACCCGAAAATCCAGGGGCTTATCGCCGCAGGCGAGCTGCTGACGGCGACCAACAGCGGCCTGACGCTGACGATCGCGGCGAACTATGGCGGACGCTGGGACATCCTGCAGGCGCTCAACCGGTTCTCGAAAGAAAATCATTTGCGAGAAAAAGACGAAATTCACGAATCGGACCTGGCCCCCTACCTGTCGATGAGCTACGCGCCGGAACCGGACCTCTTCATCCGCACCGGCGGCGAGCGGCGCGTGAGCAACTTCCTCCTCTGGCAGCTCGCCTATACGGAGTTGCACTTCACCGACACGCTGTGGCCGGACTTCGATGCCGCCGCGCTCGAGAATGCCTTCGCCTCGTACCGCGCGCGTGAACGCCGCTTCGGACGCACCAGCGAGCAGCTCGAGGCAGCGCAGCGCGGCACGGCCGGACGCGCGCCCTCGCGCGCCGCGACCGACGCCTGATCGCTTGTTCCGCACCCGGGTCCTGACCGCGGCGGTGCTGCTGGCCGTGTTCATCACGGCCTTGCTGCTGCTCGAGCGTGCGGCATTCGCCGTGCTGGTGGCCGCGGTAATCGCGCTGGGCGCTCACGAATGGGCGAACCTGGCAGGTCTGGGTCGCGGCATGCGCGTTGCGTACGCCGCGGCGTGCCTGGTCCTTTTCGGCCTCCTCCTTGGCAGCGCCATGGCCGACGCCGTGCTGTGGGCAGCGGCGCTGTTCTGGGCCTTTGCGGTGCCTTGGCGCCTCGCCAGCGGCGTGTCCTCGAAAGACCGGGTCTGGTTGCCTGCAGCGGGTGTAGCGGCACTGGTGCCGGCCGGGCTGGCGATGGCAACGCTGCCGCCGCAACAGCTCCTGATGATCCTGGGGCTGATCTGGATTTCGGACACCGCAGCCTACCTTGCCGGGCGTACCTGGGGCCGGCGCAAACTCGCCCCCTCGATCAGCCCCGGCAAGACCTGGGAAGGCGTCGCGGGCGGGGCGATTGGCTGCGTGATCTACGCTATCATTTGGGCGCTATCCGATCCGGATTTGCGCACCCGCGTGCAGGGGGTTGTCTGGATTTTTTTCCTGGCCGGAACCCTGCTGCTTTGCGCACTTGGCGTGGTGGGTGATCTGTTCGAATCGGCGCTCAAACGGCAGGCAGGCGCGAAGGATAGCGGCAGGCTGCTGCCGGGGCATGGCGGCGTGCTGGACCGCATCGACAGTGCCACTGCGGCACTCCCGGTGGCGCTGCTGCTGGTGCAGGCGATTGGCGCGACATGACACAAGGACTGACACTGCTCGGCGCGACCGGCTCGATCGGGGCAAGCACCCTCGACGTCCTCGCGCGCCATCCGGACCGCTATAGCGTCTTCGCACTTACGGCGCATCGCGCGGCCGATGCCTTGCTCGCGCTCTGCCTGCGGCACGCGCCGCGCTATGCCGTGCTCTCCGGTCTGCCCGAGGATCAGGGCCTGCGGCGCCGCTTCGCGGCAGCGGGTTGCAGGGCGCAGTTGCTTTTCGGTGCACAGGCGCTCGAACAGGTCGCGGCGGACCGGGATTGCGACGTCGCGATGGCCGCCATCGTCGGCGCGGCGGGTCTCGCACCGAGCCTGGCTGCCGCGCGCGCCGGCAAGCGGCTGCTGCTCGCCAACAAGGAGGCGCTGGTGATGGCGGGGCCCTTGTTCATGCGCACGGTGCGCGAACATGGCGCCACGCTGCTGCCGATCGACAGCGAGCACAACGCGGTGTTCCAGTGCATGCCTCAGGCCGCGGCCAGGTCGAGTTCCGCTGCGGTGCGCCGCATCGTGCTCACCGCGTCGGGCGGCCCATTCCGGGCGACGCCGATCGAGCGCCTGCCGCAAGTCACCCCGGCGGAGGCCTGCGCGCATCCGAACTGGGTGATGGGGCGCAAAATCTCGGTGGATTCGGCGACGATGATGAACAAGGGCCTCGAGGTGATCGAGGCGCACTGGCTGTTCGACGTGCCGCCCGATCGCATCGAGGTATTGATCCATGCGCAGAGCATCGTCCATTCGCTGGTCGAGTTCGCGGATGGCTCGGTGATCGCGCAGCTCTCCAACCCCGACATGCGGGTGCCGATCGCGCACGCGCTCGGGTTTCCGGACCGGATCGAATCCGGCGCCACGCCGCTCGATCTCGCCGCCATCGGCCAGCTTTCGTTCGCGCGCCCCGATGCGCAACGCTTTCCCTGCCTGGGTCTTGCCTATGCGGCGCTGCGCGAAGGCGGCACCGCGCCCGCGGTCCTGAACGCCGCCAATGAAGTGGCGGTGGCGGCCTTTCTCGAGGGCAAGCTGCGCTACACCGCGATTCCGCAGGTGATCGAGCAGGCACTGCGCAGCGTCTCCGCCACCCGTGCAGACGATCTCGAAAGCGTGCTCGAAGCGGATCGGGGCGCGCGGCGCGCCGCCGCGGATTGCGTCGCGATGCTGATGGGCAAGGCCGCATGAACCTGCTGCATACGGTGGTTGCGTTCATCGTCGCCCTGGGCGTGCTGATCGTGGTGCATGAATACGGCCACTATCTCGTCGCCAGGTGGTGCAACGTGCGCGTGCTGCGCTTCTCGGTCGGATTCGGCAAGCCGATCGCGACCTGGCGCCTTGGGCGCGACGCCACCGAATGGGTGGTGGCCGCGATTCCGTTCGGCGGCTACGTCAAGATGCTCGACGAGCGGGAAGGGCCCGTGCCGGCAGCTGAAGCGCATCGCGCGTTCAACCGGCAAAGCGTCGGCCGCCGCATCCTGATCGTGATTGCGGGCCCGTTGTTCAATTTCCTGTTCGCGATCGCGGTCTACGCGGGACTTTTCATGTACGGCTTGCCTGAAGCGCGGCCGGTGCTCGCGGCGCCCGCCGCGGGAACCCTGACGCAGGCTGCCGGTTTCGAAGCCGGCGACACCGTGCGCAAGATCGAAGGCGAATCGATCGCCACCTGGCAGGACCTGCGCTGGCGCGTCCTGCAGGGCGCGCTGCAGCGCGAGGCGCTGCGTTTCGAGGTCTCCCGTGCCGGCGGCAACATCGCGATGCATGTGCTCGATCTGCGCAAGTATCCCTCCGAGGAAGTGGAGAGCGACACCATGGAGCGGATCGGGATGCGCCTTTTCCGTCCGCCGCTCGCGCCCATCATCGGGCGCGTCGTGTCGGGCGGCGCGGCTGAGCGCGCCGGGCTGCGTGCGGATGACCGCGTCGCGCAGGCCGGGGGCGAAGACATCAAGACCTGGGAACAGCTGGTGCAGGCGATTCGCGCGCGACCCGGCGAGGTCCTCAAGTTGATCGTGGAGCGCGACGGCGTGCCGCTCAGCATCGACGTGCTGCCGGACGCGGCGACCGAAAGCGGCCAGCGCATCGGTCGCATCGGGGCGGCGCCCAGCATTCCGGCTGCCGAAACGGAGCGCATCGTGGTGCGGGTCAGCTACGGTCCACTGGAAAGCCTGGCCAAGGCCACCGCCAAGACCTGGGATATCTCGATCTTCAGTCTGCGCATGCTGGGCAAGATGCTGATCGGGGAAGTGTCGTGGAAACACCTCTCGGGCCCGGTGACGATTGCCGACTACGCGGGCCAATCCGCGCAGATGGGATGGCTCGCCTACGCCACGTTTCTTGCGCTCATCAGCATCAGCCTGGGCGTATTGAATTTGCTGCCGATTCCGCTCCTCGACGGGGGGCACTTGATGTATTATTCGGTCGAAATAATCAAGGGGAGCCCAGTGTCCGAGCGCGCCATGGAACTCGGACAGCGTGTCGGTCTGGCGTTGCTCCTGGTGGTCATGGCTTTCGCGTTCTACAACGACCTGAACCGCCTGTTCTCGGGATAGTGATGCGCATTCGTATTTTGGCAGTGGCCGCCTGCGCATTGCTCACGCTGGCAACCGGGGTGTCCGCCCAGACATTCCGCTCCTTCGTCGTCAAGGACATCCGCGTCGAGGGACTGCAGCGCACCGAGCCCGGCACGGTTTTCAGTTACCTGCCGGTGAAGGTGGGCGAGACGATGACGGAGGAGAAGGCGCAGCAGGCCCTGCGCGCCCTGTTCGCGACCGGTTTTTTTCGCGACGTGCGCCTCGAAGTCGAGAACGACGTGCTGGTGGTGCTGGTCGAAGAACGCCCGGCGATCGCGCAGGTCGATTTCGTCGGCGTGAAGGATTTCGACAGCGATACGCTCAAGCGCATCATGCGCGACGTGGGACTGTCCGAAGGCCGCACCTTCGATCGCTCGGTGCTCGATAGCGCCGAACAGGAGCTCAAGCGCCAGTACCTGACGCGCGGCCGCTATGGCGCGGAGGTGCAGACCACGGTGACGCCGCTCGAGCGCAACCGGGTCGGCATCAGCATCGCGGTATCCGAAAACGACATCGCCAAGATCCGCTCGATCAACATCGTCGGCGCGCGCGCGTTCCGCGAAGGCGAGCTGCTGGAACTGTTCGTGCTGCGTACCCCGGGTTTGCTCACGTGGTACACCAAGCTCGACCAGTATTCCAGGCCGAAGCTGGGCGCCGACCTGGAGACGCTCAAGTCGTTCTACCTCGACCGGGGCTACATCGATTTCAACATCGAATCGACGCAGGTCTCGATCACGCCCGACAAGCGCGATATCTACATCACGGTCAACATCACCGAGGGCGAGAAGTACACGGTGAGCGAGGTACGGCTCGAAGGGCAGATGCTGGTGCCACGCGAGGAGCTCCAGAAGCTGGTGCAGGTAAAGGCGGGAGACGTGTTTTCGCGGCAGCGGCTGACCGAATCCACCAAGGCGATCACCGATCGCCTCGGCAATGAAGGCTACGCTTTCGCCAACGCCAACGCGATTCCGCAGATCGACAGGGACAAGCGCGGCGTCGCCTTTGCCATCGTGGTCGATGCGGGGCGGCGCGTGTACGTGCGTCGCATCAACGTCGCCGGCAACACGCGCACGCGTGACGAGGTGGTGCGGCGCGAGATGCGGCAGCTCGAAGGGTCGTATTACGATGCTTCCAAGATCCAGCTGTCCAAGTCGCGTATCGACCGCACCCAGTATTTCAAGGACGTGAGCGTCGAGACCGTACCGGTGTCCGAGCGCGCGGACCAGATCGACGTCAATTTCACTGTGGACGAGAAGCCGACCGGATCGCTCCTGATCGGGGGCGGTTACTCCTCGGTGGACAAGGTCGTGGTCTCCAGCTCGATATCGCAGTCCAACGTGTTCGGCAGCGGCAAGTTTCTCGCGGTGCAGTTCAACAGCGGCAAGGTGAACCAGGCCTACGCGCTTTCCTACGTGGACCCCTATTTCACCGTCGACGGCGTGAGCCAGGGTTTCGATGTCTACAAGCGAAGGGTCGACGCTTCCAGCCTTTCGGTCGGCGCCTACAACACGGATACGCTGGGCGGTGGCCTCAAGCTCGGCTACCCGCTGAGCGAAACGGATTCAGTCAACTTCGGCCTCATCGCCGAGCACGTCAAGCTCGGCCTGTTCGATTCCAGCCCGCTCACCTACCAGAATTTCGTCGGCCTATTCGGCACCAGCTACACCTATGGCAGCGGCTCGCTCGGCTGGAGCCGTGACCGGCGCGACAGCGCGATCCAGACGACACGCGGCTCTCTGACCACCGCCTCGCTCGAGCTGGCGGCGGGCGACCTGCAGTTCTACCGTGCCAACCTCAACGGGCAGTTTTTCCATCCCCTGAGCCGGACGGTGACCCTGGCGCTGAGCGCGGACCTGGGCTATGTCCGTGGCCTGAGCGGCAAGCCGGTGCCGTTCTTCAAGAATTTCTACGCCGGCGGGCCGACTTCGGTGCGCGGCTACAAGGCTTTCTCGCTCGGGCAGCAGGATGCCGCCGGCAACGTCCTCGGCGGCACGCGCAAGATCTCCGGCAGCGCCGAGCTGCTGTTTCCGATGCCGGGCGCGCAACAGGACAAGAGCCTGCGGCTGGCCGGATTCGTCGACTTCGGCCAGGTCTATGCAGCGAGCGAGAAGTTCGCGCTGGGCGAACTGCGCTACTCGGCCGGCATCGCCCTGGCATGGAGTTCGCCGTTCGGTCCGCTGAAACTCTCGTTCGCCCAGCCGCTGAACCGGAAGAGCGTGGACCGGGTCGAGAGGTTACAATTCAACTTCGGCTCCACCTTCTAGACCCGACCGGAAACCGTCCCGCCACATGCATCGCAATCACCTCCTTGCAATTGCCGCCTTGTGCATCGCCACGCCCGCCGCCCAGGTCTTTGCCCAGGGCAAGATCGGCGTGGTGCAGATCGAGCGCATCGTGCGCGATTCCGCGCCCGCGATGCGGGCGCAGAAGAAGCTTGAAGTCGAATTCGCCAAGCGCGAGGCGGAACTCGGCAAGGTTGCCGACCAGCTCAAGCGGCAGCAGGACGAGCTGGAGAAGGACGCGGTCACCATGCCCGAGGCGCAGCGGCGCAACAAGGAGCGCGATTTCAACGAACTCAACCGCGATTTCCAGCGCAAGCAGCGCGAGTACCGCGAGGACGTGAACCAGCGCCGCAACGAAGAACTCGGACAGGTGATCGAGCAGGCGAACCGCATCATCCGCCAGATCGCCGAGTCGGAGAAGTACGACATCATTTTCCAGGAAGCCGCCTACGCGAACCCGCGTATCGACATCACCGACAAAGTGATCAAGGCGCTCGACGGCAAACCGCCCGCCGCCACAAAATGACATGGGCGGGCCGTTCACGCTCGCGCAAATCGCGTCACAGCTCGGCGGCCGGATCGCCGGCGATCCAGGCGTCCTGATCCACCAGGTGGGCTCGCTGGAGCGGGCGGGCCGCGGCCAGATCGCTTTCGTCTCGAGTCCCAAGTATCGCGCCAGGCTGGCCAGTACCGGCGCTTCCGCCGTGGTGCTTGCCGCGGATACCGAGTCGCTGACCGAGCTTCCGCGCATCGTCTGCGACGATCCTTACAGCTACTTTGCGCGTGTTTCGCAACTGTTCAATCCACGCGTCACGCAAGAGGAAGGGGTGCATGCGTCGGCCAGCATCGCGCCCACGGCCAGGCTCGGAGCGCGTGTTTCCATCGGCGCGGGCTGCACGGTCGGCGCCGGCGTCACGATCGGCGACGACAGCTGCCTCTATCCCGGCGTGGTGGTGTATCACGGCTGCCGCATCGGCGCGCGCGCCATCCTCCATTCTGGCGTCGTCATCGGGGCGGATGGTTTCGGCATCGCGAGCGAAGGCGGCCGTTGGCTGAAAATTCCCCAAATCGGAGCCGTGAGCATCGGCGATGACGTCGAGAGCGGGGCCAACACCACGATCGACCGCGGCGCGATGGATGACACCGCGATCGGCGACGGCGTCAAACTCGACAACCAGATCCAGATCGGGCACAACTGCCGCGTCGGTGCGCATACCGCGATGGCAGGCTGCGTTGCGGTCGCCGGCAGCGCCGACATCGGCAGCCATTGCAGCATCGGGGCCGGCGCGCTGATCCTCGGGCATCTGTCGATCTGCGACCATGTTCAGGTCTCGGCCGATACCGTGATTTCGCGTTCGATCCGCAAGCCGGGAACCTATACGGGCATGTTCCCGGCCGATGAGCACGGCGCCTGGGCGCGCAATACCGCGGTGATCCGGCAGCTCGCGGATCTCGTGGAGCGGGTGCGTGCGCTCGAGAAGCGGATTCAGGAAAAGGAGAAGGGCGATGGCTGACATGGACATCCATCAGGTGCTCGCGCACCTGCCGCAGCGTTTTCCGCTCCTCATGATCGACCGGGTGCTCGAATGCGAACCCGGCAAGCGGATCCGGGCGCTGAAAAACGTCTCGGCGAACGAACCTTACTTTCCCGGGCATTTCCCGCACCGGCCCGTGATGCCCGGAGTGCTGATACTGGAAGCCATGGCGCAGGCCGCAGGCATCCTGGTGTTCCGCACGCTCGGCAGCAAGCCCGACGAGAAATCGGTTTACTACTACGCCGGTATCGACAATGCCCGCTTCAAGAAGCCGGTCGAACCCGGCGATCAACTCATCATCGAAGTCTCGATTCTCGGCTCCAAACGCGGCATCTGGAAATTCGGCTGTAGCGCGCACGTCGACAACGGGCTGGTCGCGGAAGCAGAGATCCTCTGCACCGTGCGTCCGGCCGGCGCCGCAGCGACGTGATCCATCCGACCGCGATCGTCGAACCCGGCGCGCGGCTGGCGCAGGGTGTCGCGGTCGGCGCTTACTCGCTGATCGGCGCGCAGGTCGAGATCGCAGAAGGCTGCGTGATCGGACCGCATGTCGTCATCGAAGGACGCACGCGGATCGGGCGCAACAATCGCATCTCGCAGTTCGCTTCGCTGGGCGGACCGCCGCAGGACAAGAAGTACGCGGGCGAGGACACCGAGGTGGAAATCGGCGACGGCAACACGATCCGCGAGTACGTGACCATCAATCGCGGCACGATCGGCGACGCGCGCGTGACCCGCGTCGGCGACGACAACTGGATCATGGCCTACGTCCATTTCGCGCACGATTGCCAGATCGGCAGCCACACCATCTTCGCCAACGCCTGCGAGCTGGCCGGCCACGTGCAGGTGGAAGACTGGGCGATCCTCGGCGCCACCACCCTGGTGCACCAGTTCGTGCGTATCGGCGCCCACAGTTTCACGGGCATGGGCACCTACCTGGACCGCGACCTGCCGCCTTACGTGAGGGCTGCCGGCAACATGGCGCAGCCCTACGGCATCAACAGCGTCGGATTGCGGCGGCGCGGCTTGCCGGCGGCGTCCATCGATGCGCTCAAGCGCGCCTACAAGACCATCTACCGCAGCGGGCTGGGCCAGGAGGAAGTCAGGCGCGAACTCGAGGCGCAGGCCGGGGAGTGCGCCGAAGTGAAGCGGGTCCTCGATTTCCTGAACGCCTCCAAGCGCGGCTTCATTCGCTAGTGCACGCGCAGCTCGTGGACACGGGTCCCAGCGTCCACGTCGGCATGGTCGCCGCCGAGGCTTCGGGCGACCTGCTGGGGGCGCACCTGATCGAGGCGCTCAAGGCGCGCCGCCCGGAGCTGCATTTTTCCGGCATCGGCGGCCCGAAGATGATCGCGCAGGGCTTCGAATCGCACGTGCCGATGGACCAGCTCGGCGTGCGCGGCTATGCCGAGGTGCTGCGTCACTACCGGGCGATCATGGCGATCCGGCGCCAGATAACCGCGCGCATGCTGCAGGAGCGCCCGGCAGTGTTCATCGGCGTCGACTCGTCCGATTTCAATCTCGACCTCGAACGCAAGCTGAAGGACGCCGGCATTCCCGCGATCCAGTACGTCAGTCCGTCCATCTGGGCCTGGCGCGGCTGGCGCACACGGCGCATCGTGCGCTCCGTGACGCACCTGCTCGCCATTTTCCCGTTCGAGCCGGCCCTCTACGAGAAAGAGGGACTGCCCGTGACCTATGTCGGCCACCCGCTGGCCGACGTGATTCCGATGCACCCGGACAAGGCGAAGGCGCGCGTTGAGCTGCGCCTTCCCGCCGGGCGCCGCGTGGTGGCGCTGCTGCCAGGCAGCCGGCGCTCGGAGCTGCATTACATGGCGGACCTGTTCGTGCTTACGGCGCGGCGCCTGCTGCAGGACCTGCCGAACGCGCACTTCGTCTGTCCCACCGCTTCGCGCGCAACGCGCGAAATGTTCGAAGCAGCGCTGCGGCGCCATGAGGCAAGGGAGCTTCCGCTGACGCTGCTGTTCGGGCATTCCCACGAGGCGCTCGCCGCCGCCGATATTGCGCTCGTGGCGAGCGGCACGGCCACGCTGGAGACCGCGCTGTTCAAGACGCCGATGGTGATCGCGTACAAGCAATCGCCGTTCACCTGGGCGTTGATGCGCCGGATGCTTTATCTGGAGAATATCGGCCTGCCGAACATCCTTGCCGGCGAGCGCCTGGTGCCGGAGTTCGTGCAGGACAAGGCGACGCCCGGAAACCTGGCCAACGCGCTACTCGAGCTGCTGCAGGACGCGAGCGCGCAACGCCGGCAAATCGAGAAATTCGCCGAGATCCATGTCACCTTGCGGCAGAACACCGCGCAAAAGGCCGCCGATGCGGTGCTGGCGGTGCTCGATGCGGGCCGTCCGTAGCATCTGCGGCGTGGACGAAGCCGGGCGCGGCCCGCTGGCCGGGCCTGTTTATGCTGCGGCGGTCGTGCTGGACGCTGGCAGGCCGATCAAGGGTTTGAAAGACTCAAAGCTTTTAAGCTCTTCTCGACGTGAAGTGCTGTCGGCCTTAATTCAAGAGTACGCCCTGGCGTTTGCAATCGCGCACGCGAACGTCGAAGAGATCGATCGTCTCAACATCCTTCAAGCCACGATGCTCGCGATGCAGCGCGCCGTGGCAGGGCTGGGCATGCAGCCGCACGAGGCCTGGATCGACGGCAACCGCTGCCCGAAGCTCGCCTGCCGCACTCGCGCCATCGTGCAGGGCGACCGGCTGCACGCGGTGATCTCGGCCGCCTCCATCCTCGCCAAGACGGCGCGTGACGCGGAGATGCTGCGCATGCATGCGCGCTACCCTGAGTACCGCTTCGACCGGCACAAGGGCTACCCGACGCCCGAGCACCTCGCGCTGCTCGAACGCCACGGACCGAGCGAGATCCACCGCCGCAGCTTCGCGCCGGTGCGGCGTATCCTGCTCTCCGCATGAGCGTCATCACCTCCCGCGACAATCCGCACGTGCGCCGCTGGCGCGAGTTGACGCGCGATGCGCGCGAGCGGCGCAAACAGCGCCGCGCGATGATCGAAGGCGAAAACCTGATTGCGGCCTTTCTCCAGTCGGGGAAAACCGTCGAAAACCTGATCCTCAGTAAAACCGGTTCGAATCGGAGCGAATTTGTCGCACTGGCGAAGCTGAGCGGCAAGTCCCCGACGGTACTTGCCGATACTGTTTTTCGTTCGATCTCCGATACCGACGCACCGGCGGGCATCGCCGGGGAGATCGTCATTCCGCCGGCCGCACAGGATCTGAAGAGCGCACCATCGTGCGTATTTCTCGAAGCCATACAGGACGCGGGCAACGTAGGCGCGATCCTGCGCAGTGCCGCCGCGTTCGGCATCCGGCATGCCGTACTCGGCAAGGGCTGTGCGGATGCCTGGTCGCCCAAGGTGCTGCGCGCCGCGGCGGGAGCGCATTTCTCCATGAAACTCGCTGAAAACCCCGATCTCTCTGCCGCGATAGACGATTTCGAGGGCAGGATCGCGTGCACCGTCCCGCGCGGCGGCATCGCGATCTCCAACGCGGATCTTTCGGGACGCATCGGCTGGATATTGGGCGCGGAAGGGCAGGGCGTGAGCGACGCACTGGCGGCGCGAGCGACATTGATGATTTCGATCCCGATGAGCGCAGGTGCCGAATCGCTGAACGTCGCCGCGGCGGCCGCGATCTGCTTCCATCAGTTGAGCCTGAGGGCGGCATGAAGATCTACAAGTATTGGCAAAGGGAAACTGCGGAGATACTGATCGACGGCAAGCCCCTGGCGATCCGGGGCTACGGCAGGTCGAACGTATCGGTCGAAGACGCGCGCGAGGACGCTGTTGCCCGGCTGCAAAAGGTGCAGCGGAAGATCGCGGGGGAGGCCCTCGCAAAAGTGGACTACGCCGCCGACATCCGGGAAGAGATCGTGCGCGAGATCGATTCGCACAACATCATCACCCGCAACCGATACGGCGCCCGCGTGCTCAACAGCGACTCGACAACGATCCTCGACATCGACCATCACCGGAAGACGTTTCTCGAAACGCTCGGTTTCAGGAAACGGGACGACAAGGCTGCGATCGTGGAAGACCTGGCGATTCTCGCGGCAAGGCCGGAGTATCGCGCGGTGGACTTTCGCGTCTACGAGACGGCGAAGGGAATACGGGTCATCGTGATCGGCCCATATTTCGATCCGAATGCCGCCGAAGGACGATCACTTCTGGAGCGCAGCAATACCGATCCCGTGTTCGCCATGCTGTGCAGGAAGCAGTCCTGCTACCGCGCGCGACTCACGCCCAAGCCGTACCGAATCAAGCAGAAAGGGATCCGCTATCGCTGGCCGATGGAGCAAGCGGACCTCGAACGCGCCCGGGCGTGGGTCGGAGAGTACGAGTCCAGGTCGGCGAACTTCGCCGTCTGCAGCTACATAAAGACGCTGGGCAGGCAGACACTGCTGCCTGAAATTGTCGCCCTGCACGACCAGGAAACAAAGGCAGATTCACGTCAACCGTTGGCGTGAGCCCAGGCTTCAGTAGACGTGCCGCTCGAGCTTGAGCTCGCGCAGGATCGTGGTGGCGATTTCCTCGATTGATTTCGCGGTGGAGTTGATCCAGCGGATGCCTTCGCGCTGCATCATCATCTCGGCCTGCTCGACTTCGAACCGGCAGTTGGCGGGGTCGGCGTACTGGCTGCCCGGCCGGCGTTCGCGCCGGATTTCCTGCAGCCGCTCGGGAGCGATGGTCAGGCCGTAGAGTTTCTTCTTGAATGCCGGCAGCGCCTCCGGCAGCCGGCCGCGCTCGAAGTCTTCCGGGATGAGTGGATAGTTGGCCGCCTTGACGCCGAACTGCAGCGCCAGGTACAGGCTGGTCGGCGTCTTGCCGCTGCGCGATACGCCGACCAGGATGACGTCGGCTTCGCTCAGTTCGCGGTGCGAAGCCCCGTCGTCATGCGCCATGGTGAAATTGATCGCCTCGATGCGCTGCTTGTATTCCTGCTTGTCGGTGGCGCTGTGCGAGCGGCCGATGGTATGGCTCGATTTCACGCCCAGGCCGGATTCGAGCGGACCGATGAAGGTCTCGAAGAAATCCACGAACAGCGCATTGGCGCGCCGTACCACCTCGCGCACGTCGCCGTTCACGAGGGTGGAGAACACGATCGGCTGCCCGCTGCCGCGCAGCGATTCCCGCTCGATGCGCTCGAGGCATTCCAGGGCCTTGTCCACGCTGTCGATGAAGGGCAGGGTCACCTGGTTGAACTCCACGCCTTCGAACTGGGTCAGCAGGCTGTGGCCGAGCATCTGCGCCGTGATGCCGGTGCCGTCGGAGACGAAGAACACGGTGCGGCGCTGCGGCATGTGGCTAAAATACCAAGGAAATGTACGTCGCGTGGCTGAAAGATCTCCGCATGACCGACTTGCCCAGCGTAGGCGGCAAGAATGCGTCGCTGGGGGAGATGATCGGCGAGCTTTCCCGGGCGGGCGTGCGGGTTCCGGGCGGGTTCGCCACCACCACGCAGGCCTTCCAGGCTTTCCTTGGCGCTGGCGGTCTCGATCAGCGCATCGCAAAGCGAGTCGAGGCGCTCGATCCGCAGGATGTCGATGCGCTGGCGAAGTGTGGTGCCGAGATTCGTGCCTGGATCGAAGCTGCGCCGTTTCCAGTTGATTTTGAAAGTAATATAAAGGCTTACTATCAACAGCTTGTAAGTCTTACCTCCAGTGAAGTATCATTTGCTGTTCGCTCCTCGGCAACAGCTGAAGACCTTCCGGACGCCTCCTTTGCCGGCCAACAGGAGACCTTCCTGAATATCCGGGGCGCGGATCACGTGCTGGCCGCGATTCGCCGCGTTTTTGCGTCGCTCTACAACGACCGCGCCATTTCCTACCGGGTCCACCAGGGATTCGCCCACGGCGCCGTCGCGATTTCGGCGGCCGTCCAGCAGATGGTGCGCAGCGACCTGGGGGCCAGTGGAGTCATGTTCACGCTCGACACCGAGTCGGGGTTCCGTGACGCGGTGTTCATCACCTCATCGTGGGGCCTGGGTGAAATGGTGGTGCAGGGGGCAGTGAACCCGGACGAGTTCTACGTCCACAAGCCGATGCTCGAAGCGGGCAAGCCCGCCATCCTGCGCCGGCGGCTGGGCTCGAAATTGCAGAAAATGGTTTTTTCCGGCGAGGCGTCGGCAGGACGCTCGGTGCGCATCGAGGATGTGGCTGCCGCGCAGCGCGACGTCTTCTCGCTGCCGGACAGCGATGTACTGGAGCTTTCGCGCGTCGCTTGCAGGATAGAGAAGCATTACGGGCGTCCAATGGACATCGAGTGGGGCAAGGATGGCGTCGATGGCCATATCCACATTCTGCAGGCACGTCCCGAGACCGTGCGTTCCCGGGACGGGAAGCGAAGCGGTACCGGCAGCCAGGAACGCTATCGCCTCAAGGGCACAGGCCCGCTCCTCGCCAGCGGACGGGCGATCGGCCAGAAAATCGGCGCGGGCCGGGTTCGCATCGTGAAAGACGCCACGCAGATGTCGAGCGTGAAGCAGGGCGATGTGCTCGTCACCGACATGACCGATCCCAACTGGGAACCGGTAATGAAGATTGCTGCGGCCATCGTGACCAATCGCGGCGGCCGGACCTGCCACGCGGCGATCATCGCCCGTGAACTGGGGATTCCGGCGGTGGTCGGTTGCGGCGATGCCACCACTCGTCTGGCGCAGGCGGGCGCGGTCACGGTTTCCTGCGCAGAGGGAGACACCGGCAACGTCTACGCCGGCGCCGTGCCCTTCGAGATCATCACGAGCGAGCGCGAAGACCTGCCGCAGATCCCGGTCAAGATCGCGATGAACATCGGCAATCCGCAGCTCGCCTTCGGCTTCGCCCGGTTGCCCAATGCCGGCGTCGGCCTGGCGCGGCTCGAATTCATCATCAACAACGAAATCGGCGTCCATCCCAGGGCCTGCATCGACTGGCCCCGGCTGCCGGCCGGGCTGAAGGCCAAAGTCGAGGGCGCCGCGCGCGGCTACGCGGACCCGCAGACGTTCTTCCGCGAAAAGATGGTCGAAGGGGTGGCTACGATCGCCGCCGCGTTCTGGCCCAAGCCGGTCATCGTGCGCTTGTCGGATTTCAAATCGAACGAGTACCGCAAGCTGATCGGCGGCGAGCAGTACGAGCCGGTAGAGGAAAATCCGATGCTCGGCTTTCGCGGCGCGTCGCGCTACCTGGCGGCGGATTTTCGCGCCTGCTTCGAGCTCGAATGCATGGCGCTGCGCAAGGTGCGTAACGAGCTCGGGCTGACCAACGTCGAGCTGATGGTGCCGTTCGTGCGCACGCTCGACGAAGCGCGCGGCGTGGTCGAGCTGCTGGCGCAGAACGGCCTCGAGCGCGGCCGGAACGGCCTGCGGCTGGTGATGATGTGCGAACTGCCTTCCAACGCCATCCTGGCGGAGGCGTTCCTGGAATTCTTCGATGGTTTCTCGATCGGCTCCAACGACCTGACGCAACTGACGCTCGGCCTGGACCGCGATTCCGGACTGGTCGCCGCCGGTTTCGACGAGCGCGACGCCGCGGTCAAGGCGCTGCTCACGATGGCGATCCGGGCCTGCCGCAAGCAGGGCAAGTACGTCGGCATCTGCGGCCAGGGGCCCTCCGACCATCCCGATTTCGCGCGCTGGCTGATGGAGCAGGGCATCGAGAGCCTGTCGCTCAATCCGGACACTGTCGTGTCCACCTGGCTCGCTCTGGCCGGCGATGCCGCCGGTGGACTTAGCGGGGACGCAAAAGGCGGGTCTTCTCCCGCTGCCATTCCTTCTCGCGCTCCGACGCCCGCTTATCGTGCTTGAGCTTGCCCTTGGCAAGCGCGATCTGCAGCTTGATGCGGCCTTTGGCGAAATGCAGGTCGAGCGGGATCAGGGTGTAGCCGCGCTGCTCGACCTTGCCCACCAGCCGCCGGATTTCCTCGGCGCGCATGAGGAGCTTGCGCGTGCGCGTCGGATCGGGGGTGATATGCGTGGAGGCGCTGCCGAGCGGGCTGATGTGCGCGCCGATCAGCCACAACGCGCCTGCGTTGACGATCACGTAGGCATCGCTGATCTGCGCCCTGCCGGCCCGGATCGCCTTGACCTCCCAGCCTTCGAGCACCAGGCCGGCCTCGTAGCGTTCCTCTACGAAGTAATCATGGAACGCTTTGCGGTTTTCGGTGATCGACATGGCGGGGGCCGGGGGTTGCGGCCGATTTTCCCATGAAGCGCATCTCCCGCTCGGCCATCGTCGAGTGCGGCGCCATGGATTTTTACGCCCTGGTCGAGGCGATCGAGTCCTATCCGGAGTTCCTGCCCTGGTGCGCGGCGGCCGAAGTGCGAGAGAGAACGCCCGGACGAACCGTCGCCATGCTTACCCTGGCCGTCAAGGGCGTGAGGCAGTCCTTCAGCACCGAGAATACCAATCTTCCGGGGCAATCCATCGACATACGGCTGATCGAGGGGCCGTTCAAGAGATTTGCGGCGACGTGGCGATTCACGCCGCTAGGCGCGGGCGCATGCAAGGCCGTGTATTCGATGGAATACGAGTTCTCCAATCGCCTCGTCGCCTCTGTCCTGGAGCCGGTATTCAGGCGCATTGCCGACATTACGGTAGAAGCTTTCACGAAAAGGATCGCGCTTGCGCGTTGAAGTGTTATACGCCCTGGCGCACGCCCAGGATGTCGTGAGCGTCGAATTGCCGGAAGGCAGCACCGCGTCCGAGGCGCTCGAGGCGAGCGGCATGCACGAGCGCCACGGGCTTGCAAAGGCGAAGCTGCGTCTGGCGGTCTTCGGCAAAGCGGTCGCGCTCGACCAGCAGCTGCGCGCCGGCGACCGGGTGGAAATTCTCAGAAACCTGGCCGCGGAGCCGAACGCCGCGCGGCGCGCGCGCGCGCGCCGCACGACTCGCGTATAATTCTTTTTTGAGAGCAGGGATAGCCATGCGGGTGATCCAGAAGGCGCTGACCTTCGACGATGTCCTCCTCCTTCCCGCCTACACGCGCGTTCTGCCGCGCGAAGTTTCCCTCAAAACCCGCATCACCCGCCGCCTGGAGTTGAGCATCCCTCTGGTGTCGGCCGCCATGGACACCGTCACCGAGGCGCGCCTCGCGATTGCAATCGCGCAGGAGGGCGGCATCGGCATCGTGCACAAGAATCTCACGGCGAAGGAGCAGGCCGCCGAGGTTGCCAAGGTGAAGCGCTTCGAGTCCGGCGTGCTGCGCGACCCGATCACGGTTTCGCCCGACATGAAAGTGCGCCAGGTGATGGCGCTCGCCCGCGAGCGCAAGATTTCCGGCCTGCCGGTGGTCAAGGCCGGCCGGGTGGTGGGAATCGTTACCAACCGCGACACGCGCTTCGAGACCAAGCTCGACCAGCCGGTCTCGCGCATCATGACGCCGCAGTCGCGCCTGGTCACCGTACGCGAGGGCGACAGCCTCGAGAAGGCGAAGGAGCTCATGCACAAGCACCGCCTCGAGCGCGTGCTGGTGGTGGACAAGGACATGCGCCTGCGCGGGCTGGTTACGGTGAAGGACTTCCTCAAAGCGACCGAGCACCCCGACGCGGCGAAGGACCAGCAGGGCAAGTTGCGCGTGGGCGCCGCCGTGGGCGTGGGACGCGGTACCGAGGATCGCGTCGAGCAGCTGGCGGCCGCGGGCGTCGACCTGATGGTTGTCGATGCCGCAACCGGCCACGCCCAGGGCGTCATCGACCGCCTCAAATGGGTCAAGAAGCATTTTCCGAAGCTGGAGTTGATCGGCGGCAACGTCGCCACGGCCGAGGGCGCGAAGGCCCTGCTCAAGGCGGGCGTCGACGGCGTGAAAGTCGGGCTCGGGCCCGGATCGATCTGCACCACCCGCATCGTGGCGGGCGTCGGCGTGCCCCAGATCACCGCGATCATGAACGTCGCGCAGGCGCTCAAAGGCAGCGGCGTGCCGTGCATCGCCGATGGCGGAGTGCGGTATTCGGGCGACGTGGCCAAGGCGCTGGCGGCAGGCGCTTCGTGCGTGATGCTGGGCTCGATGTTCGCCGGTACCGACGAATCGCCCGGGGAGCTCGAGCTCTACCAGGGTCGCTCCTATAAGGCGTACCGCGGCATGGGTTCGTTGGGCGCGATGAAGCAGGGTTCGGCGGACCGCTATTTCCAGGACCCGGAGATGAACACCGAGAAACTGGTGCCCGAGGGCGTGGAGGGCCGCGTGGCGTACAAGGGCAGCGTGGTGTGGGTGATCCACCAGATTGTCGGTGGCCTGCGCGCAAGCATGGGCTACACCGGCTGCACCTCGATCGCAGACTCGCACGCGCGTGCCGAATTCATCGAGATCAGCTCGGCGGGCATGCGCGAATCGCACGTGCACGACGTCCAGATCGTCAAGGAGGCCCCGAATTACCGGGTCGAATAAGCAGGCACAGGCACCGAAAACGAAGTTGCACGACAGGATTCTGATCCTCGATTTCGGCGCGCAATACACGCAGTTGATCGCGCGCCGCGTGCGCGAAGCCAGGGTCTACTGCGAAGTCCATCCCTGCGACGTCACAGACGCCTTTGTGCGCGAGTTTGCGCCAAAGGCAATCATCCTCTCCGGCAGCCATGCCTCGACCTACGAGGATTCCACGTTGAAGGCGCCCAGGGCCGCCTTCGAACTTGGTGTTCCGGTCCTCGGCATCTGCTATGGCATGCAGACCATGGCACAACAACTCGGCGGCAAGGTCGAGGCCGGCAAGCTGCGCGAATTCGGTTACGCGGAAGTCAGGGCGCGCGGCCATACGAAACTCCTCGAAGGCATCGAGGACGGGCGCACGCCGGACGGCCACGGCATGCTCAAGGTCTGGATGAGCCACGGCGACAAGGTCGTCGCCATGCCGCCCGGTTTCAAACTCATGGCCTCCACCGAGGCCTGTCCGATCGCCGGCATGGCGGACGAGGCGCGCCGCTTCTATGGCGTGCAGTTCCACCCCGAAGTCACTCATACCGCGCAAGGCACCAAGCTGCTGCACCGTTTCGCACGCGACATCAGCGGCTGCAGTGGCGACTGGAACATGCCTGACTATGTTTTTGAATCCATCAAAAAAATCAAACAACAAGTAAAGGACGATGAAGTCATCCTCGGCCTGTCGGGCGGCGTGGACTCATCGGTGGCGGCCGCGCTGATCCATAGGGCGATCGGCAAGCAGCTCACTTGCGTGTTCGTGGATCACGGCCTGCTGCGGCTGAACGAAGCGCGGCAGGTGATGGAAACCTTCGCCCGCCACATGAAGCTCAAGGTGATTCATGTCGACGCCGGCGCAAAATTCCTGTCGGCGCTGAAGGGCGTGGCCGATCCGGAAAAGAAGCGAAAGATCATCGGCAAATTGTTTGTTGATGTATTTCAATCAAAATCAAAAACGATTAGGAATGCAAAATGGCTCGCGCAGGGGACCATCTACCCCGACGTGATCGAATCAGCGGGGGCGAAGACCAGGAAAGCGGTCACCATCAAGTCGCACCACAACGTCGGCGGCCTGCCCGCGAGCCTGCGCCTGAAGCTGCTCGAGCCGCTGCGCGAGCTGTTTAAGGACGAAGTGCGCGAGCTGGGCCTCGCGCTCGGACTGCCGCGCGAGATGGTGTTTCGCCACCCGTTCCCCGGCCCGGGGCTGGGAGTGCGGATCCTGGGCTCGATAAAGAAAGACTATGTCGAGCTGCTGCAGCGAGCCGATGCGATTTTCATCGAAGAACTCAGGAATTCCGGCTGGTACGACAAGACTGCCCAGGCGTTCGCCGTCTTCCTGCCGGTGAAATCGGTCGGCGTGATGGGCGACGGCCGCACCTACGAGTACGTGGTCGCGCTGCGCGCGGTGGAAACCTCGGACTTCATGACTGCGGGCTGGGCGCCGCTGCCGCACGAGCTGCTGGCGAAAGTGTCGAGCCGCATCATCAACGAAGTGCGCGGCATCAACCGCGTCACCTACGACATTTCGTCCAAGCCGCCCGCCACCATCGAGTGGGAGTAGGGGCTGTTCAGCTACCGCCACGGCTTTCATGCCGGCAACCATGCCGACGTGCTCAAGCATGTCGTCCTGGTGCAGATGCTGTCCTACCTGACCGGCAAGGACGCCGCGCTCTGGTTCGTGGACACCCACGCGGGCGCCGGCATCTACGCGCTCGATAGCTCGTTCGCGCGCAAGAAAGGCGAGTTCAAGGACGGCATTGGACGGTTGTGGGGGCAAAGCGGCTTGCCGCCTGCGCTGGTGGAATACCTCCAGCAGGTGGAAAAAATGAATCCGGACGGCGCATTGCGTCATTACCCGGGCTCGCCGCAGATCGCCCTGCAGGTGCTGCGGGAACAGGACCGGTTGCAGCTGTTCGAACTGCACAGCACAGAGAGCGAGATCCTGCAGAAGCAATACGCAAAATTGAAGCGCAGGATCTCGGTGCAACCCACCGACGGTTTCGCGGGCCTGAAGGCGGTACTGCCGCCTGCGTCGCGCCGGGGACTGGTGCTGATCGATCCTTCGTATGAGGACAAAGCCGACTACGGCAGGGTGCTGTCCGCGGTGCAGGACGCGCTGCAGCGCTTCGCCACCGGGATCTACGCGGTCTGGTATCCGCAGGTACAGCGCCCCGAGTCGAAGGAATTGCCCCGTCAGTTACAGCAACTGGCCGGCAAGGCCTGGCTGCATGCATCGCTCAAGGTCATGGCGCCCGCGCGCGATGGCCTCGGGCTGCACGGTAGCGGCGTGTTCGTATTCAATCCGCCCTGGACACTGGAAGCCGCGTTGCGGCCGGCAATGCCGGTGCTGGTCAGGTTGCTCGGCCAGGACAGGAAAGCTTCATTCAGCCTCGAAGCCAGGCAGGCCTGATGTTTGTGGCACGATAGTTGGCGATGAACGACGAGCAATTCATGCGCCGGGCGCTGGAACTTGCGCAGCGCGCCCAGGCAGAAGGCGAAGTGCCGGTCGGCGCTGTGGTAGTTCTGGAGGGCAAAATCGTCGGCGAAGGCTGGAACCGGCCGATCGCCGCCAGCGATCCGACCGCGCACGCGGAGATCCAGGCGATGCGCGCCGCGGCGACGGCGCTCTGCAACTACCGGCTCGCCGGGGCCGCGCTATACGTAACGCTGGAACCCTGCGAGATGTGCCTCGGCGCGATGTTCCATGCCCGCATCGCGCGCACCGTTTTCGGCGCCACCGATCCGAAGAAGAAGGCCCTGAAACCGCACACCGTCGTCGAAGGCGGCGTGCTTGCCGCAGAATGCGGCGCGCTGCTCACGGAATTCTTCGCCGCCCGCCGATGAAGATCGAAATCGACGTCGCCAGCCAGAAACTCATCGTTGGGAACAGGACTTACCTGGTCTCGACCTCGAAAAGCGGCCTGGGAGAGAAGAACGGCAGTTTCTGCACGCCCCGGGGCCGGCATATCGTGCGCGCCAAAATCGGCGCCGGCCAGCCCCTGGGTACGGTGTTCGCGCGGCGCCGCCCGACCGGGGAGATCTGGACGCCCGAGCTGGACGCCCTGCATCCGGGACGCGACTGGATGCTGACGCGCATCCTCTGGCTGTCGGGCTGCGAGCCGGGGAAGAACCGGATGGGGGATGTCGACACCATGCGCCGCTACATCTATATCCACGGTTCGCCCGACACGGCACAGATGGGAGTCCCGGGCTCGATCGGTTGCGTGCGCATGCGCAACACCGATGTCGTCGAACTGTTCGACCTCGTGCCCCCTTATACCGTCGTCGAAATCAACGCAGGATAGCGGCGAGGCGCTCGCGGTCCGGCTTGAGGACGACGCCTTTTTCACAGACGATCCCGCTGATAAGGTCCGCCGGCGTGACGTCGAAGGCCGGGTTCCTGATCGCCACGCCCTCGGGCGCCCAGCGTACGCTGCGGTAGCCCGTCACCTCCTGCGCCGGGCGTTCCTCGATCTGGATCCCCGAGCCATCCGCGGTCTTCGGATCGAAGGTCGAGGTCGGCGCCGCGACGTAAAAGGGCAGGCGATGCCGGTGCGCCAGCACCGCCACCATGTAAGTACCGATCTTGTTGGCGGCATCGCCGTTCGCCGCGATGCGATCCGCGCCGACGATGACGACATCCACCTCGCCTTTGCTCATCAGGTGCCCGGCCATGTTGTCCGTGATCAGGGTGCAGGGGATGCCTTCCTGGATGCATTCCCAGGCGGTGAGGCGCGCGCCCTGCAGATAGGGCCGGGTCTCGCAGGCAATGACGGAGAGCGTCTTATCGCGCTCAAAAGCGGTCCTGACGACGCCGAGCGCGGTACCGTGGCCGCTGGTCGCCAGGGCGCCCGTGTTGCAGTAGGTCAGGACGCGCGCACCCTTCGGGATCAGCGCTGCGCCGTGCCGGCCCATGGCGTGGTTCGCCGCCAGGTCCTCTTCGAAGATCGCAACCGCTTCGGTCACAGGGTTCTTGGCGCGCTTCATGCGCTCAAGAGCCCAAAAAAGATTGACTGCGGTCGGACGGCTCGCTGCAAGGATTTCAAAAGCTTCTTTGGATTTACCCCCTAAAACCACACCAAATGCTGCAGCACAACCGATCGCCGGCGCGCCTCGCACCACCATATCGCGAATGGCGGACGCGACTTCAGCGGCGGTCTTGCAGGAAACGTAGACGGTCTGGTCGGGAAGCAGGCGTTGATCGAGCAACTCGAGCCGATCGCCCCTCCACCTTATTGGCTCTATCACGCGCGCGTAATCCTGTTAGCCACCTACACCACGCGCTCGTTGCCACCGTCCACGGGCACCTGGGCCGCGGTCGTCTTGGCGAACAGGGGGCCGCACATCTCGGCAGCGAGTTCCGCGACATCCTTCGACGTCACTTCGGTCTGCAACACGTTGTTCTTCTTGTACTGCTCCACGGTCAGCTTGTAGGCCCTGGCGCGCGCGGCGAGCAGTTCGTCGGTCCACAGCGCGGTATCGTAGACCGCGTTCGGATGGATGGTGTTGATGCGGATCCGGTCCTTGCCCCATTCGAGCGCGGTGACGCGCGCGAGCTGGTTCATCGCCGCCTTCGAGGCCGAATACGCACCAGCGCCGGGCCCGGGAGCGGGCACGTTCTTCGATCCGATTACCACGATCCGCCCGCCGCGCGGCGCCAGCTTCAGCAGCGCGTGGCATGCCTGCATCACCAGCAGGTTGGCTTCGACATTGACGCTCATCGTCTTTCGCCACATGTCGCTGCCGATATCCTGCACCGACTGGGAGGAGGGGAAGATGCCGGCGTTGAGGACCAGCATGTCCACGCCGCCGAACTGTTTTACGGCTTTATTGATCGAAGAATTTATCTCATCCGAACTTGTAAGGTCACATCTGAGGCCAAGATAGTCTGCTCGCTTCCATGAAGTCTCAATGGCGGGATTGCGGTCCAGGCCGACCACGGCCGCGCCACGCCTGAGGAACGCTTCGGCGCAGGCCTTGCCGATCCCCGAGGCGGCACCCGTGACGACCACCACTTCGCCGCTGAAGGCGGGTGGTTTTACTTCCTTTTTGAGTTTCGCCTGTTCGAGATCCCAATATTCGATGTCGAACGTATGGCTCTCATCCAGCGCCTTCCAGCCGCCGAGCGCCTCGGCGCGCAGGATCACGTCGATGGTGTGATCGTAGATGTCCGTCACGATGCCCGTTTCTCTCGCCGTGAGCCCGAACGCAGCCAGGCCCAGGTCCCGATCGAGCGCCATGCGTGGCGCCGGATCGAGCATGATCTTGGGGTCCTTTGCTTGCTTGGAATTTCTGTCAAAGTATTTCTTGTAAGCGGAAGAAAAGCTTGCCACGTTCCGGCCGAGCATCGGCAGCGGTTTGGTCCAGATGACGTGATCCGGGGTGGCCGGACCGCTCTGCGACAGGCGAGCTGCCGCCGGGTGGCGCGCGAAGCCGAGAAACCGCGGCGTGGGGCTGGTGCGGCAGAGCAGGGGAAATCCTGCTGCTTTCGAAACGTCGTGGCGCAGGCTCGCCACTTCCTCCCGCTTGAACCTGGGCTGCGCCACTGCAGGCAGGCCGATGCTCCAGGCCTTCTTGCTCTTCAGGTATCTCTCGGCCATGGACACCAGTTCGATCATCAGCTCATAGGACTCGCGCGCCGAGGCGGCAAACGAAAATATGCCGTGCGACAGCAGCACCATGCCGACCGTGTTCTTCCCCTTGCGCCGTGGGAATTCGCGCGCGCAGTAAGCGGCGAGGTCGAAACCGGCCATGATGTAGGGAAGCACCACCACCTTGTCGCCGTAGACCTCGCGCATGCGCCTGGCGCCATCGGGAGCATTGGAGACCGACAGCACCGCGTCGGCATGGGTGTGATCGACGTATCTGTGCGGCAGGATCGCATGCAGGAGGGTTTCCACTGACGGCGCCGGCGCGCTGGCTTGCAGCGTATGCGTGGCCAGCTCGTTCACCATCTGCGGATCCGGCAGCGCCCGCAGCGAAGCGAGCCGGCGCACATAGTCGAGTTTTACCGGGGCGAATCCGGCCGCTTCGATGGTCTCCAGGTCCCAGCCGCTGCCTTTGACGTAGAGGACCTCGTGCTTTTCGCCGAACAGGTCCTTTTCGGCCAGTTTCACCGAGGTGTTGCCCCCGCCGTGCAGCACCAGGGACTTGTCGCGGCCGAGCAGCCGGGAGGTGTAGACGCGCGGGCCGAGCGGGCCACGGAATTTGGCGGCCTCGGCAACGTTCCAGAGACTTTTCATGCGCGCGGATTATACTTTCGGAATATGGCCCGGGTAGAACTCATGACGTGGGAGCAGGCGCAGCCGGTCGCCGGCCCCTTGCGCTTCGCCATTTTCGTCGACGAACAGAACGTACCTGCGGGCATTGAGCTCGACGACAAGGACGCGAGCTGCGTCCATGCCGTCGCCTTCGACGTCGACAACAAACCCATTGGCGCCGGGCGCCTGCTGCCCGACGGCCACATCGGCCGCATGGCGGTGGTGAAGGAGTGGCGCCGCCGCGGCATCGGCGCCGAGATCCTCGAGGTACTTATGGCCGAAGCGCGCAAGCAAGGCCATGCCGAAGCCATTCTCGAGGCGCAGCTGCAGGCCGCGGAGTTCTACCGCGGCTTCGGTTTCGTCGCCGAGGGCAAGGTCTACGAGGACGCCGGCATCCTGCACCAGCAGATGCGCAAGAAGCTGTGAGGCGCCGGCGGTTGCGCGCGGACCGGGTGATCGAGTAGAACCTGCGCTTGCCGCCGTTCGCCTCTAGCGCTTGCGGTCCTTCATCAGCAACTGCAGTGTTCTTTCATAAACTGCACCGCGTGGGCCGGCGGCGACGATTTCGATGATTCGGCTCCCGGCAACACGATAGACGATCCGGAATTGCCCGACGCGCAGGCTGCGCAGGCCCTCGAACTCGCCCTGCAGCGCCTTGCCGGCGTGGGGCTCGCGGCCGAGTAGGTCCAGCCCGGAACGCAGCTTGGGCTTGATCCGTGGATGCAGCCCGCGCAGGAGGCGCACGACCTCGCCCGGAACGCGGAACTGGAAAATGCTCTTGACGGCCATGCCGCCGGGGACCGCTCAGGGCAGGAGTTCGTCGAGCGTGTAGAGCTTGGCCTTGCGAGCCCTCAGCGTGGCGAGCCCCTTGCGAATCTCCTTGACGAACCCGGCATTGCTGCGGATCGCGATCGTTTCCTTCCAGTTGTCGAACTCCTCGGCGCTGACCAGCACCGCCGCAGGTTTGCCGTTCCTGGTGATCAGGATCTCTTCGTCCAGCGTCCGCACGCGCTCGACGAGGCCGCTCAGCTTGCTCTTCACTTCCGACAAAGGCAGGGTCTTCATGGTGGAATTCCAATTAGTCCGAATTCAGACCAATTTAACATGATCGCCGGCTTCGGTCAAAGCAGGCGGCGCGGAAACTCGAAGCGCACGGCCCCGCCGTCGTTGCCGGTGGCATCGAACGCTCGTTCGGCATAACGGACAACCCCATCGGCTCCATCCATCAGCACGGTAGAGCAGCGCGTGCCGTATTCCGGCGCCACGATTTTCGATGCCGCCAGAACAGTGAATAGGGGCTCGATCGAGGGTGCGGCTTCGATGCTCTGAAGGAATCGATTCTTCGGGCCGACAACTTCGGGTGTGTCCAGAGAGAAATTTCCAAGGCCATAGATGCCGGGCTCGAATCTGCGCGCACCGCCGTCACGGTTGGAGAGCCACCACAGTTCGTCCTGGTCCGCGACAAGGAGATTGAAGCCGCTGTAGCCGGCTTTTGACTTTTCCGTCTTTTTTATAAATGCTTTTGAACCTAAATCAGACAAAAGAAAACTCGTAACCAGTGCTCCCCTGGATTCCTTTGCATTTGCGTCCCGCCCGCCGCGGTAGTTGGTGACGGCGGCAAATCGCCCGGCGCGCGAGACGCCCAGCCAAGTGCCCCCGGCTTCGAGATCGCGGCCGGCGAGGATCTGCGGCTGGTCTTTCCAGAAGCCCGCGCGTGCGGCGGGCCGGGCGTGGAATTCGTCGCGGTTGGCCGCGACGATCAGCGGGAAGTCAGGTCGAGCGCGCCAGGCGAGAACGATCAGGCACATTCTTGGTTTTCAGCTGCTGATAGAGCTGGAAAGCCTGTTGCGGCTTTTCCTTCTTGTGCACCACGGCGCCGACCGCCTGGATCATGGCCACCGGATCATCGGACTGGAAGATGTTGCGCCCCATGTCGACGCCGGCGGCGCCCTGGTCGATCGACTTCCAGGCCATGGTGAGGGCGTCCAGCTCGGGCAGTTTCTTGCCGCCCGCGATGACGATCGGCACCGGGCAGCCCGCGCACACCCGCTCGAAGCCTTCCTCGACGAAGTAGCTCTTGACGTAGTGCGCGCCCAGCTCTGCGGCGATGCGCGTCGCCAGGCCGAAGTAGCGCGCGTCGCGTTTCATGTCGGCGCCCACGCCGGTCACCGCCATGGTCGGGATGCCGACGCGGTTGCCGCTGTCGATAAGCTGGATCAGGTTCTTGATCGACTGGTGCTCGTACTCCGCACCGATGTAGATCTGCGTCGTGATGGCGGCGGCGTTGAGGCGAATCGCATCCTCGATGTCCACGGCAATCGTCTCGCGCGACAGCTCGGTGAGTATGCTCTGCCCGCCGGAGCAGCGCAGCACCAGCGCGTTGGTCGCCGAAGGCGGAATCACGGTACGCAGCGCGCCGCGGGTGCACATCAGTACGTCCGCATACGGGATCAGCGGCACGATGCTGAGGTCCATGCGCTCCAGGCCCGTGGTCGGCCCCTGGAAGTAGCCGTGGTCGAACGCGAGCATGACCGTGCGGCCCGAGGCCGGATTGAATATCCGCGCCAGGCGGTTCTGCATGCCCCAATCGAGCGCACCGCTGCCCTTCAGGTAGAAGGGCTTGTTCTCCTGCGGAACGCCGATGCCGAAATCCTTGCCTTCCCTGATGTCGTCTTTGTCAGCCATGATTAATTCTACCGATATCAGGCGTTGACGAAGCGTTCGACCTTGCGCTCGATTCCCAGGCTCGCCCCTTCGCGCGCCAGCACCGCCTCGAACGCCTGCTCGTCTTTCACTCCTTCGTAGACTTCCATGCAAGTCGCCGCGTCGTCGCGCCGGCGCATCCAGCGCCCGCGTATCCCGGATTCCTTCTGAATTTTTTCAAAAAGCTTTTCTATTTCAATTCGAAGCGAACCAAGGCGCCCCGCGTCGACGCGGTAGTAGACGTAGTAATTCGTCACCGGGAATAGGGCAGGGGCAGCACTTCGAGCGCGGCAGCCTGCGGCCGGGTTCGGATCGGCGCCTTCGCTTCGAGCGCCGATACCTGCAACACCGCCAGCGATTCGTCGCCCGCCGCATTGACCACGCTCCCGCTCGCTTGGCCCGGCGCGTCGTCGGTATAGAGTTCCTGCCCGGGCAGCAAGGTGGCGCCGCGCAGCCGCACCATGCGCCGCTTCACAGCGCCTCGATACTGCGCGCGCGCGACGATTTCCTGCCCCGGGTAGCAGCCCTTCTTGAAGTCCACGCCGCCAGCGAGCTCGTAATTGACCATCTGCGGCACGAACTGGTCCTGCGTGGATTGCAGGATCAGCGGCCGGCCGGCGCGGATCTCCGCGAGCGCCCAATCTTCGGCTGCCGTGTCAGCGCTTTGAGGGGTTTTGGTTATCAGCAGGGTTCTTTTTGCATCGATGCCGACTTCGATCCTGTCTTCGACCTGCCTGACTGAAAGATCCCCGCCGGGCAAGACCTCCCAAAGGCCGTACTGCAACCATTCTCCGGTCGCATCCGCAATCTTCACCTTGGATCGCAGGACGAACATCGACAGGCGTTTCAACACCGTAGGTACCAGGTCCCGGGACAACTGCAGCAGGAAGCCGCCGGGGCGCGGCACGACGAGAAAAGTGGCCAGCAGGCGGCCCTTTGCGGAACACCAGCCTGCGTAGCGGGCCGTTCCGGGCGCGAGCTGCTCGATGTCGTTGGTCAGCTGCGCGTGCAGGAATGCGCGCGCGTCCTCGCCGGACACCTGCAGCAGTCCGTATTGCTCCAGCTTCGCGATGCGCATGGTGCTCACGTGCTCACAGTAGAATGAAGCGAATTCTATTCGCATCCGTTGCTCAAAACCCTCTTCGCCCTCGTGGTCGCCGGCCTGCTCGCAGCGGCCGGGTATGGGGCCTGGTACGCAGCGACTCCGGTGGAGGTAGCCAGGCTCCCGGCCGGATTCGACCTTGCGCCGGGCATGCGCCTGCGCGCTGCCGCGCAGCGGATCGAAAGTGCCGGGGTCGCCATCGGCCGGCTGCAGTTCGAGTTGCTGGCGAGGGCGCTGGGGCGAGCCGAGGACGTGAAAGCGGGCAGCTACGAACTCGCTACGGCGCCAACCCCGCTCGAGCTGCTCGACAAATTGACGCGCGGCGACGTGACGCAAGCCGAGATCCGCCTGATCGAAGGCTGGTCGTTTCGGCAGTTGCGTGGCGCGCTGGAGGCGAGCACTTTCGTGCGCCACGACACGCAGGGCATGAGCGACGGGCAGGTCCTGCAAAAGCTCGGTGCCCGCGAAACGCATCCCGAGGGCCTGTTCTTTCCCGATACCTACCTGTTCGCCAAAGGCACCAGCGACGTTCACGTCCTGCAGCGCGCCTACCAGGCGATGCAGCACCATCTCGCGCGCGAATGGGAGGCGCGCGAGCCGTCGGTACCCTACAAAACACCCTATGAAGCGCTGATCATGGCCTCGATCGTGGAGAAGGAAACCGGACGTGCCGCCGAGCGCGAGACGATTGCCGGCGCCCTGGTCAACCGCTTGCGGATCGGCATGCTGCTGCAGGTCGATCCAACGGTGATTTACGGCCTGGGCGCGGCGTTCGACGGCAATTTGAAGAAAATCCACCTGCTCACCGACGGGCCCTACAACAGCTACACCCGCGCTGGACTGCCGCCGACGCCGATCGCCGCCACCGGGCTCGCTTCACTGCGCGCCGCCCTGCGCCCGGCAAAGACCGACGCCATCTACTACGTAGCGCGCGGCGACGGCAGCAGCGAGTTCTCGCGCACGCTCGATGAGCACAATCGCGCCGTGCGAAAATACCAGTTGAATGCCGGGCGCAAATAGCCATATGGCGGTCGTGGGACAAAAGAGAGGCAAGTTCATCACGCTCGAGGGCGTCGACGGCGCGGGGAAGTCGACTCACCTGGCCTGGATCGCGCAACAGATCAAGCAGGGCGGCCGCGAAGTGGTGGTGACGCGCGAACCCGGCGGCACGCCGCTGGCCGAGAAGCTGCGCACGCTGGTGCTGGCCGAGATGATGGATCCCTTGTCCGAGACCCTGCTCATGTTCGCGGCGCGGGCTGACCACGTGCAGCGCGTGATCCTGCCGGCGCTTGTGCGCGGGGATTGGGTGGTCTGCGACCGCTTCACCGATGCCACTGCCGCCTACCAGGGCGGCGGCAAGGGCGTGTCCATGGAGTTGATCCGCCGCTTAGCTCAGGCCGCGCACCCCGACCTGACGCCGGACCAGACGCTGGTATTCGACTGCTCCTACGAGGTCAGCCACAGCCGGCTGAGCACCTCCGGGCGCGCCCTCGACCGCTTCGAATCCGAGGAACGGGCCTTCTTCGAACGGGTGCGCGCAACTTACCGGGAAATCCGCCAGTCAGAGCCGGGCAGGGTGTGGCTCATCGATGCTTCGAAAACCACAAATGAAGTTAAGGAAGAAGTGAAGAAGATACTTATAACGGATTGATTATAGTGACTTCTGAACTTCAAAAAGAGGCATGGCTCCAGCTGACCGGAACCCTGGATCGCCTGCCCCACGCCCTCCTGATTCATGGCGCCCCTGGGGTAGGCAAACTGGCCCTTGCCGAGCGTTTTGCACAGCTTTTGCTCTGTGAATCGATGGGGCAGGGGGTAAAGCCCTGTGGGGCCTGCGATGCATGTAGGTGGATGCTGGCTGGAAACCATCCCGACGCCCGCATTCTCGAGCCCCATGCGCTTGCGATCGCGCTTGGCCGCCCCTCAACCGTTGTGGAGGAGGGCGACGCTGAGCAGTCGAAGGAGAAAAAGAAACCGAGCGTCCAGATCCTGATCGAGCAGACGCGCGGGTTAGCGGAGTTCCTGAACCTCACGTCGCACCGCGGCGGACGCCGGGTCGCAATCATCCATCCAGCCGAGGAAATGAATACCGCGACGGCTAACTCCCTGCTGAAAAACCTGGAAGAGCCGCCGCAGGGCGCCGTGTTCCTGCTGGTCTCGCACCGGCCGGCACGGCTGCTGCCGACGATACGCAGCCGCTGCGTGCCGGTACCCGTGCCGTTGCCGGAGCCGAAAGCGGCCGCGGCCTGGCTTGCGAAGCAAGGCGTGAAGACGCCCGAGCGCTGGCTCGCATTTGCCGGCGGCGCGCCGCTGCGCGCGCTCGAATACGCGACCGGCACGCGCGGCGCGGCGATCGAGCGCGTGCTGCTCGGCATTGCTTCGGGCAGTCGCGATGAAATCGGCGCCATCAAGGACCGCGATGAACTCGAACCGCTCGCCGAGGTGCTGCAGAAAATGGCGCTCGACCGCGCCTTCGCGGCGCTTTCCGGCCATACGAAGTATGGCGGCGCCTCGGTGCCGGGCGACGGGCGCGCCTGGCTGGCCTACGCGCGCACGATGGGCCGCAACCGGGCGCTGACCCGCCATCCGCTCAGCCCGAAGCTTTTCGCCGCTGAAATGGTGGCGGGCATGCCGGGGGATTAGCGTGGCGTTCTGGCCGCAGCTGCGGCTCCTGATGGTTGCGCTTTTCGTGCTCGCGCCGAGCCTGTGCGCAGCGCAATCCTTCGATCTGCTGCTCAAAGCGGCAAACCGCGGCGACATCAAGGCTGTCGGCGAATTGCTGGACCAGGGCCTCGATGCCAATACCGCCGACGGCGATGGCAATACGCTGCTCATGAACGCCTCGCGGCTCGGGCACCGGGACCTGGCGGCGTTCCTGATTGCGCGCAAAGCAAACGTAACGCGCCGCAGCCCGCACGGCGATACCGCGCTCATGTTTGCCAGCCTCAAGGGCCACCTGGCGATCGCCAGGCTCCTGGTCGAGCACGGCGCCGAGGCCACGCACGGCGGCTGGACGCCGCTGCATTACGCGGCCTTCGAAGGCGGCCCTGAACTCGTTAAATTTCTCATCGAAAAGGGCGCTGACAAGAACGGTCTCGCGCCGAACGGCTTTTCGCCGCTGATGCTCGCCGCCCGCAGCGGCCAGCTCGAGGCGGCGCGCGTGCTGCTTTACGAGGATGCCAACGTCAAGATCACTGGCCCAAAGGGCGAAACCGCGCTGGGAATAGCGCGGGGGCTGAAGAATACGGAGCTGGAAGCGCTGCTGAAACGAGCTGGGGCGGTGGAATAGCTAAGCCCCTGGAGGGCTGGCCGTATCTGCCCAGTCCATTACTTTACATAATACACATTGTGCACGTCTAGGCCTTGGCCTTGAGCCGTTCGTTCGACGGAAACATCGCGCGTTTGGCGATGTCGTCCATTTCCATTTTGTAGGCGTGCTTGTCTTTGAGCGCTTCGGTGCGCTTCGCTGCGGGGCGCGCGTTGATCTCGTCGAACAGACGCTTCACGTTGGGAAGTTTTTCCATAGCGCCGTCGCCGAGAATGCGCGGTATCGCGCGCGCCCAGCCCCACACCGCCATGTCGACCAGCGTGTAGCTGTCGCCCAGCATGTATTTGTGCTTGGCCAGTTGTGCATCGATGATGTTCCAGTGACGCCAGGCTTCGAAGTCATACCGGTTGACAGCGTATTCCTTGGGCTCCGGCGCGACATGCTTGAAGTGCACCGACTGGCCTGAATAGGGGCCGATGCCGGTGGCGACAAACATCAGCCACGAGTGCATCTGCGCACGCGCGGCCGGCGTGTTGGCCGGCAGGAATTTTCCGGTCTTTTCGGCCAGATACAGCAGGATGGCATTGCTGTCGAAGACGGTGGCGTCGCCATCGGTCAGCGCTGGCGTTTTGGCGTTCGGGTTGATCGCGAGGAAGGCGGCGGAATGCTGTTCGCCCTTGCGCGTATCGACCGGCACCAGTTCGTACGGCAAACCGGCCTCTTCGAGATACAGCGCCACCTTGGCGGGATTGGGCGACGGGTGATAGTAAAGCTTGATCATCAACGATCCTCTGCTCAGTTCAGACGATTGGAGGGCGGTACCGGAAAGCGAGCGACAGGGATGCCTTCGTCCACCAGGGCGTCGTGTTCTGCCTGGGTGGCTTGGCCGCGGATGGCGCGGCCCGGGGACTCTTGGTAGAAGATCTTGCGGGCTTCTTCGGGGAACTGGCTGCCGACGTCCTCGGACTTGGTGAGGATCTCGTCCAGCATGCGCGAATAGAGGATCTGGGCAACGGCGAAGGGGTCCTTCCCCTCCATGTCCGGTGTTTTCTGAACCGGAGTCTGCCGTGGCTTCTTCGGTTCTTGCGCGCCCATGTTGAGACGCGGCGCGGAAAGGCCGCGTTCAATGCGGGTGTCACCGCAGGTCGGGCAGGCCAGCAGGCCGCGCTTTTTCTGCGACGCGTAGTCCTTGGCCGAGGCGAACCAGCCCTCGAAGCGATGGCCGTCTTTGCAGTGCAGATCGAACACAATCATGGAAGCTTGATTTTACACGGTAATATCCATTCCCCGCCTCACAGCCAGCGCCGATGATCGCCGACCGCATCGAAGGCAAGTGGATCGACCTGTTCGCGGACGTTTTCGCGCGCTGCAAGGTCGCCGCAGGCGATATCTGCGCGGTGCTCTCCGAATCCCAGTCGCGCGCACTCAATGTGCAGCTCGCCGAGCTCGCGCTCGCGCGACTCGGGGCCCGGCCGTTCCATGTCGTGGTGCCCACGCCGCGCCAGAGCGCCCCGGTGCCGATCCGCTCGACCGGCGCTTCGGTAGCGCTGCAGAACCTTGGGCCGGCCATCGGCGCTCTCGCGAGTTCGGCCTTCGTCGCCGACTGCACGCTCGAAGGCCTGATGCACGCGGCCGAACTGCCCGCAATCCTCAAGGGCGGGGCGAGGGTGCTTTACATCTCCAACGAGCATCCCGACGTGCTCGAGCGCCTGGCGCCCTCCCCCGACGACGAGCAGAAGGTGAGGGCGGGCATGCGCAGCTTGCGCGAGGCGAAGTCGATGCAGGTCACCTCCCCTGCAGGCACCAGCCTCGATATCCGGATCGAAGGCGCACGCGTGGGTGGCGTCTGGGGCTACACCGAGAAACCCGGCACGCTTTCGCACTGGCCGGGAGGCCTTTGCCTGGCTTTTCCCAAGGCCGGCAGCGTGAACGGCACGCTGGTGATGGCGCCAGGAGACCTCAACCTCACGTTCAAGCGCTATCTGGAGTCACCGGTACGGCTCACGGTGGAGAGCGACTATGTGACGAAAATGGACGGCGATTCGCTCGACGCGGAACTCATGCGCGAATACTTCGCCGCCTGGGGTGATCGCGAGGCTTACGCGGTGTCGCATGTCGGCTGGGGGATGAACACCCGGGCACGCTGGGATTCGCTCGCGATGTACGACCGGCGCGACGTCAATGGCACTGAGCAGCGCGCCTTCGCTGGCAATTTTCTCTATTCGACCGGCGCCAACGAGGTAGCCGGACGGCATACGCTCGGGCACTTCGACCTGCCCTTGCGCCATTGCACCATCGCGCTGGACGGAAAATTCGTGGTGCAAGACGGCAAGCTCGCGTGACGCCGCTCGTTTTCCTGCACGGCGTAGGCGGTGGCCACCACGCCTGGGAACTGCAACTGCCCTACTTCGGCGGGCTCGGCTACCCGTCTCATGCCTGGGACCAGCCCGGCTACGGGCACAGCCTGAGCGTCGAACCCTATAACCTGGAGCAAGTCGCCGCAGCGCTTGCGCGCCTTATCGAATCGCTCGGCAATGAGCCGGTGGTTCTGATCGGCCACAGCATGGGCGGCCTGATCGCGCAGGAGGCGTACGTGCGCTACCCGAAGCTGATCAAGGCGCTGGCATTGTGTTTCACCAGCCCGGCCTTC
>CAZTSJ010000341.1:0-4200 GCA_964616875.1 uncultured Bordetella sp. | reverse complement strand
GTGCTCGCGCGTGGCGTAGTGCTGCTCGCCGGGTTGGTCGCGCCGTTCGCGGACCGGTCCACGACACCGGGTTTCTACGTCGAAGTCCTGCTGGGAGGATTGATGGCCGGAGTTCTGTCTTCGCTCGTGGCGCTGGGCTTCGCGCTGATTTTCAAGGATTCCGGCGTGTTCAATTTCGCGCAGGGTGCGATGGTGCTGTTCGCGGCCCTGGCGGTGGCGCGCCTGGCGGAGCAGATGCCGCTCTGGGTGGCGATTCTGGCGGCGACGGCGATCATGGTGTTGCTCGCGTGGGTGATCGAGCGGCTGGTGCTGCGCCCGCTCGTCAACCAGGAGCCCGTGGCGCTGCTGATGGCAACGCTCGGGGTCACCTACTTTCTCGACGGCTTCGGCCAGACGGTCTGGGGCAGCGACATCTACAAGATCGAGCTGGGCATCCCCAAGGAACCGGTGATGATCCTGGAGAGGATGTTCCAGGGCGGGATCCTGGTGAACAAGGAGGACTTCGTCGCCGCGATCGTCGCTGCAGCGCTGGTGGCGGCGTTGGCGCTGTTTTTCCAGAAGACCGCCACCGGCCGCGCGCTGCGCGCGGTGGCCGACGATCACCAGGCCGCGCAGTCGATCGGCATTCCGCTCAATCACATCTGGGTCATCGTCTGGTCGGTGGCCGGTTTTGTGGCGCTGGTCGCGGGCGTAATTTGGGGCTCCAAGCTCGGCGTGCAGTTCTCCATTTCGCAGGTGGCGCTGAAGGCGCTGCCGGTGGTGATTCTCGGCGGCTTTACTTCGGTCACAGGTGCGATCGTCGGCGGTCTCATCATCGGCGTCGGCGAAAAGATGGCCGAGGTGTTCCTCGGCCCGGTCATGGTCAAGGCCTTCGATCTTGCCGGCGGCGGCATCGAGAACTGGTTCGCCTACATGCTCGCGCTGCTGTTCCTGCTGGTGCGGCCGGAAGGCCTCTTCGGCGAGAAGCACATCGACCGGGTCTGACCATGTTCTACCGCGAAAACGGCCAGTTCAAATCCTCCTATGCCTCGGATCAGCAGATGCTGCCGATCCTGCAGGACCGGGTGTTCATGGCCGGCCTGCTGGTTTTCGCGTTCGGCGTGGTGCCGTTCTTCGCCACCGACTACTTGTTTCTCGCGATCCTGATTCCGTTTCTGATCCTGACCGTCGCCGCGATCGGGTTGAATCTCCTGGTTGGCTACTGCGGCCAGATCTCCATCGGCCACGCCGCGTTCATGGCGGTGGGCGCCTATGCGGCCTACAACCTCGCGCTGCGCGTTCCGCAGCTGAACTTCCTCGTCGTGCTGGTGCTCGCGGGCCTGATTGCGGCCGCCGTCGGCATGCTGTTCGGCATCCCGAGCCTGCGCATCAAGGGCCTGTACCTGGCTGTGGCGACGCTCGCGGCCCAGTTCTTCACGGAATGGCTGTTCGCACGGGTCAAGTGGTTCACGAACTACTCGCACTCGGGCTCGGTCTCGACCGCACCGATCGAACTGCTCGGCTGGCGGATCGACACCCCGGTGGAGAAATATCTGTTCCTGCTTGGGCTGCTGGTCGTATTCACGCTGGTCGCGAAGAATCTCGTGCGTGGCCACATCGGACGCGAGTGGATGGCGATGCGCGACATGGATGTCGCTGCGGAAGTGATCGGAATCCGTCCGGTGTACGCGAAGCTCACGGCGTTCGCGGTCAGTTCGTTCTACTGCGGCGTGGCGGGAGCGCTGTGGGGATTCTTGCATCTGGGCGCCTGGGAACCGCTCGCTTTCAACCTGACGCTTTCGCTCAACCTGCTGTTCATGATCATCATCGGCGGCATGGGCTCGCTGCTGGGCAGCTATTTCGGCGCCGCCTTCATCGTGGTGCTGCCGATCCTGCTGAACCAGGGGCCGGCCTGGCTGGGGGTGTCGATCTCGACCGCGATGACCTCGCACTTGGAGTTCATGATTTTCGGCGCCCTGATCGTATTTTTCCTGATTGTCGAGCCACATGGTCTGGCTCGGCTGTGGGCCATCGGCAAGGAAAAGCTGCGTCTGTGGCCTTTCCCGCATTGACAGGGGTATCATTAAGTTTGTTTTCTATTGGAGGAGGATGGCAATGAACAGGAAGGTGAGATTCGCACTATTGGCTGTTTCGGCCGCGATCGCGACGATCGGCAGCGCGCCGGCGCTCGCGCAGGCAAAGAAGGCCGACGCACAGGCTAAGGAGCAGTTTTTCCCGGTGCTCTCTTATCGCACTGGGGCGTTCTCGCCGAACGGAATTCCGTTCGCGAACGGCTATGTCGATTACCTGAAACTGGTCAACGCGCGTGACGGCGGCATCAACGGCATCAAGATTACGTTCGAGGAGTGCGAATTCGGCTATGCCACCGACCGTGGGGTCGAATGCTACGAACGCCTCAAGGGCAAGGGGCCTACAGGTGCCACGGCGTTCCACACTCTGTCCACGGGCGTGACCTTTGCCCTCACGGACAAGACGTTCACCGACAAGATACCGATCATCACCTCGGGATATGGCCGTGCCGACTCGAAGGATGGCACGGTGTTCAAGTGGAACTTCCCACTCGGCGCCACCTACTGGTCCGCGGCCGACATGCTGATCCAGCACGTGGGCAAGAAGGAAGGTGGCCTCGATCGGCTCAAGGGCAAGAAGATCGCGCTCGTCTATCACGACTCGCCCTACGGTAAAGAGCCGATCGCGCTGTTGGAGGAACGCGCCAAGATGCACGGTTACGAGTTGATCCTCCTGCCGGTGACCGGAGCGGGCGTGGAGCAGAAGGCCACTTGGTTGCAGATCCGCCAGCAGCGCCCCGACTACGTTTTCCTGTGGGGCTGGGGGGTGATGAATTCGACAGCGGTCAAGGAAGCGGTGGCGACCGGTTATCCGCGCGAGAAGATGTATGGAGTGTGGTGGTCGGGCGCGGAGCAGGACGTGATACCTGCGGGTGATGGCGCCAAAGGCTACAGCTCGCTCGTGTTCCAGGGGAGTTCGGGCCAGGGCCAAGTGCACAGGGACATCGTCAAGCATGTTTACGATAAGGGTCAGGGCACAGGCAAGAAGGAGGACGTCGGGCAGGTGCTCTACAACCGAGGCATGGTTGGGGCGGCTATGACGATCGAAGCGGTGAAGCGCGCGCAATCACGCTTCGGCAAGAAACCGCTCAAGGGCGAGGAAGTGCGCTGGGGACTGGAGAACCTTGCGATTGACAACGCCGCAATCAAGAAGCTCGGGTTTGAAGGATTCATGCTGCCGATCCAGACCACGTGTACGGATCATGAGGGTACGCCGAGCGCGGGTATTCACTCCTGGGACGGCCAGAAGTGGATTGTCGGTCCGGACCGTTACGAGGCTGACTTGCAGATCCTGACGCCGATGGTGCGTGCATCGGCACAGAAGTACGCTGCGGAGAAGAAGGTCCCGGTGCGCGACTGCGCAAAGGACGCGGACTGAAATTTCAAGGCTAGTGCGGCGCCGGGGTTGCCTGGCGCCGTTTTTTTTGCGAAGGTTCCGATGTCCGCTGCTGCAGCGATGCTGTCCGTAAACGGCATCGAGGTGATCTACAACCACGTCATCCTGGTGTTGAAGGGCGTTTCGCTGACCGTTCGTGAAGGCAACATCGTCGCCCTGCTCGGCGCCAACGGCGCCGGCAAGACGACGACGCTGCGCGCGATCTCGAACCTGCTCAAAGGCGAGCGCGGCGAGGTGACCAAGGGCTATATCGAGTACATGGGGGAGCGCATCGAGCGGCTGACCCCGTCGGACCTGGTCAAACGCGGGGTAGTCCAGGTGATGGAGGGCCGGCGCTGCTTCGCTCACCTGTCGGTCGAGGACAATCTGCTCACCGGAGCCTATACGCGCAGCGGCGCCGAGACCAGCGCCGGCCTGGAACGCGTCTACGAGTACTTTCCGCGCCTGAAGCAGCGGCGCAGTTCACTTTCGGGCTACACCTCCGGCGGCGAACAGCAAATGACGGCGATTGGCCGCGCGCTCATGGCCCGCCCGAAAATGATCCTGCTCGACGAACCCTCGATGGGACTCGCGCCCCAGCTGGTGGAGGAAATCTTCGAGATCGTGAAGGGCCTCAACGTCAAGGAGAAAGTCAGTTTCCTGCTCGCCGAGCAGAACACCAATGTCGCGCTGCGCTACGCCGGCTACGGCTACATCCTGGAGAACGGCCGCGTGGTGATGGACGGCGAAGGCGCT
>CAZTSJ010000340.1:0-2061 GCA_964616875.1 uncultured Bordetella sp. | reverse complement strand
ACAGGGCGCCGTCCACCAGCTGCCAGCCGATGGCGTGTGCCAGGACCGGATCCGTGACCTCGATGGCGATGAGCGCGGAGAGCTGGCGCGCGTTGTAGATGCTCGAAGCGATGACCGCTTCCAGGTGCCGGGCGCGTTCGTCATCTGCAAGGCGCCGCACCGGCAGGCGGTAAAAATAGCCCGGTTCGGGATCGAACTGCACGCGCTGCGCCCGCAGCAATGCGCGCGTGGTCCAGATGACGTCTTCGTGGATCAACCTTGGCACGAAGCTGAAGCGATTGCCTTGAATGAAATCGCGCCGGTACAGGTGCAGCCACACCATGTGCGGCAGGAATCGTGCCGCCAGCCGCGCGCGCAGCCATTCGCTCCCCGCGATCACTGGCGTGGCGGCTACGCCGGAGAAAATCGGCCGGTCCGGCTCGCGGCCCTCGTGGTGATACACGCCATTGCCCAGAAGCATGTCCAGCTTGCCGGCCTCGGCTTGCGACAGCCAGCGCTCATAGGTGCCGGGAGCGACGATGTCATCGGAGTCCGCAAACGCGATCCACTCTCCTTTGACCTCGCGCAGCCCCGCATTGCGCGCCGCCGACAGGCCGCCATTCTCCTGCCGAAAGATGCGCAGGTTGGGCAAGCGAGCGGCGTATTGCGCCAGCAGCGCCGGCGAGGCATCGGTCGAACCGTCGTCCACCGCGACAATCTCGAATTCTCTTGCGGGCAGCGTCTGTGCCGCCAGACTGTCCAGGAACGTCGCCAGGTAGGCCGAGACGTTGTACACCGGCACGACCACGCTGAGCCTGGGCCCCCTGCTCACTTGCGTTTCGCGACGATCGCGAACTGCAGGTAGCGCATGTCGTCAAGCGCGTCCCCCACGGCGACGTTGATCAGCCGCAACCAGAGCGGCAGGCTGGAGGGGTTGATTCCCTGCACGCGCTCGATCCGGAAGCCGGCAGCTTCCACCAACTCGCATGCGCTGCCTCGCGTGAAAAATCGCAAATGGGTTCGATCCAGGATGCCGTCGTCTTCATAACGCCACTGCCCTGGCCAGATCAGATGGCGCACCACTTTGTGATGCCGCACATTCGGTATCGAAGCGATGAGCCAGCCCCCCGCGCGAACAAAAGGCTGCAGTTTTTTCAGCACTGCCCAAGGGTCGGCGAGGTGCTCCAGCACGTCGTTGCAGATGAGGCAATCGAATCCGCCGGCAGGCAGATCCAGCGCGTCGCGCTCGACGTCGGCGACGATGACACGGTCCAGGCGCTGCGCGGCGGCGCGAGCCGGGCCCGGCGACGCCTCGATGCCCACGACCTCGCGGACTCCGCTGCGCTTGAGCAGTTCGCCAAATACGCCGCTACCGCAACCAAGCTCCAGCACCCGCTCCAGGCCGGGCGGCACAAATGGCGCCATGTCGGGACGCGGATTGCCGAAATACGGATCGTCCGCGGCGCTATGCATCAGTAGGTCTCCAGGACGGTGAAGGCGTCCTGCTTTTTCAGATGAGGAGTCTTCTCAAGATAGGCGATCATGGCGCGGCTTGCCTCTTTCGAACTGTAGGCGCTCGCCTGGCCGCGCAGGCTGTGATCCACCGGGGTTGCGTCCACGATTCCGAGGCGCAGCCCGGCGGCCTCGGCGAGTACCGGCCAGACGAAGTCGTAACCCCAACCCATCGGGCTCGACTCGTCGAAGGGCAGGATGCGCGGCGCGAAGTCGCTGCGCACGCTGACCAGCGGTCCAATCTCGACGAAGCGCGTGCGCCGCGCCCGGATTCCCCGCACCGCGCGCGCGAATTTGCGGTCGGCGTAACTCGTGCGCGTACGCGCCGGTTGCGCCAACGCGAAATCGCAGGCGATCTGATAGCCGAGAAACGCGTCGAGGAATCCTCTCGGCAACACGATGTCGTCATCGCACAGCAGCAGATAGTCGTACTCCCGCCACCTCGATTGCACCAGCATGCGGTTCAGGATTGCGAATTTGGGCGTAACCACCCGCAGTTGCTCTACCGTTACCGCGGCAACCGCTGCGTCGGGCGGCTCTCCGGCAATGGCGACCCAGCGTTGCGTGACT
>CAZTSJ010000339.1:0-12994 GCA_964616875.1 uncultured Bordetella sp. | reverse complement strand
GTCGCCGTCTGCCGCTCGAGCGCCTCCTTGGTTTCGTTGAACAGCCGCGCGTTCTGGATCGCGATCACCGCCTGGTCGGCGAAGGCCTGAAGGAGCGCCACATGGTGATTCGCGAAAAGCCCGGCCTCGCGTCGCGTAACCGCGATCGCTCCGATTGCGCTTCCGCCGCGCAGCATCGGCACACACAATGCGGACCGGTAATTGCCGGCGCGTGCCCGCGCCTTCGAGCCCTCTTCGAAATTGCTTGCAAGCAAGTCCGGCTCGTTCACGACGCGGCATTCGCGCATTGCCGCCATCGCAGGCACGTTCCTCCCGATCGGCATCGGATACGCGCGCCGATACAATTCGGCGCTCTCGCTTCCAAGAGGGGCGTCGATCCAACCGACGTCTACCGCGCTGCCATCGGACGTGAAAAGCCCTCCTGTAGCGCCACCTGTCAGCCGTAACGCGCTGCGTACGATGCATTCGAAGACCGGCCGGACATCCGTCGGGGACCGGCTGATGACGTTGAGAATCTCCGCCGTCGCCGTCTGCCGCTCGAGCGCCTCGCGGGTCTCGTTGAACAGGCGCACGTTCTCGATCGCGATGACCGCCTGGTCGGCGAAGGTCGCGAGCAATGCCATTTGCTTGTCCGTGAGCGTGCCTGGGTCGAGTGACGAGACCGAGATGACCCCGACCACGGCGCCTTCACGGACCAACGGGGCGCAGGCGAGCGAACGAAAATTCATCTCACGGGCATGCGCCCGCATATAGGGCGGAGCGTCGGGTCCGTAAGTATCCGAAACCTGAATCACCCGCCCTTCCAGAGCGGCGATGCCGACGAGGCTGTTCCGGTCGATCGGTTGCGACTCGGCGCCTGCAAGGCCTGCCGCACCTGCGTCGCTGATCGCCCTGCGACGAAGCATTCCGTCCTCTACCAGCCGGAGGCCGGCCCTGCGTCCGAACAGTCGCGCCGCGCTATCCATGATTGCATCAAACACCGGCTGCACGTCCGTGAGCGAGCCGCTGATGACCTTGAGGATCTCCGCCGTCGCCGTCTGCTGCTCGAGCGCATCGGTGACATCGCGGTTGCGCGCCTCGAGCTCCTTGAACAGGCGCACGTTCTCGATCGCGATCACCGCCTGGTCGGCGAAGGTCTTGAGCAACTCGACCTGCTTATCCGAGAAGGGACGAACTTCCTTTCGGCGAATTGCAATCGCACCAATCGAAACACCCTCGCGCAGCAAGGGCACTGCGAGGATCGTGCGATGAGGATCGGGGTTCTGATGGATTTTAGCGATAGGGAACTCTGCTTCGGATTCGGCCTCGAGATCATGAATGTGAACCGCTTGCCGGTCGAGGACGGACCGGCCAGTGGCCGAGCCACGGCTGACAGGCATCGTCTCCGCCAAATTCGGGATTTGGCCATAGTGGGCCACCTGCCGAAGTGCATCCCCATCGGTCCGGAACAGGACAGCATCACTCGCCCCGCAGATCTGCGCGGCATTCTCGGCTACGGCATCCAGCACTGGCTGAATATCGGTCGGCGAACTGCTGATCACCTTCAGGATTTCCGCCGTCGCCGTCTGCCGCTCGAGCGCCTCCCTGGTCTCGTTGAACAGGCGCACGTTCTCGATCGCGATCACCGCCTGGTCCGCGAACGTCCTCAGCAGGTCCACCTGCTCCGTTGTGAACAAGCCCGCCTCCCGGCGCCATACCCAGATCACCCCGATTGCCTCGCCCTCGCGCATGAGCGGCACCGAAAGCGTGGCGCGGAAGCCGAACCGCTGCTGGTTGCGGCGCACGTCCGGAAACTCCGTGTCCATTACCTGGGTCACGTCGGCGAAGTGCACGGTCTCGCGATCGAGTACGGCGCGCGCGTTGAGGTAGGTCCTGGCGAGCGGAACGTAGTTGCGCTGGTCTGGCGTCGCTCCCGACTCGGTCGAGTGGACCGACATCACGCGGAGCTGGTCGCCCTCGGTGAGCAGCACATTCGCGTGTGGCGCGTTGCAAAGCTTGCTGGCGCGCTCGGCCACGGCATCGAGCACCGGCTGCACGTCGGTCGGCGAACTGCTGATGACCCTGAGGATCTCCGCCGTCGCCGTCTGCCGCTCGAGCGCCTCCCGGGTCTCGTTGAACATCCGCACGTTCTTGATCGCGATCGCCGCCTGGTGGGCGAAAGCCTTGAGCAGCTCGATTTCCTTGTCGCTGAACGGGATCGCGAAGCGGCGGCCGACGAAAATCGCGCCGATGCCGCCCTCTTCCCACATCATCGGTGCGAAGACCACCGACTTCGTGCCGGTCGCCGCGCAGCCGTTGCGAACCCCGGCGGGAACGCCCTGCCCGCGCTCGACGTCCGGGTAATGCATGACGCGGCAATTGACGATCGCCGCTCCCGCTCCCGAGGTCTCGTCCACCGCCAGCGGAAAGATGCGCGCGAACTCCTCGGCGCCCGGGCCGCGGTATGCGCCAAGGTGGAGCTTGCCGTCTTGGCCGACGACGCTGACACCCAACAGCCGCCCGGCGAAGAGCCGCTCGCAGCTGGCCAGAATGCGGTCGAACACCGGCTTGGTGTCGGCGATCGACGCCGACATGGCGCCGAGAATCTCGCCCGTCGCCTTCTGCTGTTCGAGCGCCTCCCTGGTCTCGTTGAACAGGCGCACGTTCTCGATCGCGATCACCGCCTGGTCGGCGAAGGTCTGGAGCAACGCGAGCTGCGTGTCGGCCAGCCTGAACCCCGATTGCGGATTCGTAAGCACGATCGCGCCAATGCCGGTCCCTTCGCGGACCAGCGGCACCGAGGTGATGGATCGATACCCTGCGACGCGCGCCACTTGCTTGACGAACTTGCTCGTCCCGCGCACCTCCGTGTCCGAAATTTCAGCTATCCGGCACTCGACAATCGACTGCACGGCCACGCTTTGCTTCGGATCGAACTCCAACGGATGCTCCCGATTGAGCCTTGCAAGTTCGGACTCGGTTCGGCGGGGTCCGGCAATGGCCTTGCGCGTGACCTGATCGCCCTCACGCATGACGACCACCGCGTGGCAAGGCTCGACGAGCCGCGCAGCGCTTCGTACGATCGCCTGAAGCACCGGCTGCACGTCCGTCGGCGAGTTGCTGATGACTTTCAGGATCTCGGCAGTCGCCGTCTGCCGCTCGAGCGCCTCTCTGGTCTCGTTGAACAGGCGGACGTTCTCGATCGCGATCACCGCCTGGCTGGCGAAGGTGCTGACCAGGTCTAACTGCGCCTGCGTGAACGGACGGACTTCAGGGCGGAAGATCGCAATCGAGCCGACCACCGCCCCTTTCTTGAGCATCGGCACCTGCAGGTAGGAACGCGCGCCGCCCAGCTCGACCAGCGCCACGCTCTGGGGAACTCTTTTGCGATAGTTCTCGGCCTGCCTGGCATCCAGGACCTGGACCGGTTTGCGCGCTGCCGTACTGCGTGCAATCACGCTCCCGGGCTGAACCTCGACCGGGTCTCTCGAGGCGATGTTCTTCAGATACGCCCGATTGGCGCCCAGGCTTGCGACAATCCGGTACTTCCCGCCCGCGAACAGTGCGAGCAGCCCGAGGTGCGCGCCGCAGAGCCGGGTCGCGTTCTTGAGGATGACGTCGAACACCGGCTGCGCGTCCGACGGCGAACGGGCGATGATCTTGAGAATTTGCGCCGTCGCGGCGCGCTGCGCACGCTCCTCGCTAAGCTGCTGCCGGAGCCGGGCGACGACGGCCTGGCCCGGCGCGGCGGCCTTGCGCCGCGCCTGCGGCGGTGCCTTGCGCCCGCGCTTGCTGAGTTTCGCCATCGGCCGCCTCCCTTCGGTTCCGAGGCCTACGCCGTCATGATAGTGGAGTTGGCGGGCGATGCGCGCTGCGGGGCGAGGGATTCATGCCTCGCTTTACTGCCCTGCTGGTTCAGAAATACAGGGCTATTTGGATTCGACTCCGGCGCGCCTGCCCGTCTTGCGCGGCACGGCCTTGCCGATCTGCGCAAGCAGCTTGCGCGCAGCGGTCGTGGGCGGCGCCCCGGCGACGCCCTCCAGCAGGCCGAGCAGGTCCGCAAGCAAGGCGTGGCCGGTGGCAGCAGCGGCGCGCGCGTCTTCGAGGCCGAAGGGGATCGCCTCGTTGCAGTCGGCGTCGTGGCGCCCGGCCATCAGCGCCGAGAATTTCGCCGAGGTTTCGCGCGGCAGCACGCCGGGGCGCACGAAGTGCATGGCGAGCAGGCTCGCGACCGCCTTGTGGCTCGCCGCCTCGATGCCCTTGGCATAAAGCAACGCCTCGGCGGCATGGAACACCGCGACATACATGCTGGAAGCGCACTCGCGCGGATTGCGCGCCCGGTAATTGGCGAGGAACGACGTCAGCTTTGAATCGAGCTGCTCGAGCTTGAGCGCGACGCGCGAGCGCGTCAGCTTGTCCATGGCCGGCCTTCGCGTTCGATGACGTCGACGAAGCGGGTACGCGCGCTGGCGGAGAAAATCACCGACGGCTGCAGCAGCGCGGGCTCCGCACCCTCCAGCGCTGCCGCGGCTTCCGCCGCCGCGGCATAAATCGCCGTCCGTAACGCACGGTCCTCGCGGCCGGCTATGAACACGGCGACATCGAGATCGGAGTCGGCCCGCGACCCGCCCCGGATGCGGCTGCCGAACACCGCGATACGCTCGAAGCGCGCGGCAGCAAGCGCGCGCACCCGGGCTGCAAATTCAGCAACCAGGGCGTTCTCCAGCGGCGTGAGCTGCGCCAGGCCGGGTCCCGCGGCCTGCGCGCGCGCGGGCGGCGCAACGCGGGCGGCGCGCGGAATCGCCCAGCGCGCGCCGATCCATTGCGCGCCCGCGATGCGCCCGGCGTCCAGCAGGGCGAGCACGCGCTGGCGGCTGATACCGCGCAGGTGCGCAAACTCACGCGTGGAGCACAGACGGGATAAGGCGGGTCTGACCATGGCGCGGCCAGCCTAGCAGAGGTCTTGTCAAGTGACAATAGCGCCGCGCAATGCCGGCTCAGTGCCGATCGCGGAGGATCAGGTCGGCCGCTTTTTCCGCGATGGCGATGACCGCCGCGTTGGTGTTGCCCGAAACCACCGCTGGCATGATGGATGCGTCCACCACGCGCAGGCCTTCGAGACCCTTCACGCGCAACTGCGAATCCACCACCGTGTCCGGACCCGTGCCCATTTTTGCGGTACAGGTGGGGTGGTAGATCGTGGTGCCCGCCGCGCGCAGGTAGCCGAGCCACTCGTCATCCGACTGCACCTGCGCACCCGGCAGGTATTCCGAGGCGATGTAGGGCCGGATCGCGGGCTGATCGAGAATGCGGCGCAGCAGGCGCATGCCGTCGACCATGGTGCGCCGGTCGAGCTCGGTGGCGAGGTAGTTGTAGCGGATCGCGGGCGCCGCGCGCGGATCGGCCGAGCGAATGCGCACCGAGCCGCGCGAGGTCGGGCGCAGCTGGCAGATCGAGGCGGTGAAGCCGGAGAACGGGTGCAGTTTCTCGCCCATGCGATCGAGGCTGAAGGTGAGAAAGTGCGTCTGCACGTCGGGGCGCTTCAATTCGGGGCGCGTGCGCCAGAAGCCGCCCGCGTAACCGGCGCTCACCGCAAGCGGGCCCTTGCGCAGCAGCGCGTAGCGCAGGCCCATGCGCGCCATGCGCCACCAGCTCTGCATGTCGTCGTTGACCGTGATGGCCCGCGTGCATTTGAGCGCGATGCGCGCCTGGAAATGGTCCTGCAGGTGCTCGCCGACATGGGGTTGATCGAGGACCACCGGGATGCCGTGCTCGCCGAGCAGCGCCGCCGGCCCCACGCCGGAGAGCTGCAGGATCTGCGGCGTATTGATGGCGCCGCCGCAGAGGATGACTTCACGATTTGCAGTTGCCTGAACTTGCTCTTTGCCTTTCAGGTACTGAACAGCAGAAGCTTTGAAACCCACGAACAAAACCTTCGAAACCAGGGCATCCGTCACCACCGTCAGATTTTTCCTGTGTAGAACCGGCTTCAGAAACCCTGTTGCGGTCGAGCAGCGCCGGCCGTTGCGCGCGGTGAGCTGCTGGTAGCCCGCGCCCTCCTGCTGTTCGCCGTTGAAATCGGGATTGCGCGGATGGCCGGCCTCCACTGCCGCCTCGATGAAGGCATCGCACAGTTCGTGCGGCTCGTTCTGGTCGGAGACCTTGAGCGGCCCGCCTTTGCCGTGCAGCGCATCGGCGCCCAACCCCTGTCCCGCCTGGTCTTCGGATTTCTTGAAATACGGCAGCAGCTCGCCGAAGGACCAGCCGGGGGTTTCCCAGTCGTCGAAGTCCTCGGGCTGGCCGCGCGTGTAGACGAGGCCGTTGATCGAGGAGGAGCCGCCCAGCACCTTGCCGCGCGGCGTGAAAATCTTGCGCCCGTTCAGCTGCGGCTCGGGCTCGGACCAGTAGCTCCAGTTGACCGAGGGTTTCTTGAACAGCTTGCCGTAGCCCAGCGGTATATGGATCCAGGGATCGGTGTCGCGCGGCCCGGCCTCGAGCAGCAGCACGCGATGGCGCGGGTCGGCGCTGAGGCGATTCGCGAGCACGCAGCCGGCCGAGCCGGCGCCGACGATGATGGTGTCGTACTGTCCGTACGCTGCGCCCACGGCAAAGGTCAGCGCGGCGGCTGGATGTGCAAGCCGCCGTCGACGTAGATGGTTTCGCCGGTGACCTGGCGCGCGCCTTCGATCAGCCAGGCGATGGTTTCGGCGAGGTCCTCGGGCCGCGCATAGTCCTTGAGCGGCACCATGGCCGAGTAATGCTCGGCCGCCTTGTTCGCGCCCGCCACGCCGAGCGCGTTGTGCTGCCAGGGCGTATCCACGTAGCCGGGGCAGACCGCATTGACGCGCACCTCCGGCCCGAGCACGCGCGCAAACGAGTAAGTGAGCGAATTGAGCGCCGCTTTGGACGCGGCGTAAGCCATCGAGGAACCGGTACCGAGGAGCGCAGCGACCGAAGACACGTTCACCACCGCGCCCTTGCCCGTCTTGAGCGCCGGCGCGCAGGCGCGCGTCATCTGGAACGGTCCCACCACGTTCAAGCGGTAGATGCGCAGGAAGTCGTCGGCCGAGAGGCCATCCAGGTCGGCGTGCTTGACGAACTTGGTGGTGCCTGCGTTGTTCACCAGCGCGTCGATGCGGCCCCATTTGTCGAGCGCCGCCTGCGCGAGCTTGCGGCACTGGGCGTCCTCGCCGACGTCGGCCTGGACGACGAGCGCGTCCTTGCACTTCGCGGCGACCTTTTCCGCCTCTGCCTTGCTTTTTGAATAATTGATGACGACATTCCAACCGCGCTTGGATAATTCCATTGCGGTAGCTGCCCCAATGCCTGAAGCAGATCCAGTAATGATTGCGACTTTGCTCATACGGTAGCCACCGGGGTTGCGGGTGAACCTACGGCGCCCGGCAGCCGCAGCGGCGGGGCGGTGAGAAGAAAACGATTGCGCTTGTGCTCGCGCAGCCAGTTGGCGAGCGGCGTGAAATACCACAGCTCGCCCAGATGGATGCCGTTCTTGAACAGGCAATGCTGGTGCAGCGGCAGCATGGCGTGCGTGGAGGTCTTCCAGGGCTTGATGCTGAAGAGTTCCACCGCGTAGTTGTCGGCGGCGAGCACCGAGAGCCCGGAATCCGAGATCCACTGCAGCAATTTGTCGTCGCGGCCGTCGAGCCCGGTGCAGCTGTTGTGCAGGGCCTCTGGCGTCGGATTCTTCTTGAACTCCATCACCATCTCGGCGAAGCCCGTGTGCAGGCAGACGATGTCGCCGCGTTCAATTTTTACCTCATCTATTTCAATAATCCTTTGTAATTCCAGGAAATTAACTGCATGCCGCTGCCGCCCGAAATGCGCATGCAGGTCGATCATCACGCCGCGGCCCTGCGCGCCGTGCTCGGCGAGGTTCTGGATGCCGAGCGCCTCGGCCCTGCTGCCTTCGAACTTCGCCCACGATTCCGCATTGGCATTTTCTTTTGCAGGAATCACATCAACCCCGGCACGGTAGCCATTGTAAAAAACCGCTTCCGGTTTGCCGTCGCCGTCGGCATCGAACAGGCTGCCGACGTGGGCGAAGGAATCCCACTGCGTCGAATACTGCAGCGTCAGCAGCACCAGGTCGTCGCAGACGACATCGGTCTGCATTGGGTTGTCCTGCCGCACTTCGTAGGCAAAATTCTGCTTGCCGTCACGCTGCGTGGCAGCGATGCGCGGCGGGTGGCGGCGCGCGTTGAGCGCATTGCCGCCCGGGTAGTCGAGCGGCAGCGAGAGCACGAAGGTGATGCCCTCCTTCACCTCAGCCACGCCCTGCAGCACTTTCTCGCGCGTGACATAGTTCATGCGCCCGCGCTGGTCGTCGGGGCCGAACTCCCCCCAGTTGGAGCCGGGAGGTTTGTTCTTCCATCTTTTACTCTGCATTTTTATCCGTGAAAAAAATGAAAATAAAAACTTAAAAATAATGACGGCTTATGGACTCCGCGACGCAGACCGGTTTTTCACCACCCTCGCGCTCGAAGGTCACGCTCCAGGTGGTTTGCACGCCGTTACCTTCGATTTTTTCATACTTCGCGAGCGTGAAGCGGCCGCGGATCTTCGCTCCCGCGGGCACGGGCGAAGTAAAGCGCACCTTGTTGAGGCCGTAGTTGACGCCCATTTTGCGGTCGGAGAATTCGAAAGTGGACTCCGAGAGCTTGGGCAGCATCGACAGGGTGAGGAAGCCGTGCGCAATCGTGCCGCCGAAGGGCGAATCCTTGGCCCGCTTCGGGTCGACGTGGATCCACTGGAAGTCCCCGGTCGCCTCGGCGAACTTGTCGATCCGTTCCTGGGAAATTTTCACCCAGGGCGAAACACCGACTTCCTTGCCGATCTGCGATTCGAGGTCGCGCAGCTTGATTGCCGTCTTAGCCATGGTGGACAAACCTTTCAATTTCGCTGCAGACCAGGTCCGGCTTCTCGTGCACGATCCAGTGCGAGGCGTCCGGCGCGCGCACCACCTTCAGCTCGGGCACGCACTGGCCCAGGCCTTCGAGGCAGCCCGTGAGCAGCGCCGTGTCGCGCTCGCCCCAGAGCACCAGCGTCGGCACGCGCACCATGAAGTCTTTCGCTTCGAAGCGCAGCTTCTTCGCGCCGGGATCGTCGGCTGTCGCCGGATAGAGCGGCGAGGCGCGGTAATAGTTGAGGCCGCCGGTGAGCGCGCCGGGCTGCGACCAGGCCTGCACCAGCTCCGCGCGCCAGGCCTCCTCGAGGTGGCCGAGAGCGCCAAGCAGGCGCGCGTAGCCATTTTCCGAGAGCACGCGCTCGGCCTTCGCGAGGCGGAACAGGTTCATGTATTCGCTCGCCTTCTGCTGCGCCGGATTGTTCGAAAGCTCGCGCCAGAAAATATAAGGATGGGGCGAATTGATCATCACCAGCCGCGAAAGGCGCTGCACGGGTTTCTGAGCTTCGCCGATCGCCACCGCCCAGGCCACGGCGCCGCCCCAGTCATGGGCGACGAGTACAAATTTGCCCTTCGCATAGTGCGCTGCGACGGCGAGCACGTCGGCCATCAGGTGCTTCACCCTGTAGGACTCCACGCCCTCGGGCTTGTCGGACAGGTTGTAGCCGCGCAGGTCGGGCGCGACGCAGAGCCAGCCGCGCGCGGCGAAATGCGCCATCGGCTTGCGCCAGGCGGCCCAGAATTCCGGGAAGCCGTGCAGGAACAGCATAAGCGGCCGGCCGGCTTCACCGGCCACGGCGCAATGCAGCTTCACCCCGCCACAGTCGACGGTTTGGTGGCGAATCGCGCCGCTCAGCGGGTTGCCTCTTTCAGGATCTTCTCGATCAGCCCCTGCATTTCCTTGCGGCGCACGGCGGCGCCGACCGGATCGAGCTTGTCCACCTGCTCCAGGAGCACGCCATAGGACTCGAGCTGCTTCTGCATCGGCTGCAAGCCGCGCTCGGCCGCCGGCTTCGAGAGCTGCTGCAGCAGCTGCTTGCGCTGTGCTTCCAGGCTCTCCAGCTGCCGCATTCCGTCCTGCGCCGAGCCGTCGGCTGCCGACCCCGCGCCCTTGTCGCTCCCGCTGGGGATGACTTCGACTTTCGGCGCGCGGCGCTGCTTCGCCTCGTCGCCGAACCAGGGCGGCGGATAGCTGGAGAACTTCACCGAACCGGTTTCCGGATCCACCCAGCGGTATAAATCCGCTTGGGCAAGCGAACTCCAGACCGCACTCAAAACAAGAATGAAAAGGAACTTCATTGCAACGCTTTCCCCCTCGTCAGGCACTCCTGCACCCCGCCGGCCACCGCCGCGGCGATCCGGGCGCGCACTGCCGGATCGCGCATGCGCCGGTCCTCTTCGCGGTTGACGATCACGCCCGCCTCCACCAGCACCGAGGCCATCGGCGCGCTGCGCCCCGCCACGGCAAGGTTGTCATAGTAGTGCACCCCGTTGGCCTCGTCAGCAAACGGGCGCGATTCGCCGTCCACCGGATCGGCGTGGTAGCGCGAAGGCGTAAAGCCGCCGGCGCGCATTTTTGCGCCTATGGAGGAAGCGCAGGCAAGGCTTTTCTCCGGAAATGGATTGGCCCTGGAAATGAAGAGCGAAAACCCGGCGAACCTGTCCGCCTCGGGCAGCAGGCGCTCCTGGACCGAATCGTGATGGATTGAAATGAAGAGATCGGCGCCACGCGCATCCCGCGTGCGGTGGTGCAGCACCGCGTAGTCGCCGCGCTCGCCGATCAGGCGGACTTTCAATTGAAGTATTTCTAATTCTTTTTTTATTTCAAGAGCAAGGACACGATTGAATTCAAATTCCGGTACGCCACTTGCGGAAATCACCCCGGGCTCGGCAGCGTAGTGACCCACGTCCAACGCGACCTCCTGTGAGGCCGCCGAGAACGCAAGCGCCAACCCTGCGCAGGCGGAAATCAGCCCGCGCATCGCAGACTCACATGCGGGGCAGCCGTTTCGAGTATTTCGCTGCCCTCTTCGCGTCGCCCGCACGCTCCGCGGCAGCCGCGGCGCCGGCCAAGGCGCGGTAGCGGTTCGGCTCGCGTTGCAGCACCGACTCGAAATTGCGCAGCGCCGACTGCGCCTCGCCCGCCTCGAGCTCGAGGGAGGCGAGCAGCTCGCGCGCGGGGACGAGCGGCCCCGGGGTGACGGCATGCTTCTCGGTGGCGTCCTCGCGATCGGCGGCCTTGCGCAGCAACGCCAGCGCCTGCGCATTGCCACCCTCGGCGCGCGCCGCCAATGCCTGCACGACGTCGGCCTGGATCGCGATCTGCTCGACCCAGTAAGGAACCTTCGTCGCCTCGCCAAGCGCCTGCAGGCGCGCGAGCTGCACGCGGGCGCCGGCCGCATCGCCGCTCATTGCCGCGCCGAGCCCGCGCGCATAGGCGTTGACCGCCTCGGCGAAGGTGTATTTCTTCCAGGGGTAGGCGTCGGCCGCGGGGAAGAGCTCGATCGCGGCGGCCTCTTTCCAAGCGCCGCGCTCGAGCGCGAGGCGCGCCGGCATCGCGGCGTAGGCATAGGCGGCCACCACGTGATCGATGCGCGCCGGATTGCGCTGTGCATCGGCGACGATATCGCGCGCCGCGTCATGCTGCCCGAGCTGCAGGTGCGCGTACACCATGTAATCGTAGGCATGCCACTTGTCGAACGACTTGTCGCCGCCCGAGTGCGCGGAGGCGCGGTTCGACTCGATGGAATCCTTCCAGGCGCCCACGCGCGTGAAGATGTGCGAAGGCATGTGCAGCGCATGCGGCGCATCGGGCGCGATCTTGCCGTAGCGCCGCGCCGCCTTGAGGCCCTGCGCCGCGATCGGCGGGTAGTCGTAGCTGTGAATCAGGTAATGCGCGGCGCCCGGATGTTCCGGCTGGGCCTTGTAGATGGGCTCGAGAATTTTCGCCGCCTTCAACTGATTGGTGTATTTCTTGTCGGCCGGATTGAAATTCGCCGACAGCACCAGCGCATACAGCGTCGCCGCTTCCGTGTCCTTGGGATAGGTGCGCATCACCTGTTCCATGGCGGTTTCCAGCGCCTTGGCGCGTGCTGGATGGCCGAGCTTGTCCTGATCCTTGAAATACACGGCCAGCGCGTCGACATAGTCGCGCTCGCGCTGCGATTTGAGCCCCGTGCTGCGGGCGCTATCCAGGATCCTGCCGCCTTCGCTCAGGATCGCGGCGGAGATGGTCGTCGGCCAAGTGAACGGATTGTTGAGCGCTGCGAGCGTGCGCAGCCAGTGCGCCATGCCGCAGCTCGGATCGGCCTGCATCACGCGCTCGAGCGGCGCCTGCATCTGCGGGAAGGCAAACGAGTGGTAGTACGCCATCGCGACGTTGAACTCGCGTTGCGCGGCGGCGTTGCACTCCACCGGGAAGTTCACCTTCCCCAGCGACGGACTCTGCGCTGCGGCGGGCATCGCGGCGCCGAACATAAGGGACAGGACGCTCAGGGTCAGGACGGCGAAATTGCGCTTCATGATGTACCTCCTCCGTAACAAGGTATCAGGTGAAACCGTACGAGCACAATGCATTCCCGTGGTCCATCCTGCGCTGCTCGCGCGCCGATGATAGAAGAACGGACTACCTGCGGATGCCGATCGTCACGAGATAATCGCGCGGCATCGCAACCCCAAGTGCGGAGCCGAAGCCGTCATGATAGGCGATGAAATCACGCCTCAAGCCCTCGCGGCGCTTTTCATCAAGGGCCGCGGCCAGGGCCTTGGTCGGGCCATAGCCCGCCACGAACATATCCCAGACGGCCAGGCCGCTGGGCTCGCGCAAGACCGTGGTGCCGGTCTCGAATCGCAGGTCGAAGGCCGCGCCGAGGAGTTGTTGTATGCGCTCCTTGCTGCCCCATTCGAACGGCGACGGTGGCGGTGAGGCGGCGGGTGCCGGCAGGTAAGGCTTCATGACCTTGAACAGGCCGCTGACGGTGCCGTCGGCGGGCCAGGTCGTCAAGCCAAGCCTGCCGCCTTTCTTGCAGACCCGGACCAGCTCCGCCGCGGCCGCCTCGGGCCGGCTGACAAACATTACGCCGAAAGTCGAAA
>CAZTSJ010000338.1:0-3947 GCA_964616875.1 uncultured Bordetella sp. | reverse complement strand
GCCGGCCCGGGTCGCCGCTCGCCAGCCACACGATGTCGTCGGAGCCCGAGTTGACCAGCGTGTTCACCGGCGCGCCGTCGCCGCGCCCGGAAGGCAGGTTGGCGGCCTCGAGCGTGAAGCTCTTGCCCGAAGCGGCGAGCGCGGTCACCGTCTCCGTGGTGCGGCACTCGAGCGTCTGGAGCAGCGCGTCGCCGTCCTTGAAGGCGAGCTGCGACACGTCGAGCCCGTGGCCGACGCGCGCCCGCACCCAGCCCTTCTGCGACAGGATCACGGTGATCGGCTCGTCGACCACGGTGCGCTCGACCTGCGAGCGCTCGGCGGCCTTGATCAGCGTGCGGCGCTCGTCGCCGTATTTCTTCGCATCCTCGTCGAGCTCCCTGACGACCCGTTTTTTGAGTTCTTTTTCATCGGATAAAAGCTCTTTCAGTTCCTTGCGCTCCTCCTCGAGCGCCTTCCTCTCCTCGTTCAGCTTGATGCCGTCGAGCTTGGTGAGCTGGCCGAGGCGCAGGTTGACGATGTCTTCCGATTGCTTTTCAGAAAATTTATAGCGTTTTTGTAAATTCAATCGAGCATCTGCCTGATCTTCGCTCGCGCGGATCAGCTGGATGATCTCGTCGATCCTGGCGTAGGCGAGCAGCCGCCCCATCACGATCTCGTGGCGCTCCTGCACGCGGTCGAGGCGGAACTGCGTGCGCCGGCGCAGCGTGGCGACGCGCCACTCGCCCCATTCGCGCAGCACTTCGACGAGGCCCTTGGTCTCGGGCAGGCCGTCCAGGCCGAGCCAGGTGAGGTTCACCGGGTAGCGCGACTCGAGCGAGGTGTGCACCATCAGGGCGGCCACCATTTCTTCGGGATTGATCCGCGAAGACCTGGGCTCGATCACCAGGCGCATCCTGCTTTTCCGGTCGCTCTCGTCGCGCACCGCCTCGACCTGGTCGAGGATGAACTGCTTCAGGCGCTTCTGCTCCTGCGACACTTCCTTCTTGCCCAGGCCCGGCCGGGGATTGGCGAGCGCTTCGATCTCCTCCAGCACCAGCTTCGCCGACACGCCGTGCGGCAGCTCGGTGATGACGAGGCGCCACTGGCCGCGCGCCAGCGGCTCGCGCTCCCATTTGCAGCGCAGCAGAAGCGAGCCCCGCCCGGTCTCGTACGCGAGCTTCACTTCCTCGGGCGGCGAGATGATCTGGCCGCCGCCGGGGAAATCCGGGCCGGGGAGGATTTTCAGCACCTCGTCGATCTTGGCGCGCGGATGCTTGATGACGTGCGCCGCCGCGGCGGCGACTTCCTTCAGGTTGTGCGAGGGAATGCGCGTCGAGAAGCCGACCGGAATTCCAAAACTTCCATTCAATAATCCAAAGGGAAGCCGTGCCGGCAGCAGGACCGGCTCCTGGAACTTCCCATCGTAATTTCGCTGAAAATCGACGGTGCCCTCCCCGATTTCGCCGAGCAGCAACTCGGCAAAGCGGGAGAGCTTCGCTTCCGTGTAGCGGTACGCCGCGGCCGCATCGCCATCACGGGAACCAAAATTCCCCTGGCCATCGATCAGCGGATAGCGCATCGAGAACGGCTGCGCGAGGTGCACCAGCGCCTCGTAGGTCGAGGAGTCGCCGTGCGGGTGGTACTTGCCGAGCACTTCGCCTACATAGCGCGCGCACTTCGAGAATCCTTGGGATCCTGAATCATTCATTGCAAACAGGATCCGCCTCTGCACCGGCTTCAGGCCGTCGGCGATCTCGGGCAGCGCGCGCGCCTTGACGGTCGAGACCGCGTAGCCGAGGTAGGCCTGCGAGGCGTGCCGCTCGATCGGCGCCGCGTCGTCGTCGGGAGTGAACAGGTCGGGCGTGCGGGTGTCTTCGGTCATTTGAACAGGTCCAATTGTTTGTCAGCCATCGCGGCGGCGAGCTCGACGGCTTTCTTCGCCTTCTCGAGGTCCTCGGCCTGGCCGCTGCGGCCCCCGGCTTCCCAGGTGTAGCGGCCCTTCTCGGCCAGGGTCACCCGGCCCAGCTTCGCCTTTCCCAGCCAGTACGCGTGCCCCTTGTAGGCGCGCTCCCAGAACGGCTTCTGCTTTTTCTTCCTCAGACGTCGGCCTCCACGCTCTTCCAGTGCTCGCGCATCCAGTTGCGCCTCCCCTCGGCCTCGCCCGAATCCATCAGCAGCTCGAAGGTCTCGCGCACCTTGTTGATCTGCTTGGCGTCGAGCTGCATGCGCACCAGGCGCCGCGTGTCCGGGTTCATGGTGGTTTCCCAGAGCTGCTCGGGGCTCATCTCGCCCAGGCCCTTGAAGCGCGAGATCTCCCAGCTGCCGTCTTTTACTTTTTCTTTTTTCAACTGATTCAGGACTTCTTCCAGTTCATCGTCGTCGAGACAGTAAAGGCGCCGCGCCGGCTTGCCCTTGCCTTGCGCAGGAACCTCCACCTTGAACAGCGGCGGCATCGCCACGTACAGGTGGCCGCGCTCAACCAGCTTGGGCACGTGCATGAAGAAGAAGGTCAGCAGCAGCGCCTGGATGTGGCCGCCGTCGACGTCGGCATCGGTCATGACGATGACCTTGCCGTAGCGCACGCCGCTCAGGTCGGGCGTTTCTTCCGAAGAATGGGGATCCACGCCGATCGCGGTGGCAATCGCCTGCAGCTCCTTGTTGGAGAGCACCGTGCGGCTGTCCTTCGACATGGTGTTGAGCACCTTGCCGCGCAGCGGCAGCAGCGCCTGCGTCTCCTTGTCGCGCGCCTCCTTGGCCGAGCCGCCCGCGGAATCGCCTTCCACTAGAAAGAGTTCATTTCTAGAGATATCTCCGGAAGCGCAATCGACCAGTTTCCCCGGAAGCGTGGCGATGCCGCTCGACTTCTTGCGCTCGACCTTCTTGCCCTTGGCGAGCCGCGCCATCGCCTGCTCGATCGCCAGCTCGACCACCTTCTTGCCCTCGTCCGGGTGCTCGTTCAGCCACAGCTCGAAGGCGTCGCGCACGCACAGCTCGAGCAGGCGCGCGGCGTGGCGCGTGGTGAGCTTCTCCTTGGTCTGGCCGTGGAACTGCGTGCGCACGATGCGCGCCGAGAGCGTGAAGCAGGCGCGCTGCCACAGGTCGTCGGCGATCAGCTTGACGCCCTTGGGCGCGAGGCCGCGCGTGTCCATGAAGGCGGCGAGCGCGTCGAAGATGCCGGCGCGGAAGCCGGCCTCGTGCGTGCCGCCCGAGCGCGTCGGGATCAGGTTGACGTGGCTGTCGGCAAAGACGTCGCCGTCCGCCACCCAGCCGATCGCCCACGACGCGCCTTCGCCGGGCTCGACGTCAGGGATGTTGGTCTCTTGAAAAAACCTCTCCCCCGTGAAAAGGGGAGCGACCAGCTCCCGCCCCTGCAGCATGAACTCGAAGTACTGCGCCATGCCGCGTTCGTATTTCCACACCTTGTTCTGCTTGCCTTCGACTTCGAGCACCGTGGTGAGGCCCGGCAACAGATACGCCTTCGAGCGCACCAGGTGCTCGAGCTCGGCCAGCGGGATGTTGGGCGAGTCGAAGTATTTCGGGTCGGGCCAGAGCCGCACTACCGTGCCAGTACGCTTTTCTTTTATTTTTTCGGAACGGAGTTTTGTCTTGAGTTCGCCGCCCTCGAACGCGATCGTGTGCTTCTGCCCGTCACGGAAAACCGTGACCTCGCAGCGCTTCGACAGCGCGTTGGACACCGCCACGCCGACGCCGTGCAGGCCGCCGGAGATGTGGTACACGCCGTTGCCCGAGCGCGAGAACTTGCCGCCGGCGTGCAGCATGGTGAACGCCACCTCGACCGCCGGCTTTCCTTCTTCCTTGTGCAGGTCGACCGGCACGCCGCGGCCCTCGTCGGTCACCTCGACCGAGCCTCCTTGCGCAGCGAAACCGTGAGGCGCTTGCCGTGGCCGGCGAGCGCCTCGTCGACCGCGTTGTCGATCGCCTCCTGCACGACGTGCAGGGGATGGACC
>CAZTSJ010000337.1:0-1854 GCA_964616875.1 uncultured Bordetella sp. | reverse complement strand
GTTGGTCGCGACAAACTCAAGCACGATGACTGCTCCCGGTTCGCACTAGATGTCCGATTCCACGTGGCCGATCTGCAGATTGACTTCTTCGTCCGGCTTGTTTCCGAACAGGAAGACGATGACGCGCAGCAGCACGCTGAGTATGCCGAGCGCCACCATCCATATCCCTGCGGCGAAAATACCCTTGATGATCCAGCGATGGGTCAGGCCGAGTGAACTTTCGGACTGCTCGTTCATGTTGTAGGACGTGACCACGTAATCGATGCTGTAGTACGAGACAAGCGCGATGTAGGGCAACGCCAGCAGGAGGCAACCGGCGAGTTCGACCCAGGCCCGGCCACGGTGCGTCAGCCGCTCGGTGAAGGAATCGACGCGTGGATGCGCGTTGATCGTGTAGCAGTACCCCATCCACAGAGAGAAAATCACGGCGTGGAAGTGCCACTCCAGTTCCTGCAGCTTGGTGTACGGCAGATCCACCCCGAACTTGCGCGCGACGACGTCGAAGCTCGTCAAGAAAGCCATGATCACCAGCAGCCACCCGCCACCCAGGGCAATCACTTCCAGCAGGCGGCGCAAACCCTCCGCCACCTTCAACAAGGCGTTCACCTAATCCGCTCTTCTTGGTAGTCCGGTCCGCCGGCGCAGCGCTAGGCTGCGCCGGTTCACGGTCACTTCTTCGCCGCTGCCGCAGGCTTGCCGGTCAGATAGGTCGGCCTCATGAACTGTGCGTCACCCCAGATCGAGTAACTCTTGCGGAAGGCCAGGTAGTCATCCGCGACGCGCTTGAACAACGGGTCCTTGGCGGACTCTTCCGCGATCACGTCCAGCCAGGCCTTCTCGTACACCGCAAGATCGCTGTCCTTCCAGCGCTTGATCTGCACCTTGTGCTTGTCCCTCATCTCGGCCATCACGCCGAACTGCATCGCCTCAGTTTCCGCGAAGGTGTACCCGAGCTGGTGGCCCGCGGCGATCTCGACAATCTTCTTGTAGGACTTGGGCAGCGCGTCGTAGGCCTTCTTGTTCATCATGATCTCGGTGACCGAGGTCTGCTGGTGCCAGCCCGGGAAATAGTTGAACTTCGCCACCTGGTGGAAGCCCAGCTTGATGTCCATGGCGGGCATCGAGAACTCGGTGGCGTCGATCACGCCGCGCTCCAGCGCGGGGAAGATGTCCCCCGCCGCCAGCATCTGGGTCGAGACTCCCAGCTTCTGCATGACCTTCGCGCCCAAGCCGAAAAAGCGCATCTTGAGGCCCTTCATCTGGTTGAGCGACGTGATCTCCTTGCGGAACCAGCCCGAGGTCTCGGGTCCGATCGCCAGCGCGTCGAACGCGACGAGGTCGTGCTTGGCGTAGATCTCGTCACGCAGCTTGTCGCCGTTGCCGAATTTCTTCCAGGCCATGAACTCGCCGAACCCCGGTCCGAACGGCACCGAGGTGAAGAATGACAGCGCCGCATACTTGCCGGCATAGTTGCCGGCCGGCGACCAGCAGGCGTCCACCGAGCCCTTGGAAGCAGCGTCGAAGCATTCCAGTACCGGCACCAGCGCGCCAGGCTCGCCAAACTTGATGACGAAGTTGCCATCGGTCATGTCCTCGACGTCTTTGACCAGGCGAACCGCCGAAGTCCCCAGGTGCGTGAGCTGGCTGCCGAACGCGCTCTGCATCCTCCAGTTCACCTTCGGCTGCTGCGCCTGCGCGGTGCCGACTGCAAAGGCCGCCGCAACGGCAACGGCAGCCGCCGTCCATTTCGCAGATCTGATCATGGTTTCCTCCTCCTGTTTGTCGGGGCCGTCCGTGCCAGGCCGAGTGCCCGATCCGCGCCTCCCCGCGCGTCTGGAGGAATACTAATTCACC
>CAZTSJ010000336.1:0-2059 GCA_964616875.1 uncultured Bordetella sp. | reverse complement strand
ACCCGCAGCGGCAGCGATGCCATGCCGCGAAACACCATCGAATTGAGCCACTCGAGGCGCGCCTCGGGAATAGCAAGTTCTATCTTCTTCCAGTGGCGCACCACCGCCGGCAGCGCGACCTGCCCCTCCATGCGCGCGAGCGGGAAACCGAGGCAGATGTGCATGCCGAAGCCGAAAGTCAGGTGCGCGGGGCCGCCGCGCGAAAGGTGCAGACGATCGGGCTGTTCGTAGATTTCCGGGTCGCGATTCGCCGCGTTCAGCATCAGGAACACGCGGTCGCCCGGCTTCAGGCGCTTGCCGCGCAACTCCTGCTCCACCTTGACCACGCGGACCTGGGCACCGCTAGGACCGTCATAACGCAACAACTCCTCAATCGCGCGTTGCGCGATTTCCGCTTGCTCCCTCAGCACCTTCAATTCGGAAGGAAAGCGCAACAGCGAAAGAAGGCCGTTGGCGATGTGATTGGTGGTGGTCTCGTGGCCCGCGAAGAGCAGCAGGATGCAGGTGGCGACCAATTCGTCCTCAGTGAGGCGCTCGCCGCCGTCCTCCAGGTTCGCGAGTTGCGAAAGCAGGTCTGCTTGCGGATTTTTCTTTCTGTCTTGAATCAACTCGAGAAAAAAACCGGCCATCTCCTTCGTCGCCCGCTCGGCGACGTCGTACTTTTCCCCGGACATGCGCGAGCTGCCGATAAAGAGCGCCATCTCGTCCGACATGCGCTTGACTTTCGCCAGTTCTTCGCGCGGCACGCCGAGCATCGCCATGATCACCAGCGCCGGCAGCGGGCCGGCGAAATCAGCGACGAAATCGATCTCCCGGCGCGTTCCGATCCTGTCGAACAACCACTGCGTCAATTCCTCGGCCGCGGGCCGCATGGCATTCATCGATTGCAGGTTGAACACCTTGCTCGTGAGGCGGCGCAGGCGCGTGTGTTCGGGCGGATCGCGGAACACCATCCAGTGCGTGAGGTAGCGGATGATCTGGCCGATGCGCGCCGCCTCCTCCCCTGGCAGCGTGGCGAAGTACGGCCGCAGGCGGTCCGAAGATACCTCCTTGTCCAGGCACACTGCCTTGATGTCGTCGTAGCGCGTCAGCACCCAGGACTTCAGGCGCGGGCTCCAGTGCACCGGGTCTTCGGCGCGCATGCGGCGCAGAAGCGGGAACGGATCGCGCAGGAATTCCGGCGTATCGGGACGGAAATCGATATCGCTGACAACAGCGCTCATCGGTCCTTCTCCAGGATGGTGATGGCGCAGGCCGCCTCGTCGAAGCCCATCACGCCGCCGCCGTTCTCGGCCAGCGCAAGCCGCGCGCCCTTCACCTGCCGCCCGCCCGCCTCGCCGCGCAACTGCTGGCACAGCTCGTGGATCATCGACAACCCGGTCGCGCCCACCGGATGACCTTTGGAAACCAGGCCGCCGGACGGATTGATCGGAATCCGGCCGCCCAATGCGCTGTCGCCCGATTCGGCCAGCCGTCCGCCCTCGCCCTCGCCGCAGAAACCGAGCATCTCGGACTGGTAGATCTCGCAGAACGAGGTCGCGTCGTGCACCTCCGCAACATCGATATCCGAAGGCTTCAGGCCCGCGCGCTCGTAGGCGCGCTGCGCGGCGATGCGCGTGAGGCCGGGCTCATCGAGCTTGCGGTACTTGCCGCCCGAGAGCACCTGCGCGCGCACCTTCACCGCGCGGTCCTGCACCGCGCGCGGCAGCGAAGCAAGCATTTCCTCCGAGCACAGGATCGCCGCCGCGGCGCCGTCGCCGATCGGCGAGCACATCGAGCGCGTGAGCGGAAAGCTCACCGGGCGATCGGCGAGCACTTCCTCCACCGACACTTCGAAGCGGTACTGCGCCTTCGGATTGAGGCTGCCGTTCTTGTGGTTCTTCGAGCAGGCGATGGCGATCTGGCGCTGCGTGGTGCCGTAGCGCTTCATGTGCCAGGCGGCCTGCATGGCGTAGGTGTCCATGAACACGGTGCGATTGGGCCCGGTCTCGAAGGGCTTGCCGGCTTCGGCACCCGCCGCGGCGTAGTAGTCGTGCCAGAGCTGCGGCTCGAGCTGGTC
>CAZTSJ010000335.1:0-3441 GCA_964616875.1 uncultured Bordetella sp. | reverse complement strand
GTGGTTGCCGAAGCGGTTCACCCGCTCGGCGAGTTCGCCGAAGGTGCACTGGCCCGCATCGTCGATGAAAGCGAGCTTGCCGGCCCGGCCCGCCTTCAGATTGCCGTCGACCAGGTCGGCGGCAGCGTTGTAGTCGCGCGGGATATCCACGGCTTGAATTGTACTTAGGGACAGACCACGTTTTCTATCAATCGGAAAACGTGGTCTGTCCCTGAATTTCTTTCGCCAGCGCGAGCCAGCCCGCGCCCCACTCCTCCGCAACCTCCTCGGGGAGCACGCCCGATGACGCGTCATGCTGTACCCGCTCGCCGATGCGCTGCGCGCCCAGTTCGCGCAGGATGTCGTCGAAGCGCTTGCCGCCGAAGTTGAAGGTCTCGGCGTAGGTGCGATCGCCGAGGCCGAAGACGCCGTAGCGCAGCCGCGAGAGATCCGGCCGTTTCGCGATCAGATCCTCGTACAGGGCCTTGGCGTTGTCGGGCACGTCGCCCTGGCCGTAGGTCGATGTGACGATGAGGAAAATGCCCTCGCGCGCGAAGACCGAGCTGTCGAGCTTGTCCATCAGCAGGGTTTCGACCTGCAGCTCGCCGTCATCCCAGACCAATTCCAGCTCCTGGGCAACAAGCTGCGCGGTGCCGGTCATGGTGCCGACGAGGAGATGCAGTTTCATTGACATCTAATATAATGCAGCATAGAATCACCGTCAAGCAATATACTACATGAACGCACCTCTCTCTCCCGCCCCGCATTTCGATCCCGAACAGGACTCCGCCTACCTGGCCCAGCTCGGCCAGCGCGTACGCGCCTGGCGCAACGGCCAGGGCATGACGCGCAAGGCGCTGGCTGCCTCTTCAGGCGTGTCGGAGCGCTATCTGGCGCAGCTCGAAGCCGGTGAAGGCAACATCTCCGTGTTACTGCTGCGCAAGCTGGCGCAGGCAATGCAGGTGACCGTGGAGAGCCTCGCCCGCGAGACCCCGGACCAGGACCCGGCGCGGCGCCGCATCGCCCTGCTCGGCTTGCGCGGCGCGGGCAAGTCCACGCTGGGCGCCAAGCTCGCTGCCGCGCTTGGCGTCGCCTTGGTCGAACTCGACAGCGAGGTCGAGCGCGAAGCCGGCGCCAAGCTGGGCGAGGTTTTCGCCATGTACGGCCAGGAAGCCTACCGGCGCTTCGAGCGCCGCGCGCTCGAGCGCGTCCTGCGCACGCACGAGGCCGCCGTGATCGCCGCCGGCGGCAGCCTGGTCACCGACCCGGACACCTACCGGCTGCTGCTCGACAACTGCCACAGCGTCTGGCTCAAGGCGAAGCCCGAAGACCACATGAACCGCGTCATGGCGCAAGGCGACCTGCGCCCATTTGAAGGAAAAATGCGGGGCCGTGCAGCGGCACTGGACGAAATCCGCAAGCTGCTGGCCGACCGCGACCGCCTCTACTCGCGGGCAGACGTGACGATCGACACCTCCGGCCGATCGTTGAAATCCTCGCTGGACGAACTCAAGAGCAGGGTAAAACCATGATCAGTTTCGACACCCAGCCCGACAAATACAACCACTGGAAGCTGTCGTTCGACGGCGCGGTGGCCACGCTCGCGCTCGACATCGACGAGGACAAGGGCATCGCGCCGGGCTACAAGCTCAAGCTCAATTCCTACGACCTGGGCGTGGATATCGAGTTGCACGATGCGATGAACCGCATCCGTTTCGAGCACCCCGAGGTGAAGTCTGTGGTGATCACCAGCGGCAAGAGCCGCATGTTCTGCTCGGGCGCCAACATCTACATGCTCGGCCTCTCCAGCCACGCCTGGAAAGTGAACTTCTGCAAGTTCACCAACGAGACGCGCAACGGGCTGGAGGATTCCAGCAGCCACTCCGGGCTGAAGTTCCTCGCCGCGCTGAATGGCACCACCGCCGGCGGCGGCTACGAGCTGGCGCTGGCCTGCGACGAGATCGCCATGATCGATGATCGCTCCAGCACCGTGAGCCTGCCCGAAGTGCCGCTGCTGGGGGTTTTACCGGGGACAGGTGGTTTGACAAGAATTGTTGATAAAAGAAAAGTCAGAAGGGATCTTGCCGACGTCTTCTGTACCACCGCCGAGGGCGTGCGCGCCGACCGGGCGAAGGAGTGGAAACTGATCGATCACGCCGCCAAGCCGCAACAGTTCGCCGAATTCGTCAGGCTCCGTGCTCTCGAGCTGGCGAAGACTTCCGACCGGCCTGGAGGACAAGGTGTTGCATTGACGCCTTTGAAGCACCAGCTTGTGGATCTTGTAATAAATGCAAAAGAAAGAACTGCCGAAATAACCGTCAAAGGTCCCACGCAGGATCAGATTCAAATTCAAAGGAGCGCGGAGTGGTATCCGCTGCAACTCGCGCGCGAACTGGACGAGACGATCCTCAACCTGCGCCACAATCACCTCGACGTCGGCCTGTGGATCCTGAAGACCAGGGGAAGCGTGCAGGAAGTTCTGGATCTGGATCTGTTGCTCAAGAACCATGAAACAGACTGGTTCGTGCGGGAAACCATCGGCTATCTGCGCCGCAGCTTCGCCCGCCTGGACGTGTCCTCGCGCTCGATATTCGCCGTTGTGGAACCGGGTTCCTGCTTTGCCGGTACGCTGGCCGAACTGCTCTACGCCGCCGACCGCAGCTACATGCTGGACGCGGAAGAAAATGGCCCCTCGATCGCCCTCTCGCCGCTCAATTTCGGCAGCTACCCGATGGTGAACGGTGAAGCGAGGATTTCGGCGCACTATTGTGGTGAACTTGATCTTATTGAAAAAATAAAAAATGAAACAAATAAAACGATAGACACTTCAAAAGCCAAAGCCCTCGGTCTGATCACCTCCGCGCCCGACGACATCGACTGGGAGGAAGAGGTGCGCATCGCCATCGAGGAACGCGTCGCTCTTTCGCCCGATGCGCTGACCGGCATGGAAGCCTCGCTGCGCTTCAGCGGCCGCGAGAACATGCTGACGCGCGTCTTCGGGCGCCTGTCGGCATGGCAGAACTGGATTTTCATCCGGCCCAATGCGGTCGGCGAACAAGGTGCGCTCAAGGTCTACGGCACCGGATCGAAAGCGAAATTCAACTGGGAGCGGGTCTGACCATGAGCGGCATCAACTACTCCGAAAAGATTCCCAACAACGTCAACCTGGCGACCGACCGCACGCTGCAGCGCGCGCTCGAACACTGGCAGCCGAAATTCCTCGACTGGTGGCGCGGCATGGGCCCGACCGATTTCCAGGGCTTCGAGGTCTACCTGCGCACCGCGGTTTCGGTGGATGCCGACGGCTGGGCGCAGTACGGCGCGGTGAAAATGCCCGACTACCGCTGGGGCATTTTCCTTGCCGACCCCGCCGCCGAGCGCAAAATTGGTTTCGGCGACGCCATGGGCCAGCCGGTCTGGCAGCAGGTGCCGGGAGAATACCGCTCGACCTTGCGCCGCCTG
>CAZTSJ010000334.1:0-1999 GCA_964616875.1 uncultured Bordetella sp. | reverse complement strand
CCGCCTCGATCTTTTCCAGACCGGCGTCGGCCACCCGGGCGAGCACCGCCTTCACCTCCGGCAGATCGTCCTGCTTGATGAAGCTGAAGCGCTCGAAGAATTCGTGGCCCGGCGGCAGGCCGCTGAACAGTTCGACCATGGTCTCGGCAAGCTTGTGGCCGGTCTTGAGCAGGTCGTCGGCGAGCCCCGTTTCGCGCAGCACGCGGCGCACGTATTCGTTGCCGGCCAGGTTCTCGATGTCGAATATCTTCTTGCCGATCGGCGTGCCAAAGAGCAGATTCTCCGCCAGCGTCGCGTTGCGGTTGTAGCGCCCGGCGTCGAACTGTTCGACCAGGCCCTGCATGCCGGGCCCGGCGAGCCGCGCCCGGATCGCTTCACGCGCGCGCAGCACGCTTTCGGCCAGGCCGGGATGGTTCGCGGCATCGACCGCGCTTCTGAGGCCGAGCTCGAATATGGTCTCCTCGAGTTCGACGGTTTTCAGGACTTCGACGATGCGCTGCTCCATCTCCTCCGGAGTGGATGCGCCTGCTGCCTGATAGTCGGTCCAGTCGGCGTTGAAATCGAGCAAGGTGCTGTCGGTGCGCCTCGCCTCGCTCATCTGGAACTCGTACTCCTTGAGCTCCTTGCCTTCATAGGTCCGCTCGCGCAGCGGATAGTGCTTGAGCCCGTAGAGCAGGTTGTCGCGCACGCTGGTCGGAAACAGGTAGGCCGACGGACCGACGTAGGCCATGGCGCGGCCGGACACCGCCTCGGGCGCCCTGGTCATGTCGGTGCCGCCGACGCTGATCTGGCCGCTGCTCGGCGCCACCAGGCGCGCGAGCATCTGCGTCAGTTCGGCGACGCCGGCGGCGTGCGAGCCGAGGATCGCGACATGCTGGTCGAGGCCCACCTCGAAGGAGACGCCGTCGATCAGCTTCGATCCGGCCTCGCCCGCGAGCGTCAGGTTGGAGACGCGCACTTTGCCCGCGCCGGGCAGCTCTGGCGAGGGGATCGGCGCCTGCAGTTCGGCCGGCATCATGTCCTCCACCGTGAACTGCTCGACCACCTGGGTGTATTTGATCTGCACGTCGAGGCGCTGCTGGTCCCAGTCGATGAGTTCCTTGATCGGGCTGGGGAGGTCCTTGTAGGCCGCGATCACGGCCACCAGAGTGCCGATGTCCAGGCTGCCGGCGATCACCAGGTAGCCGCCCACCAGGTAGTACAGAAACGGCCCTACCTGGGAGAGGAAATTGTTGAGGAACTTGATCATGAACTTGCGCTGGTAGAACTCGAAGCGGATGCGGAAGATCGTGCCCAGGCGCGACGAGAGCTCGGCGCGCTCGTAATTCGAAGTGTCGTGCGCGTGCACTTCGATCACGCCGTCGGCGACCTCGGCGATCCTTCCGGAGAGCTGGCGCGCACCGAGCTGGCGCTGCTTGGCGAGCACCAGCAGGCGCCGGCGCAGCTTCGGGATGATGATCGCCTGCGCGCCCACCACGCCGATCGCGATCATGCCCAGGTAGACATGCTGGTAAAGGATGAAGAACATCGCCGTCGCGGCTTCGAGCGCGCAGAACGTCGGCGTGATCATCGACTCGCCGACGAAACCGCCCAGCGGCTCCACCTCGTCCTTGATCATGGTGGACAGTTCGGCGGACTTGACGCGCCTGAAGCGGGCGAGCGGGAAACGCAGGATGCGGTCGAAGAGGGCGTAGCGCAGGCGCCGCAGCATGCGCTCGCCCAGCCAGCCCTTCATGGTGTTGATCTGGAACTTGAGGCCGCCGTTGACCACGATCAGTGTCAGAAACGCGAAGGTCAGCGCAAACAGGTAAGGCAGCTGGTGCAGCGCAAATCCGTCGAACAATTGGAAGGAGGCGCCGCCGAGGTATTGCGGCAGGGTGAAATGCAATTTCATGAACGCCACCGTGGCTTCCGGCACCGGGAAGCGCTTGCCCTGGATCGCCTCGTTGATGATCGCCTTGGGCAGGTCGAGCATCGAGAAGTAGATCAGCATCGAGGC
>CAZTSJ010000333.1:0-3259 GCA_964616875.1 uncultured Bordetella sp. | reverse complement strand
TTCCGGCGCCAAGGAAAAACCGGCCGCCAAAGACCCGGGCGGGGCCCCGGTCGCCGTGTTCGCGGCGGCGCAGCAAACAGTTCCTGTCCGGCTGCAGGCGATCGGCAACGTCGAGGCCTACACCTCCGTGGCCGTGAAGTCGCGCGTCGACGGCCAGATCCTCGAGGTTCACTTCCAGGAGGGCAAAGAAGTGAAGAAGGGCGAGGTGATCTTCCGCATCGATCCGCGCCCGTTCGAATCCGCGCTGAAACAGGCCGAGGCGCAAGCTTCACGCGACATCGCGAGCCGCGATCAGGCGGCCTCGCAGGAGCGCCGCTATCAGGAGTTGCTCGACAAGAACTTCGTCTCCAAGGACGCCTACGCCCAGTACCGCACCAATGCCCAGACCGCGGAGGCCACCTCGAAGGCCACCCAAGCCGCGCTCGAAAACGCGCGGCTCAACCTCGAATACACCACGATCCGCTCGCCGATCGACGGCTACGTCGGCCGCGCGCTGCTCACGGCGGGCAACATGGTGAAAGCGAACGACACCGTGTCGCTGGTCGTGATCAATCAGGTCAAGCCGGTATACGTGAGCTTTGCGATTCCGGAGCAGCAGCTGGCGACGGTGCGCGACCTGATGCATAAAGGTCCTCTCACGGTCGAGGTCGCGGCACCGGGCGCCGACAAGACGGTCGCCACTGGGCGCATCGCATTCCTCGACAATGCCGTAGACCAGACCACCGGCACGATCAAGGTGCGCGCGGTGTTCGACAATAGCGACGCGAAGCTCTGGCCGGGCCAGTACTACACCGTGCAGGTCAAGCTCTACGACCAGGAGGACGCCATCGTCGTGCCTTCACGCGCGCTGCAGACCGGCCCTGACGGCCAGTTCGTCTACGTGGTGAAGGCGGACATGACCGCGGAGTTGCGCAAGGTCGAGGTCGCGCGCACCGAGGGCGATGTTGCCGTACTGGCCGGGGGCAAGATCGCCAAGGGCGAGCGGGTGGTGGTGCGCGGCGCACTGCGCCTCGCGCCCGGCATCAAGGTCAACATCATCGATTCGGCGGCGCCCTCGTGAACCTGTCGGAGATCTTCGTCCGCCGTCCGGTCATGACGATATTGATCATGGCCGGCATCCTGATTTTCGGCGTGATCGCCTTCCGGCTGCTGCCGGTAAGCCAGCTGCCCAGCGTCGACTACCCGACCATCCAGGTGACCGCCGGGCTGCCCGGCGCATCGCCCGAAACCATGGCTTCGGCGGTGGCGACGGTGCTGGAGAAGCAGTTCTCCACCATTGCTGGCGTCGACTCGATGAATTCGGTGAGCGGCCAGGGCACGACCTCGATCACCATCCAGTTCGCCCTCGACCGCGACATCGACGCGGCCGCGCAGGACGTGAACTCGGCGATCGCCGCCACGGCGCGCCTGCTGCCGCCCTCGATGCCGACGCCGCCGTCATTCCGCAAGGTAAATCCGGCCGATTTCGCAGTCTTCCTGCTCGCGCTCACGTCGGACGTGCTGCCGATCTCGACGGTCAACGAATACGCGGAGACGTATTTAGCGCAACGCATTTCCACCATCACGGGCGTGGCGCAGGTGCAGGTCTTCGGCCAGCAGAAGTACGCCGTGCGCGTGCAGGTCGATCCGGGCGCGCTCGCGGCGCGCGGGGTCAGCATCAACGAGGTGCAGCAGGCGGTGGCCAATGCCAACGTCAACCTGCCGACCGGCACGCTCTACGGCAAGGACCGCATGTTCGCGGTGCAGGCCACCGGGCAGCTGTACGACGCCAAGGCGTTCCAGTCGGTCATCGTCGCCTACCGCAACGGCAATCCGGTGCGCCTGGGCGAAATTGGGCGCGTCATCGACAGCGTGCAGACCGACAAGGTCGCGGCCTGGTTCAAGGACAAGCGCGGTATCGTGCTCGCGATCCAGCGCCAGCCGGGCACCAACACCATCGAAGTCGTGGACGCGGTCAAGAAACTGCTACCCACGTTTCGCGCCGAAGTACCCCCCAGCATCGACATCGACATCCTCTACGACCGCACGACGATGATCCGCGCCTCGGTGCGCGAGGTCGAGTTCACGCTGCTGCTGGCGCTCGCGCTGGTGGTAATGGTGATCTTCATCTTCCTGCGCAACATCCCGGCGACCATCATCCCGAGCGTGGCGCTGCCGATGTCCATCATCGGCACCTTCTCGCTGATGTACCTGTTCGGCCACAGCATCGACAATATTTCGCTGATGGCGCTCACGCTGTGCGTCGGCTTCGTCGTGGACGACGCCATCGTGATGCTGGAGAACATCAGCCGCCACATCGAGATGGGCAAGAGCGTGATGCAGGCGACGCTGGATGGCTCGAAGGAAATTGCCTTCACCATCGTGTCGATGACGATCTCGCTGGCCGCGGTGTTCATCCCGGTATTTTTCATGGGCGGCATCCTCGGGCGCCTGCTGCACGAGTTCGCGGTGGTGATCATCGTCGCGGTGCTGATCTCGGGTTTCGTTTCGCTCACGCTGACGCCGATGATGTGCAGCCGCATCCTCAAGCCGCACGACCCGAACCTGCGGCACGGACGGCTGTTCATGGCGTTCGAGCGCGGCTTCGATGCCTGGCGAGATCTGTACGGCAGCTCGCTGCGCTGGGTGCTCAGGCACCAGCGCGCCACCATGTTCGCGTTCCTCGCCATCTGCGTGTTCACCGGAGTACTGTTCGCGCGCGCGCCCAAGGGCTTCCTGCCCAGCGAGGATTCCGGCCAGCTGTTCATCTTTACCGAGGGCCCGCAGGATGTGTCCTTCGATGGCATGGTCGAGTTGCAGCGGCAGGTCGCCGAGATCGTACGGCAGGACCCGAACATCGAGGCCACCATGTCCTTTATCGGTGCGGGCAATTTCAGTTCGGGGATGAACACCGGCCGCATCACCATCGCGCTCAAGCCCTACGGCAAGCGCAAGCCGGCCGATCAGGTGGTGCGCGAACTCAGGCCGAAGCTTGCCAAGGTGGTCGGCATGAAAGCCTTCGTGCAGAACGTGCCGACGATCCGCATCGGCTTGCTCACAAAAAGCCCCTACCAGTACGTGATCCAGGGGCCGAACACGGAACAACTGTACGAGTGGGCGCCGCGCATCGAGCAGAAACTGCGCTCGCTGCCGGGCATCGTCGATGTTTCCAGCGACCTGCAGATCGCCCGTCCCCAGGTCAACGTCGAGATCGACCGCGAGAAGGCGGCGGCGCTGGGCATCTCGCCGCAGGCGATCGAGACCACGCTCGGTTACGCCT
>CAZTSJ010000332.1:0-3027 GCA_964616875.1 uncultured Bordetella sp. | reverse complement strand
TGGCGCTCGACGTGGTATTGGAGCGCTTCGGTGAGCGAGCGCGCCAGCGTTTCCGAGGGCGCGCGCACGCCCTCGGTCTGCACCAGGCTTGCGACCCGCGTCTCGGCGACCTGCGGCGCATGGCCGGCGGATGCAAGCAGGAAGCGCAGCAGGTCGCGCGGCGATTCGGCGGTGGCGAGCGCCTGCTCGGGCAGCGCCGCGCCGAACTCCTTTTCCAGCCGCAGCACCAGTTCGACGCGCGCCAGGCTGTCCAGCCCGAGCTCGCGTTCCAGCGAACTGTCCAGGGACACGTGCGGCTCGACGTGTGGCCGCGCTTCCCGTGCGACTGCCGCAACGACCTCGAGCAGGCGTTCCGGACTGATGTCCTTTGCGGAGGCGTTCATCCCATTCACGGTTCGCGGCGAGTGTACACTTCCCCGGACCTGCGCTAGGACAGGCCTTCCTTGGAGGAGACTACAATGAAAAACCTTTTTCGATTTCTTTCGGCTTCCATCTGCGCGTGCGCCGCGCTCCCCGTGCTGGCGGTGGGCCTGCAGATGGGCCACCGGCCCGAGATCGGCGCCATCGACGCGCCCAAGACCGTGAAGGCGGGCGAGACGGTGAAGATCACCATCGCCGCGAAGAAAGAGGGCGGCTCGGGCTGCGGGCTGCTGGTCAAATTCGGCGACGGCACGGACAAGCAGATGAAGATCAACCGCGACGAGGCAAAGTTCCCGGTCACGATCGAGCATGCCTACAAGAAGGACGGCAAGTACACCGTGAGCGCAAGCGGCAAGGAAATCACGACCAACAAGGCTTGCAAGGGCGGCTCTTCGGCGGTGATCCAGGTCGGCGCGCCGCCCAAGGCAAAAAGCCCGGCGGCGAAGACCAAGAGCTAAAGGCTATTGCGCAGTAACCCCTGCCGCTTTGACGACCCTGGCCCAGCGCGGAATCTCGGCCCGGAGGTGCGCGTCGAGTTCCGCCGGCGTCGAGCCGACCACCTGGTAGCCGGAGGACTCGATCTGCTTTTTCACTTCGGGCACGTTCATCGCCCGGATGAACTCGGCGTTGAGCTTCTGCACGATCGGCTGCGGCGTGCCGGCGGCGGCGAAGACGCCGTACCAGACCGAGACGTCGAAGTCCGGCACGCCGGACTCGATGACGGTGGGCACGTTCGGCAGGACGGCGGCGCGCGTTGAGGTGGTCACGGCGATGGCGCGGAATTTACCCGCCTGGATCTGCGCCAGCGATGAACCGACGGCATCGAACATCAGGTCCACTTCGCGGCCGAGGATCGCCGTGATCGCCGGGCCGCTGCCCTTGTAGGGCACGTGAGTCATGTCGATGCCGAGCGTCAGCTTGAAAAGCTCCACCGCGAGGTGGCTGGTGTTGCCCGGACCGGCGGAGGCGTAGTTGAGCTTGCCCTTGTTGGCTTTCGCGTTCTCGATCAGATCGCGCAGTGTGCGAATCGGCGAGTCGGCGTGCACCTCGACCACCAGCGGCGCCACCGCGGCGAGCGTGATCGGCGTGAAGTCCTTCAGCGTGTCGTAGGACAGTTTCTGCATCAGCGTCGCGTTGACGGCGTGCGCCGTCAGCAGCAGCACGATGGTGTAGCCGTCGGGCGGCGATTTGGCGGTGAAATCGGCCGCGATGGTCGAGCCGCCGCCGGGTTTGTACTCGAGCAGTACCGGTTGGCCGAGGCCTTTGGTCATCTCGTTGGCGATCGGCCGCGCGAGCACATCCGAGCTGCCCGCGGGCGGATAGGCCATGATGAATTTGATCGGGCGATTGGGGTACGGGGATTGTGCGCTTGCGGCTACCGAGACAAGCATCAAGAATAGAAAATTCCAGATCATGATCGAAGAACCTTTCCTGCAGCAGCGCCAGTCAACTTGCCGTCTTCCCAATTCACCGCACCGTTGACAATCGTGTACTCAATGCCTTTCGAGCGCATCACCATGCGCTTGGCGCCGCCGGGCAGGTCGTAGAGCCGCTCCGGTCGCCCCTTCGAGCCGACGGTGGCCGGATCGAAGATCGCGATGTCGGCCGCGAGTCCTTCCTTGATCCTGCCGCGATCCTTGATGCCGAAGAAATCCGCCGGGTCGGAGGTCATGCGCCGCACCGCCTCTTCCAGCGTGAGCACCTTCTTCTCGCGCACCCAGGTGCCGAGCATGTAGCTCGGGTAGCCCGAGTCGCAGAGCATGTCGAGGTGCGCGCCGCCGTCGCCCAGTCCCAGCAGCATGTCTCGATTGTTGAGGATTTCGGCCATCCGGTCGACGCGGTTGTTGAACGAGACCATGGTGAACTCGTTGTCCAGGTCATCGGCGAGCGTGAGGTCGAGGAAGGCATCGACGCCGTCCTTGCCCTCGAGCGCGGCGACTTCAGCGACCGTTTGTCCTTCCCATTTCTTTAATTTTGAAGATTTGACTTCATGCACCGTGATGCGCTCCCAATTGCCGAATGCGGCCGGGCGCTTCAATTCTTCGCGGAATTGGTTTCTAAAGGCTACATCGCGGTAGACAGCGGCCTGCGCGGCCTTTGACTTATCCTCGAACACTCTCTTCCAGGACGGGAACGCGGCAAAGGAGAATGGATTGCGCATGTTGATTTCGCGCGTGAGCGGCAGCGGCGAAGTCTGCGGCCGCGCGCCGCGCGCGATCATCGGCGCGGCCTTGCGCAGCGAGGTGCGCACCGCCTCGGAGATGTCGTCGCGATCGAACATGGCGATGAAAGTGATCGGCCGCGCGCTTTCCGTGAGCATGAAGTCGAGCAGCTCGAGCTCGGGTTCCTCCATGACGCCGATCTGCTTCGTCATTGCGATCTCGATCGAGCCCTTGCCGCGCTCCTTCAAGGCATTGCAGTAGGCTTTGAGTTCCTCGCGGCTTGCATTGCGGCAGGCGAGCGGCCGGCCGGCGTAGCCCATGTGCTGGTTGAGCAGCGTGCTCGAAAAGCCGAATGCCCCGGCGTCGATCGCTTCTCCCAGCAGCTTTTTTATTTCGTTCGTTTCAGTGGCGGAGGCGGCACGCTCCATCGAAGCCTCTCCCATCA
>CAZTSJ010000331.1:0-2201 GCA_964616875.1 uncultured Bordetella sp. | reverse complement strand
TATTTCCAATTTCGCCACGGAACCTGCCTTAACGTCGTCGAAGCGACGCGCATACGCGAGTACCGCTGCGTCGCCGCGCCTGCGCACGCCCGCAATGATCGCGCGTACCGCGCGCTCCACTACCGCGTTACCAGTCGTATCGTAGCGGGTCAACGCCGCGAGCTTCGCATCAAAACCGCGCTGGCGCGTCGAGAGGCGGCGCAGCTTCACTTGCGTGCCGCCGATTTACGAGCGCGGCCTTGCGCCGCGCGTGAAAACAGGTCGATCAGCGGCTGCAATTCGGCACGGCGCGTCTTCAGCGCGGCCTGGTTGACGATGAGCCGCGCCGAGACCGGCATGATCTCCTCCACCGCCACGAGTTTGTTGGCGCGCAACGTCTTGCCGCTGGAGACGAGGTCCACGATCGCATCGGCCAGCCCCAGCAGCGGCGCGAGTTCCATCGAGCCGTAGAGCTTGATCAAGTCCACGTGCACGCCCTTGGCGGCGAAGTGCTCGCGCGTGAGGTTTACATACTTGGTCGCGATGCGCAGCCGCGCACCCTGTTTCACCGCGCTCGCGTAGTCGAAGCCGCGCCGCGCGGCCACCACCATGCGGCAGCGTGCAATGCCCAGGTCCACCGGCTGGTAGAGCCCGGCGCCACCGTGCTCGGCGAGCACGTCGCCGCCCGCGATTCCCAGTTCCGCGGCGCCGTTGGCGACATAGGTGGGAACGTCGGCGGCGCGCACCACGATCAGGCGCAGGCCGCGCCGCGCGGTGGCGAGAATCAGTTTGCGCGAGCCTGCGGGATTTTCGGTCGGACGCGCACCCACGTGCGCGAGCAGAGGCAGAGTCTCGTCCAGAATCCGTCCCTTCGACAGCGCGATGCTGAGCGTAGCCATGCGACTCAGTTTACCCGCTCGATGCGCGCGCCCAGCGCGCCCAGCTTTACTTCCAGCGCCTCGTAGCCGCGGTCCAGGTGATAGATCCGGTCCACCAGCGTCTCGCCCTGCGCTGCCAGGCCGGCGAGCACGAGACTTGCCGAGGCGCGCAGGTCGGTCGCCATCACTTGCGCGCCGGACAAACGTTCGACGCCCTTTACCACCGCGACATTGCCCTTCAACTCGATATTCGCGCCCATGCGTGCGAGCTCGGGAACGTGGGTGAAGCGGTCGAGGTAAACGCTGTCCTCGATCACGCTGGTGCCGTTGGCGAGCGCGCATACCGCGATCATCTGCGCCTGCATGTCAGTCGGGAAACCCGGAAACGGTTGCGTCACGACGTTCACCGCCGTCGGTCGCGCCGGGCCGGTGACGGTCACGGAATCGGCGCCCCGCACAATAGTGCAGCCTGCTTCCTCCAGCTTGCGCAGCGCGGCCTCGAAGTGAGCCGGCACGACGCGTTCGAGCTTGATGCATCCACCGGTCATCGCTGCAGCGGCCGCGAAAGTCGCCGCCTCGATGCGGTCGGGAATGATCGTGGTATCGATCGGGCGCAGCGCACGCACGCCATGGATCGTGAGCCGTCGCGTACCCAGACCTTCGATGCGCGCTCCGCAGGCCACAAGCACGTCGCCCAGAACCGTGACGTCGGGCTCGATGGCGGCATTCTCGAGCAGCGTCGTGCCCTCCGCGAGCACGGCCGCCATCATGAGTTGCGCGGTGGCGCCGACCGAGACCACGTCGAAGCCGAACGTCGCACCCTTCAACTTCACGTTGCGGCCAACGATGTAGCCGTGCTCGATTTCGAGCGCCGCGCCCATCGCCTGCAATCCCGCCAGATGCAGATTCACCGGCCGCGGTCCCCAGGCGCAACCGCCCGGTAGCGACACCCTTGCGGCGCCGAGGCGCGCCAGCAGCGGCGCGAGCACGTAAATACTCGCGCGCATCGTCTTGACGAGTTCGTAGGGCGCCTCGACCGAGTTCACGCCGGTGGAATCGATCGAGCACAGGTTGCCATCGAACGCGACCTTCGCGCCGAGCAGCTCCAGCACCCTGGCGAAGGTTCGCGTGTCGCGCAGCCTTGGAACGTTGCGCAGGCGGTGGACGCCGGGCACCAGCAGCGCCGCGGCCATGACCGGCAGCGCGGCGTTCTTGGAGCCCGAAATCGGCACCGTGCCGCGCAGCGGGCGCCCCCCCGTGATGCGGAGCCTATCCATTCTGATTCGCTTCCTCCGGCGTCAGGGTCTGCATCGACAGCGCGTGAATTTCCTCGCGCATGCGCTC
>CAZTSJ010000330.1:0-12733 GCA_964616875.1 uncultured Bordetella sp. | reverse complement strand
TCTACCTTGCTTGCGGCGAGGCAGGCCATCGACTTCGCCTGCTCGTAGCTCACGTACATGTCGACCATGCGGTGCTGCAGGGCCTGGAAAGTGCCGATCGTCACGCCGAACTGCTTGCGCGTTTTCAGGTATTCGAGCGTGGTGTCGCAGGCGAACTTCATCGCGCCCACCGCTTCGGCGCAAATGAGCGCAGTGGCGAAGTCCATCACTTCCTCGATCAGCGGCAGCGCGCCGCCTTCAGCACCGATCAGTTCGCCGGGGGCCTTGGAGAAAGTCACATCGCCGGCGCGTTGTTCATCAAGGGTGACGTACGCCTTCACTTTTGCCGATTCTTTTTTTATCAAAAACAAAGACAAACCTTTGTCCGTTTTCGCGGAGACGACAAACATGTCCGCGGCAGGCGCGCCCAGCACGACGAACTTCTCGCCGCTGATCTCCCAGCCGCTGCCTGATTTTTTCGCCTGCACCGCCACCTTGGACAGGTTGTAGCGCGAACCTTTTTCGGTTTGCGCGAAGGCCATCTTCAGCTTGCCCTCGACGACCGCGGGCAGGATCGCCTTTTTCTGCGCATCGCTGCCGGCACGCGCGACAAATTGCGCGCCCAGACCGACGGTGGCGAGGTAGGGCTCGACCAGCAAAGCCTCGCCCGCGGCCTCCATCACCCCCATCAGGTCCACCGCGCCGCCGCCGAAACCGCCGTAGTCGGGCGAGAACGGCAGCCCGGTGAGGCCCATCTCGGTGAGCGTCGCCCAGACCTTGGGACTCCAGCCGTCTTTCGAGGCGACGATTTTCCTGCGCGACTCGAAGTCATAATCCTTGGACAGAAAGCGTCGCACGGAATCGGCTAGCAGCTGCTGCTCTTCGTTGTAGTCGAAATTCATGGTCAGAGCCCCAAAGTCATTTTGGAAATGATATTTCTCTGAATTTCATTCGAGCCCGCGTAGATCGAGGTCTTGCGGTAATTGCAGTAACGCTTCGCCAGGCCCGTGTACTCCTGGTGCTCGGCGGAATCCGCGGCCTGCATCGCGAGCTCGGTGAGCGCCTGCTGGATTTCGGTGCCCTTGATCTTGAGCATCGAGACGTCCGCGCCCGGCGGCTGGCCGCTGCGGCGCATCTGGTCGAGGAACCGCAGGTTGGTGATTTCGAGCGCCATCAGCTCGACTTCGACCCGCGTCAGCCTGTCGCGAAAGCGCGCATCCTCGATCATCGGCTTGCCGTCGTCGCCCGTTTGCTGGCTGGCGAAGGTCTTCAACTTGGCCAGTTCCCGTTTCGAGCCGCCGATGCGGCCGGTGTTCATGCGCTCGTGGCCGAGCAGGTACTTGGCCACCGTCCAGCCCTTGCCTTCTTCGTACACCAGGTTCTCCGCCGGCACCTTGACGTCGTCGAAGAACACCTCGTTCACCTCGTGCCCGCCATCCATCAGGATCAGCGGCCGCAAGGTGATGCCGGGCGTCTTCATGTCGATGAGCAGGAAGGAAATGCCTTCCTGGCGCTTCGACAGGCTGGAATCGGTGCGCACCAGGCAGAAAATCCAGTCGGCGAAGTGCCCCAGCGTGGTCCAGGTCTTCTGGCCGTTGACGACGTAGTGATCGCCGCTTTTGTCCGACACGCGTTCCGCCTTGGTCTTGAGCGAAGCGAGATCGGAGCCCGAACCCGGTTCGGAGTAGCCCTGGCACCAGAACACGTCGCCGTTGTAGATGTCCGGCAGGAAACGCTTTTTCTGCCCTTCCGTACCAAAGCGCAGCAGCACCGGGCCGCACATCGACAGGCCGAAGGGGATCAGCGGCGGCGTGCCGGCAAAGCCGCACTCTTCTTCGAAGATGTAGCGCTGCACCACATTCCAGCTGGTGCCGCCGTATTCCTTCGGCCAGGCCGGCGCGACCCAGCCTTTCTTGGCGAGAATCTTGTGCCAGCGCAGCAGGTCTTCGCGCCCGAGTTCGTCGTAATTGGCGATCTTGTCGCGCAGGTCCTGCGGCAGGTTGGCTTTGAGCCAGCCGCGCACTTCATCGCGGAATGCTGACTCCTCCTGCGAATAGTTCAGGTCCATCGGCACCCTCCAGTGGAGTGCCTAGTTTACTGCGTTACTTTGCCCTTGGGTCCACCGCGGCGAGACCCATCACCTGCTTCGGCGGGAAGCGTTTAAAACTGGCCAGGTGCTGGCGGATGCCGAGCTGGACTATTTCGCCGCGAGGCCCGCTTTGCGGATGACATCAGCCCAGCGCGCATATTCCGCGGCGATCATCTGCGTCGTCTGCTCGGCGCTCCAGCCGGCGATCACCGTGCCGCCGATCTTGTCCACCCGGGCGACGGTTTCTTCGAGGGCGAGCACGGCGTTCAGGTCCTTGTTCAGGCGCTCGATGGCCGCGCGGGGCGTTTTCTTCGGCACCACGAGCGCGTACCAGGAGTTCACCTGCGAGCTTTCGAACCCCTGCTCGGCCATCGTCGGAATGTCGGGGAACTGCCTGTTGCGCACGGGCGCGGCGATGCCGAGCGCCTGCGCTTTGCCCGAACGAAGGTGCGCGGCGACCGTGCCGAGCGTGAGGAATCCGAACGGCACCGTGCCGGCCAGGAAATCGGGAATCGCCGGCGGAATGCCCTTGTAGTTGATCGAGGTGAGCTTGACGTCGTTCACCTGCTGCAGCAGTTCCGCGCTGACGTGCGGCGAGGAGCCGTTGCCGGGATTGATGTAGTTGATCTGGCCGGGCCTGGATTTGGCAAGCGCGATGAACGAGGCCAGGTCCTTCACGCCCAGCGAAGCCGTCACCACCGCGACGTTGCTGACGAGGCCGACGTGCGCGACGCCCTCGAAGTCGTTCACCGGATGCCAGGGAACCTTGTTGAGGTGCGGATTGACCGCGATGGCGAGAGTCGCCATCAGCAGCGTGTGGCCGTCGGGGTCCGCCTTGGCGACCGCCTCGGTGCCGATGCTCGCGTCCGCACCCGGCCGCGCCTCGACGATGACCGGCTGGCCGAGCCTGGCGGCGAGATTGTCGCTCAACGAGCGCGCCATGAGATCGACGATGCCGCCCGCCGGGTAGGGCACGATGAGGCGCAGGGGCTTGGCCGGAAACGCCTGTGCGAGCGCGAGGCAGGGCACGAGCAGTACTACCGTCAGGAATATCCTCATCGCTCCTCCTTTTGAATTCGTCGCTGCATTCACGGCGCCGCCCGGCGCTGAACCACGAAGGGCAGTTTGCGCGGACCGCGCACGGTGCCCTCGGACCAGGTCACCTTCGCTCCGTCTGCAAGGCGGAACTCGGGGAAGCGCGCGAGCCACTCCTCGATGGCGACGGTCATTTCGAGCCGCGCGAGGTTGGAACCGAGGCAGCGATGGCGCCCCAGACCGAACGCCGCATGCCGGTTTTCGGCGCGGTCGATGAGCACTTTGTCCGCATCGGCGAACACCGCCGGGTCGCGGTTGGCGGCGGGAAAGGAAAGCAGCACCTGCCCCTTCTCCTTGAACGGGCAGCCGCCGACGGTGGTTTCCTTGACCACCTCGCGCGCCATCGTCACCGGCGCATAGGCGCGCAGGAATTCCTCGATCGCGGTGGGCATCAGGGAGGGATCGGCCGCCAGCCGGCGCCGGTCCGCGGGGTGCGTCGCCAAGTGCCAGAGGCTCGCGCCGATGCCGCTCCAGGTGGTGTCGATGCCGGCGATCAGCAGCAGGCGCAGCGTACCCTGCAAGTGCGCATCCGACAGGGGCTGCCCTGCCATTTTCGCATCGAGCAGGAAACTGATGAGATCCTCGCCGCGCGCGCCTTTCTCTCTCTGCGGACCGCGCCGCTTGATTTCGGCGGCGAAATAGGCACCCATCTCCTGAAGCGTGGGCAGGATCACCGATTCATCGCTGATGCCGACTTCGAGCACCAGGTGGATCCAGCGGCGGAACAGGTCGCCGTCCTGTTCCGGCACGCCTAGCATGTGCGCGATCAGCCGCACCGGTATGTGCTGCGCGTAATCGACCGCCGCATCGCAGGTTTTGGCGTCCCCGATCGCGTCCAGCAGTTCACGGCACAGGGCGCGGGCCCGGGGTTCAAGGCGCGCGATCGCCTGCGGCGCGAACGCGGGCAGCAGGAGCTTGCGCGCCGGCGTGTGCTCGGGCGGGTCCGAGGTGATCGGCGGCGACGGGGTGAGCGGAACCTTGTTTTCGCGCACGATGACCCGGCGCGAGGAAAAATGTTCCGAGTCGTAGGCAATCTCGCGCACTTCGGCGTAGCGCGAGGGAAAGTAGGCGCCATCCTGGAAGCGCTCCGAGTGCGCGACCGGGCAGCGGCCGCGCAGCTCGTCCCAGATCGGGTAGGGATTCTCCACCCAGCGCGGATCGCGGTGGTCGAAGTCGGTCGCCCAGTCCTTGACCGGCGGATGACGGGTTTTACTACTGCTACTCATTCGAGAGCCTCACCGCATGTTCGGGGCAGTTGGCCACGGCGAGCCTCGCCTTCGCCTCCAGCGCCGGCGCAACTTTGCCATCGCCCTTGACGCGCGCATTGCCCAGCTCGTCGGCCTCGAACAGCTCCGGTGCGATCGAACAGCAGCGGTTGTGTCCCTGGCAGCGTTCGCTGTCGACGCGAACGCGCAGCACGTTCAAGGCGCCCATTTCCCCTCCCCGGTGGAGAAAGCAATTCTACAGTTTGCGTCCCGCGTCCTTCCAGTAGCGCTCGCGCAACAGGCGCTTGTAAAGCTTTCCGGTCGGGTGACGCGGCAGCTCGGCCTCGAAATCGACCGATTTCGGGCACTTGACGTGCGAGAGATGGGCGCGGCACCAGGCGATCAGTTCCTCGGCAAGTGCCGGTCCTGCGGCGCTCGGATCAGCGGGCTGCACGACGGCCTTCACCTCCTCGCCGAACTCCACGTTCGGCACGCCGATCACCGCGACGTCGGTCACCTTCGGATGCGTGACGAGCAGGTTCTCGATCTCCTGCGGGTAGATGTTCACGCCGCCAGAGATGATCATGAAGTGCTTGCGGTCGGTGAGATACAGGAAACCTTCGCCGTCCACGTGGCCCACATCGCCGAGCGTGGTCCAGCCCTGCCTGGATTTCGAGGCCGCGGTTTTCTCGGGGTCGTTGTGGTACTCGAATGCCGGCGCGTTGGCGAAGTAAATCGTGCCGGTCTCCCCGGTCGGCAACAGATCTCCGCTTGCATCGTCGAGGATCCGAATCTCGCCGAGCAGCGCGCGTCCGACGGTGCCCTTGTGCGCCAGCCACTCGGTGGAAGTGCAGGCGACGAAACCGTTGCCTTCGGTGCCGGCGTAATACTCGTAGAGCACCTGGCCCCACCAGCCGATCATTTCCGCTTTTACCTGCATCGGGCACGGGGCGGCAGCATGGATTGCCACGCGCAGCGAGGATAGATCGTGCCGGCGCCGCGCTTCGCTCGGCAGCTTCAGCATGCGCACGAACATGGTCGGGACCCACTGGCTGTGCGTAACGCGATGGCGCTCGATCAGCGCGAGCGCTTCCTCTGCGTCGAAGTGCTCCATGATCACGGCGGTGCCGCCAAAGCGCAGCACCGTCATGTTGAAGCGCAGCGGCGCGGCGTGATAGAGCGGCGCCGGCGACAGGTAGACGCAGCTCGCATCCAGCCCGTAGAGTTTGCTCGTGATGGCGGTGAGCGTGTTGGGCGCGTCGATCGCTTCGTCGAGCAGCTCGGTCTTGACGCCTTTCGGCCTGCCTGTGGTGCCAGAGGAATAGAGCATGTCGCGCCCGGCGCTTTCGTCCTTGATGCGCGCGGCGGGCTGCCTGCCGGCTGCCGCCTCCCAGGGCTCGTGGCGGGGCAGCGCACCGCCCACCGAGTAGCGATGTTGCACTTGCGGATTCTTCGTGAGCAGTTCGGCCGCCTGGCCGGCGAGGCTCGCCGAGACGATGAGCGCCTTCGCGCCGCAGTCGCGAATGATGTACTCGGCTTCCTGCGGCGCGAGCCGCGAGCTCATGGCGGTGTAGAACAGGCCCGAGCGCTGCGCGGCGAAGCAGATCTCCAGGTAGCGCGCGTTATTGTCCATCAGCAATGCGATCGCGTCGCCGCGCCGCAGCCCGAGCGCGCGAAAAAGCTGCGCGCCCTGGTTCGAGCGCGCTTCCAGCGCAGCGTAGGTCACGGTCTCGCGCGAGCGCGCCATGATCAGCGCGGGCTTCTCGGGCGTGCTGAGCGCGTGGTGGCAGGGATGCAGCATCAGCCGAGGGAGAAATCCACCACCTGCCGCCCGGTAGCGCGCGCGGCGAGCAGGTCGTCGAAGGCGCGCTCCAGATCCGTAAAGCGGATGCGCCTCGCAACGCGTTCCAGGTGCCGCGGCTTCAGGTCGCCCGCCAGCCTCGCCCAAAGCGCTTTCTTGCGTTCGATCGGATTGTTGACGTTGACCCCGAGCAGGCGCACGCCGCGCAGGATGAAGGGCAGCACGTTGCCCGCGAATTCGGCCCCCGCGGCATTACCGAAGGAGGCGATGACGCCATCGCGCTGCATGCTGCGCGCGAGCCAGGACATCTGCGCGCCGCCCACCGAATCCACCGCTCCTGCCCACAGCGGATTCTCCATCGGCCGGCCAGCGTCCGGGATGCCGTTCCTGCCGATGACCTCCTTCGCGCCCAGGTTCTTCAGGTATTCGGCCTGCTCCGCCTTGCCGCTCATCGCCACGACGTGATAGCCGCGGCCGGCGAGGATGTCGATGGCGATGCTCGCCACGCCGCCGGTCGCGCCGTTGACCAGCACCTTGCCCTTCGCCGGCGTGAGCCCGTTCAATTCCATCAGGTCGATCGCATGTGCCGCGGTATGCCCCGCCACGCCAAGTGCACTCGCTTCGAACAGGCTCATTCCCGCCGGCATTGGTATCACCCAGTCGCCCGGAAAGCGTCCGAACTCGGCGTAGCCGCCATCATGGTCGGCACCCAAACCGAAGCTGTGCACGATGACTTCGTCGCCGGACTTGAAACGCGCATCGGCAGATTCCTCCACCGTGCCAGCAAGATCAATTCCGGCCACGAGCGGAAATTTCAGCGCAATCTTCGCCTTGCCTCGCGCGGTGAGCGCGTCCTTGTAGTTGACGCTGGCGTAGGCGATGCGCACCACGACGTCGCCCGCGTCCAGTTCATCGCGCGACATGGTATCGAAGCGGCCGGCGCCGAACTTTGCCGCCGCGCCGTTACCCGCGTGAACCCGGTAAGCCTTCAAACGACAGTAACGCCGCCGTCAGCAACGATAACCTGGCCGGTCATGAACGCCGCCGCGTCGGAGGCCAGGAACACCGCGATGCCGCCGATGTCGCGCGGCACGCCGAGGCGCCGCAGCGGCGTCTCGTCCTCGCGCGCCTTGCGCCGCGCCGCATCCTCCCACAGCGCCTTGGCGAAGTCGGTCTTGATCAGGCCGGGGGCGATCGCATTCACGCGCACGTTCTTCGGCCCCCACTCGGCGGCGAGGTTTCGCACCAGGTGATGGTCGGCCGCTTTCGACATGCCATAGGCGCCGATCACCGTGTTGGCCCTGATGCCGCCGATCGAACCCACGGTGATGAAGCAGCCGCCGCCGCGCTCGGCCATGCCCGGCAGGGTAAGCGCGGCGAACCAGAGCACGCTCTTCACGTTGTTGAGGAACACCTTGTCGAAAGCCTCGTCCGGAATTTCGGTCAGCGGCCCGTAATACGGATTCACCGCCGCGTTCGCGATCGCGATGTCGACGCGGCCCCATTTCGCGACGGTCTTGTCCACTAGCGCCTTGAGTTCCTCCTTGCGCGAAACATTGCAGGGCTGCGCGAGCACCTCGAAGCCCTGCTTTTCGAATTCCGCGCGCACTGCCTCGCAGGCCTCTGCCTTGCGGCTGGAGACGACGACCTTGCAGCCGGCCCGGGCCAGTTCCTCGGCCATCGACTTGCCGATGCCGCGCGTCGATCCGGTGATGATCGCTACTTTGCCGCTCAAATCAAACAAGGACTTGGACATGGTTGTTCCGACAGGTTAAATCAAATATGCATTCACCGGGTTTTCGCTTCCGATTCGCGCGCCGCGGCGCCGTAAATGCCGCGCGACATCGTCGAGGACGCTCCTTGCATTAGCGCGTGGTAGACGGCGGCACGCGCGGCATGCACCTCCCGGCTCGCCGGCTCCGCGTCAGCGGCATAGTCAACCAGATGCGCCGCAAGGCGCGCATCGCCGGCGGCGAGCAGCGCGCGGCTGCGCTCGAGGAGCCGTTCGATGCCGCCGGCAAGCGCGACGAGTTCCCTGCCGAGCGCGCGCCGTGGCGCCGGTTTCAGCTCGCTCGGCACGCCGCTGTGCCAGCCGCCGAAGCATCGCCACAGGTTGCGCACGATGAATTCGGGCTCGTCATAGACCGGCTTCAGGTAGGGTTTGGCCTCGAGCGCCGCGGGCGGTCGCACGGCCTCGAGGATTTCGTAGAGCGTTTCGCCGGCGTTCAGGCGCTCCAGCGTCTGGTTCACGAGCGATTCCAGGTACGCCGCGGTATCGAGCAGTGCCGCCTGTACGCGCGCCGCGCCGGCGATGGGCAGCCCATGGCCGGGCAGCAGGAGCTCGGGCCCGAGCGCAGCCATCTTGCGCAGCGCGGCCGCCCATTCCACGGCGTAGCGCTGCACTTTCTGCGGGTTGCCGGCGTTGGGCGCCGCCCAGATGAACAGGTCCCCGGTGCACAGTGTCTTTGTCTCGGGCAGGAATACCCAGGTGTGGTCGTCGGTTTCGCCCTTGGCATGGTGCAGCTGGAAGCGCGCGCCGCCAACGGAGAATTCGAGCGCCTCCGAGTAAACCTCCGTCGGCGCCTGGAACTCCACCGGCCACTGCGTCGCAACCCCGAACTGGCGCGTGTTGATGATCGAGTTGTAGCCCGCGGTGCGAACGTAGCGCTGCATGCGCGGCAGGACATTGTCGTGGCCGATGATGCGCGGCGGCTGCCAGCCGCGCTCGCGCGCCTCGGCGAGGAACGGCGGCAGGCCATAGGCGTGGTCGACGTGGCCATGGGTGTAGACCGCCGTATGCACGCGCTCGCCATTCCAGCCGCGCACGGCGTCGAAGCTGAGCTTGTGCGCGGCAGGATGGAACGAGCCGGTATCCACCAGCACCAGGCCCTCCCCAGTTTTCACGGCAGTCACATTGACGAAGGCCTTGAAGAACGCGACCCCCGGCGCGAGTTCTTCCAGCAGCCGCGGCCCGGAGAAGGGGTGGAATTCGGCCTGGGTGGTGCTCGCTTCCCCGCTCCACAGGCGATCCGTTCGCTGCAACAGTTCGGACATGGGATGTTCCCTTCAGGAATACCAACAAGGTAGACTTTACGCGAGAGGAGATGAAATATGAAAAACATTCCGCTACTGCTTTGCGCGCTTGCCTTCGCCGCAGGTGCGCACGCGCAGCAGTTCCCGCAACCCGGCAAACCGATCCGCATCATTGTGCCGTTCTCGCCCGGCGGCGCGACCGACCTGCAGGCGCGCGCGATCGCGCAAAAGGTCAGCGCCTCCCTGGGAGTCCCCGTCGTCGTCGAGAACAAGCCCGGCGGTTCGACCGTGATCGGCGCCCGCGAGGTGCAAAAAGCCGCGCCCGACGGCCACACCCTGCTCTACACCATTACGACCCACGTGCAGATTCCTCTGATCTTCAGGACGCCGCCCTTCGATCCGTTCAAGGATTTCACGCCGATCACGGCCGGCGGGCTCGGCGGCACGATCCTTACCTTGCATGCGTCGGTTCCAGCCAAGAACATCACAGAGCTGATCGCCTACGCGAAAGCCAATCCCGGCAAACTCAACTATGCGTCTTTCGGGATCGGCTCCACGGCGCATCTCAACGGCGAAATGCTGAATCGCGTTGCGGGACTCGGTATTGTGCACGTGCCGTACCCGGGGGCCGCTGCGGCAATGAAAGACGTGCTCTCCGGCGAGGTACAGTTGTTCTTCGACGGCATCAACACCGCGATCAGCAACGCGAAGACCGGCAGAACGAGGATGCTCGCCGCCGCAACCGACCGGCGTATTCCGCTGCTACCCGATCTGCCGACGCTGCGCGAACAGGGTGTCGAGATCGGCATCGACGGCTTCCTTGCGTTCTTCGGCCCCGCCGGGATGCCGCCGGCGGTAGTCGATGCCGTTTACCGGGAACTCGCCAAGGCAATAGCGACGCAGGAAATCAAGGACCTCTTTTTCAACATCGGCTACGAAACGGGCGGCATGCCGCCTGCCGATTTCACGCGCCTGGTCAGGAGCCTGCACGAACGCTGGGGCGCGGTCATCCGCGAACTTGGCGTCAAGCTCGACCAATAGCGCCATGGGGCCGCTCGCCGGATTGAAGGTCCTGGAATTCGAAGCGATCGGTCCCGGGCCCTTCTGCGGCATGATGCTCGCCGACATGGGCGCCGACGTGCTGCTCATCGACCGCACCGGTAATCCGGGCCTCGGCCTCGAGCGCGGGCGCCCGTTCGAAGTCATGCTGCGCGGCCGGCGCTCGGCGACACTGGATCTGAAATCGAAGGCTGGCGTCGAGGCCGCGCTGCAGCTCGCAGCCAAAGCCGACGCGCTCATCGAGGGATTCCGCCCCGGCGTGATGGAACGCCTGGGCCTCGGCCCCGAGGTGCTGCTAAAGAAAAATCCCAAACTCGTGTACGGCCGCATGACCGGCTGGGGCCAGGAAGGGCCGCTCAGCTCCCGCGCGGGGCACGACATCAACTACATCGCCCTCACCGGGGTGCTGCACGCCATCGGCCGCGCCGGCACCGCGCCGGTGCCGCCGCTGAATCTGATCGGCGATTTCGGCGGCGGCGGCATGCTGCTCGCGTTCGGCATCGCCTGCGGCCTGCTCGAGGCGCAGCGCTCGGGGCACGGCCAGGTGGTGGATGCGGCGATGGTGGACGGCGCTTCGCTGCTCGCGGCAATGTTCTCCGGCATGCTCGCGGCAAAGCGCTGGAGCGAGACGCGCGGCGAAAACGTGCTCGACACCGGCGCGCCCTGGTACGACGTCTACGAAACCTGCGACGGCAAATACGTTTCCATCGGTTCGATCGAGGCGAAGTTCTATGAAGACTTGCTGCTTCGTTTGGGTTTGCAGGGAAAAGATCTGCCGCAACAGATGGACCGCAAGGGCTGGCCAGCCCTGAGGAAACTGTTTACAGAGAAATTCAAGCAAAAAACGCGCGCGGAATGGTGCACGGTGTTCGAGGGATCGGACGCCTGCTTTGCGCCAGTGCTGAGCTTCTCCGAAGCGCGCGCGCATCCGCACAACACCCTGCGACAAGGTTTTGTCGACGCCGGCGGCGTCCCGCAGCCCGCGCCCGCACCACGCTTTTCGCGCACGCCGGGATCGATTCGCCGCGCGGCGCCCGAGCGCGGTACCGGCGGCAGGGACGCGCTGTCGGATTGGGGGTTTTCTGCAGCAGAAATTTCTCGTCTCGAGCAGCGAGGCCTGGGCTTTGCATGAGCGGGCCCCTCGACGGTCTCAAAGTTCTTGATATTTCAAACGTTATCGCCGGCCCCTTCGCCGCCGCGCTACTCGGGGACTTCGGCGCCGAGGTGCTGAAGGTCGAGCTACCGCTGGGCGAGGATGGCAAGGGTGGCGATCCGCTGCGCGCGTTGCCGCCGCACAAGGACGGCAAGCCGCTGCTGTGGAAAGCGGTGAACCGCAACAAGCGCGCGGTCACGCTTGACCTGCGCAAACCCGCGGGCCAGGCACTGTTCAAACGGCTCCTGCCGCGCTTCGACGTGCTGATCGAGAACTATCGCCCCGGCACGCTCGAGCGCTGGACGCTGGACAAGGACACGCTGTGGCAGCTGCAGCCCAAGCTGGTGATCCTGCGTGTGACCGGATTCGGCCAGACCGGCCCCTACAGCGGCTATGCGGGCTTTGCGCGTCTGTTCGAGGCCTACGCGGGCCTGACCTACATCCCGCGCGCACCGGGCGAGCCGCCCGTCCATCCGGGATATCCGATTGGCGACCCGATTTCCGGCGTGTTCGGCGCCTTCGGCATCCTCGCCGCGCTCATGCACCGCACGACCCACCCCGATGCGCCCGGCCAGGAGATCGACCTTTCTTGCACCGAGGCGATGATGCGCCTGCTGGAAGTACTGCCGATCGAGTATGACCAGCTCGGCCTGGTGCACGAGCCGGTCGGCAGCGGCAACGCTTACGTTTCGCCCTCCGGCATGTTCCGCGCGGGGGACGGCGCCTGGATCAGCTTCACCGCCGCCACGCAGAACGTGTTCCAGCGTCTGTGCCGCCTGATCGGCCGCGAGGAGCTGCTCGCCGACCCGCGCTACGCATCCAACCAGCAGCGCATGCAGCATCAGCCGGAACTCAATGCCATCGTGGCTGCGTGGATCGGCGCGCGGCCCGCGCGCGATGTCGTGCGGGAGCTCTCCGAGGCGGGCGTCGCGGTGGCGCCGGTGTACTCCAATCGCGACATCGCGGAGGACGCGCATTTCCGCTTCAGGGAATCAATCACAAGGGTGAAAGACGCGGATTTTGGATCGGTTGCGGTTCCCTGCGTGGTGCCGCGGCTCTCCGCCACGCCCGGGGAAGTCCGCAGCGCGGGCCCCGCGGCCGGCGCGCACAACGCTGAGGTCTACGGCGGCTGGCTGGGACTGTCCGAATCCGAACAGGATCGACTGCGCGGGATCGGGGTGATATAGAACCCCGCGCGCCATCCACCGCCGAGGTGCCCCATGCTCAGCCGCCTGATGCCCCGCGAGGGCAATTTCTTCGCCTTGTTCAACGCCCACGCCGAGCACATCGTCGAGGGCAGCCGCGAGCTCGCGGCGATG
>CAZTSJ010000329.1:0-2337 GCA_964616875.1 uncultured Bordetella sp. | reverse complement strand
CTGGTTGCCGACGAAGGCCTGCTCGGCATCGAGGCCGGCCTTGAGCATGTCGTTGATGTTGGCTTGGGAGATCTTGGCGTTCGGGCCCTCGTCCCAGACAATGGGCAGTTCGCCGAGCGCCGTCTTCGCCTGCCACCAGGTGTCGGCCACCACCGCAACCGCGGAATCGCCGACCTGCACCACCTTGCGCACGCCTTTCATGCCGGCCACGCGCGCGACATCGAAGCTCTTCACCTTGCCGCCGAACACCGGGCACTCCTTGATCGCGGCGTTCAGCATGCCTGGCAGCTTGAGGTCGAAGCCGTAGATCTGCTTGCCGATGACCTTGTCGCGCGTGTCGAGCCGCTTCACCGGCTTGCCGATGACCTTCCACTCCTTCGGATCCTTCAGTTTCACGTCCTTGGGCGGCTCCAGGCGTGCGGCGGCCTCGGCCACCTTGCCGTAGGTCGTCTTCTTACCCGAAGCCTTGTGCGTGATGATGCTGTTGGCCGCAGTGCACTCGGAGGCGGGCACGCTCCACTGGTTGGCGGCCGCTTGCACGAGCATCATGCGCGCCTGCGCGCCACCCTTGCGCACGTATTCGTGCGAGGTGCGGATGCCGCGGCTGCCGCCGGTGGAGAAATCACCCCAGACGCGCTTGCGCTTCACGCTCTCGCCGGGCGTCGGATACTCGATGACGATCTTCGACCAGTTGCACTCCAGTTCCTCGGCGACCAGCTGCGCGAGGCCGGTGATCGTGCCCTGGCCCATTTCGGAACGCACCACGCGGATGACGACGGTGTCATCCGGCCGGATCACCACCCAGACGCCGATTTCGGGCGAACCATCGGCCGCGCGGACGACGCCGGGACCGAACGGAAGCTGCAGGCCGAGGGCGAGGCCGCCGCCGAGCGCGGCGGTTCCGGCGATGAAAGTGCGGCGGCTGATTTTCGGATTCAGTGTCATGGTCGTGTCCTCAGGCCTTGGCCGCAGAATGGATCGCCGCGCGCACCTGCTGGAAGGTGCCGCAGCGGCAGATGTTGGTCATCGCCGCATCGATATCGGCGTCGGTGGGCTTGGGCGTGGCCTTTAGCAGCGCCGCGGCGGCCATGATCATGCCGGACTGGCAGTAGCCGCACTGCGGCACTTCGAAGTCGATCCAGGCCTTCTGCACCTTGTGCAGCGTATTGCCGGAGGCTAGGCCCTCGATGGTGGTGATTTTCCGTCCCTGCACCGAGCCGGCGGGCACCATGCACGAGCGCATCGGAGAACCGTCGATGTGGACGGTGCAGGCGCCGCACTGCGAGATGCCGCAACCGTACTTGGTCCCGGTGAGGCCGACCTGCTCGCGAATCGCCCACAACAGCGGCGTATTCGGGTCGACATCGACGTCGTGCGTCTTGCCATTGATGGTAAGGCGGATCATGCGGAAATCTCCCTTGGATGGTCGACTGACTGCCAACCGTCAAACAGCTGCGAAACATAAACCTTCCATGCGGCGCTGCAAAGACGCAGTGCAGCATTGGCTGCGGATCAGGGCCAGACGCGGGCGGCGAATTCCGGATAGTTTGCGGAAATTTCCTTTGCAACCTGGCTTCGTAGCAGAGCCAACTCCCCGCCAGAAGGCACGGCGGTGGCCTTTGCGGTCGCCTCGTGGTCGAACTCAAAACCCGTCAATTCCACTATTTCGTCCAGGCTATTGCCTGGATGCACGCTCTCCAGCCGGAAACGGCGCTGGTCTTTCTTTTTTTACCAATAGCGGCTCGCGAGGCGACATAAGCCCGAATTGTGCGTCGTCACGCCGGGACGGATGGCGCAGTCGCTACCGCTGCGCGAGAAGGAGAAAATTCGGTGGGGTCTGCGAACGTCGTCTCCTGACCGGTTGAGCCCGCCACCCGAAGCCGACATTCAGGGTGTAGGCTGACTGCCGCTCGTGCTTGGCGCAAGGGCGAATATGGATACCGCGGGTGCGAGGAACGAGATGCCCAGGTTCCACCAGTTGTCGGCATCTGCACCCACCCCTGACTCCCAGACGGCGAAGCTCAGCGACGCGATGAGTATGATGTTGAGCCATACCGCAGCGATTTTCATCTCAATCCTCTCGCAGCATGTGCGCCGCCATCCTTTGCATGCCGTCCCCACAGATGCAGCCGCTGGTGAGTGACACCGTCGTAATTCAGATGCGACACGACGGTGCCGAGAAGATGGGGATGCCAAGGCCAGGGCGGCAGTGACGAAGGTTCGTCCCGCCCGCCTTCGGTGAGCAGGAAGTCTGGCTGCCCCGACGAGTTCTGGGCAATGCTGCGCGCCAGTATCAACTCCGGATTGCAGAATGATGTCCAATTGCCGGTAAAGCCA
>CAZTSJ010000328.1:0-12329 GCA_964616875.1 uncultured Bordetella sp. | reverse complement strand
AACGAAACCGGGCCGCAGACGCACGAAGAGGATGACGCGAGTGTCGGTGGGATCGTCGGGCGGCCAGAGTTGGCCGATGGCCACCGACTCTTCGACTTCGTCGATTTTCTCCACCTGGCGGTAGATCTCGGCGGTGCCGATGCGCACGCCGCCGGGATTGAGCGTGGCGTCCGAACGGCCGTAGACAATCATGGTGCCGCGCTCGGTGAGCTCGCACCAGTCGCCGTGGGTCCAGACGCCGGGAAATTTCTCGAAATAGGCGCTGCGGTATTTCTCGCCGCCGCGGTCGTTCCAGAAGCCGAGTGGCATCGAGGGAACCGGTTTGGTGCAGACCAGCTCGCCTTTCTGGCCGACCACCGAATTTCCCGCCTCGTCGTAGACCTCGACCGCCATGCCGAGCGACCTGCACTGCAGCTCGCCGCGGTAAACCGGCAGGACCGGGCTGGCGTCGGCGAACGCCGCCATGATGTCGGTGCCACCCGAAATCGAGGCGAGGCACACGTCCTTCTTGACCTTCGCATACACATAGTCGTAGCTCTCGGCCACCAGCGGCGAGCCGGTGGAGAGGAGCATGCGCAAGGCGGGAAACTTGTGCGTCTCGATCGGCGCCAGGCCGCGTTTTTCCAGCGAATCGATGAACTTCGCCGAAGTGCCGAAGTGGCTGAAGCGCTCCTGCTGCGCGTAGTCGAAGAGAATGTTGCCGCTGCGCTCGAAGGGCGAGCCATCGTAGAGCATCACCGTGGCTTCGGCGCACAGGGCGTGAAAGAGCATGTTCCACACCACCCAGTTGGTGGTGCAGAAATAGAACATGCGGTCGCCGGGGCGCACGTCGAACTGCAGCTTGCACATCTTCAGGGCCTGCAGCAGCGCGCCGCCGGCGCCGTGCACGATGCATTTGGGCGTACCCGTGGTGCCGGAGCTGAACAGGATATAGGCGGGATGCTCGAACGGCAGCTGCGCATATTCGATGTCTCTGGGCGAAAACTTCCGCAGCCATTCGTCCAGCAGCACCGCTTTCGGAATCTCGGCGACGTCGGGCCTGGCCCGCAGCTGCGGCACCACCACGATTTTGCGCAGGCTGGGGAGCCCCTCGGCGATCTGCGCCACGCGCTCGAGCACGTCGAACTCGCGTCCGCCGTAGCGGTAGCCGTCGGCGACGAAGAGGATCTTCGGTTCGATCTGGCTGAAGCGGTCCAGCACCCCGCTCGAGCCGAAATCCGGCGAGCAGGACGACCAGACGATGCCATCGGCGAGCGCGGCGAGCGCGAGCATGCCGGTCTCGGGGATGTTCGGCATGAAGGCCGCTGCGCGGTCGCCAGGGCGCAGGCCGAGCTGCTTGAGAGCCTGCTGCGCGCGCGATACGTCGCTCGTGAGCTGTGAGTAGCTGACCCGGCGCTGGAAGCCGCGCTCGTCCCAGTAGACGAACGCGTCGCCCTGGTCGCCGCGCCTGAGCAGGTTCTCGGCGAAATTCAGGCGCGCGTCGGGAAACCACTTCGCGCCCGGCATCCTCGCGCCCTCCGCGAGGACGATGGAACCCTTTTTCGAGGCGATCACGCCGCAGTAGTCCCACAGCTCGCTCCAGAACTCGTCCGGATGGTCCACCGTCCACTGGTAGAACGCCGGGTAGCTGTGATCCTCGAGGTGGTACTTGCGCACGATGGCGCGCGCAAAGGGCGTCACCTGCGCACTCTCGATCGCCTGCGCGGAAGGTGTCCAGACCGGTTTGATTGCCGCGGCGCGCGGGGCGGCCTTGGCCCTGGCCTTGGGCTTGGCTTTCTCCTTTGCCTTTGGCTTTGCCTTTACTTTCGTCATGACGCCATTATCGCCGACGCCAGAGACTTGCCAGCCATTGCTGCTGCGCGCGCGGCAGGCCCGCCGGCCGGTAGTAGTGTTCCAGCTCGGCGAAGCCCGCCGCCTCCACGTAGCGGCGCCACGCCTCCAGGTCGTGGTAGACGCCGTAGCGCCCTTTGTTCCAGCCCTCCTCGTTCGCGCCGCGCGGGTTGGAGCTGAACAGCACGCCGCCCGGCTTGAGCGATGCGTGCAGCTCGCGCAGCACGCGCGGCAGCTCGGCGCCGGGGACATGGAACAGCGATGCATTGGCGAAAACGCCGTCGAAGCGAGCCACCGGCAGATCGAGCTTCAGGAAATCCTGCTCCAGCACTTCACAGCCGCTGTACTCGCGTGCCATGGCGGCAAAGCGCGCCGAACCCTCGAGGCCGACCGCGATGTGTCCGAGGCCGGTGAACGCCTTCAGGTCGCGTCCGGGTCCGCAGCCGAAATCCAGGATGGTGTAGGGAGGTAAAGGCACCGGCGTCGCGTCTTCGATGTGCCTAAGCAGGGCAGCCATGTTCTGGCTGACGTCGTGATCCCGGGTCCCTTGCCAGAATTCGTCCGCCCGGCTGTCGTAGTGCTCCAGCGTGCGCCGGGAAATATCGTCAGGCATCGCCCTTGGGCCGGTGTACCGTCGAGAAATGCGGCTGGGTCAGCACTTCGGGCTTCAGGATCGCGTCCAGGTCCTCGCGCGTCATGAGCTTCTTCTCCAGCACCAGGTCGTAGACGCGCTTGCCGGTGGCGAGCGCTTCCTGCGCGATCGCGCTCGAGCGCGCATAACCGATGTAGGGATTGAGCGCGGTGACGAGCGCGGTGGAATCATCCAGCAGCCGGCGCGCTCTTTCGCGGTTCGCCGTGATCCCCGCCACGCAGCGCTCGCCGAGCACGCGGCAACCCGCGGCGAGGTGCGCGAGGCTCTTGAACAGGCTGTGCGCGATGATCGGCTCGAACGCGTTCAACTGCAGTTGCCCGCCCTCGGCCGCCATGGTGACGGTGATGTCGTTGCCGATCACCTCGAAGGCGATCTGGTTGACCACCTCGGGGATCACCGGGTTCACCTTGCCTGGCATGATCGAGGAACCCGCCTGCACCGCCGGCAGGTTGATTTCGCCGATTCCGGCGCGCGGCCCCGAGGACAGCAGCCGCAGGTCGTTGCAGATTTTCGACAGCTTCACCGCGACGCGCTTGAGCACACCCGAGAGCTGCACGAAAGAGCCCGCATCCTGCGTCGCCTCGATGAGGTTGGGCGACACCACCAGGTCGACGCCGGCGATCTCCGACAGCGTGCGTGTCACGCGCTCAGCGTATTCGGGGTGCGCGTTGATGCCGGTGCCGATGGCGGTGGCCCCCAGGTTGCCTTCCCGAATGAGGCTCGCCGCTTCGCCGATGCGGCTCTCGTCCTCCTGCAGCATCACCGCGTAGGTGGAGAACTCCTGTCCAAGGGTCATCGGCACCGCATCCTGCAGCTGGGTGCGGCCGATTTTGAGCACGTCGGAGAACTCCGCCGCCTTGAGTTCGAATTGCTTTCTCAACGCAGCCATTTCACCGAGCAGCCGCCGGATGCCGAACTGCAGCGCCACTTTCACCGCCGTGGGGTAGACGTCGTTCGTGCTCTGCGAAAGATTGACGTGGTCGAGCGGATGCAGGCGCGCGTAATCGCCCTTCTGCGCGCCCAGCAGTTCGAGCGCGCGGTTGGCGATCACTTCGTTGGCATTCATGTTGGTCGAGGTGCCCGCTCCGCCCTGGATCACGTCGACCACGAACTCCCCCAGCAGCGCGCCGCCGCGGATTTCCTCGCAGGCGCGCGCGATCGCTTGCGCGCGCTCATCATCCAGCAGCCCCAGATCCCGGTTGGCGATGGCCGCGGCCTGCTTCGCGCAGGCCAGCGCGCGGATCAGTTCAGGGTAGATCGAGATCGGGGTGCCGCTGATGGGAAAGTTCTCCAGCGCCCTCAGCGTGTGCACGCCGTAGTAGGCCCCGGCGGGAACGGCGCGGTCCCCGATCAGGTCATGCTCGATCCGCACGGTTTGATTCATAAGAAGCGATTTTAGGCCTTTGCTTGACATGGCTTAAGGGGATACAGAGAATGGCCTTTCACAGTCTAGTCACAAAGGGAGATTTCGCATGAGATCCGTACGCATTCTGTTTGCTCTCGCCGCGGCTTTTTCGCTCGCCGGCACGGCGGTGGCCCAGGACGGCACGCTGAAGAAGATCAAGGACAGCGCCGCCATCACCATCGGCCATCGCGACGCTTCGGACCCGTTTTCCTACTATGACGACAAGCAACAGCCCATCGGCTACGCCATGGATCTTTGCGCCAGGATCGTCGATGCCGTGAAGGCCGAGCTCAAGCTGCCGGCGCTGAAGGTCAACTACCAGCTGGTCACCTCGGCCAACCGCATCCCGCTGATGGCGAACGGCACCATCGACCTGGAGTGCGGCTCGACCACCAACAACGTCGCGCGCCAGGAGCAGGTCTGGTTCACGATCACGCATTTCCTGACGCCCAACCGCTGGGCGGCGAAAAAATCCTCGAACATCAAGAAGCTTGCCGACCTGAAGGGCAAGACGGTGGTCTCCACCGCCGGCACTACCAACATCAAGCAGATCACAGAGCTCAATGCGGCGCAGAACCTGGGCATGAACATCATCTCGGCCAACGGCCATGCGGAAGCCTTCCAGATGGTCGAGACCGGCCGCGCGGTGGCGTTCGCCATGGACGATGTTCTGCTTGCCGGCTTGATCGCAAAATCGCGCAACCCGGGCGAGCTTGAGATTGCGGCCGAACCGATCTCTGCGCCCGAACCCTACGGCATCATGCTGAGGAAAGACGACAAGGCCTTCAAGGCGGTGGTCGACAAGGCGATGAGCGCGGTCTTCACCTCGGGACAGATCAACGCGATCTACTCCAAGTGGTTCGAGAAACCGGTGCCGCCGAAGAACATCAATTTCTCGCTGCCGATGAGCGCGGCGTTCAAGAAGGTGACCGGCAAGCCGACCGACTCGCCCGATCCCAAAGCCTACGAATAAGCTGACGCGGCGCAAATACGGGGAACCCAGGTTCCCCGTTTTGTTTTGAGGGCCGCGCGTTCTTGAGCCGAGCATGAACCGAGCATGAACTACAACTGGAACTGGGGCATCCTGCTTTCCCCCGAGCCGGGCGGCACGGGGACTTACCTGTACTACCTCTTCGTCGGCCTGGGCTGGACGCTCGCCACCGCGCTCGCCGCCTGGGTCATCGCGCTCGCGATCGGCTCGGTGATCGGCACCTTGCGCACCACGCCGACAGTCTGGGTAGTGCGCCTGGGCGATGCCTACGTCGAGGTCTTCCGCAACGTGCCGCTGATCGTGCAGATGTTCCTGTGGTTCTTCGTCGCGCCGGAACTGCTGCCCAAGGGGCTGGGCGACTGGATCAAGCAGGTGCCGCCGCCCTGGGGCTCGTACATCCCGGCGGTGCTGTGCCTGGGCATCTACACGTCGGTGCGCATCGCCGAACAGGTGAAGTCCGGCATCAACTCCCTCGCCCGCGGCCAGGGCATGGCCGGCACCGCGCTCGGCCTCACGCTGGCGCAGAACTACCGCTACGTGCTGCTGCCACAGGCGTTCCGCATCGTCCTGCCACCGCTCACCTCGGAGGCCATGAACATTGTCAAGAACTCTTCTGTCGCGCTGACCATCGGCCTGCTGGAGCTCACCGGACGCGCGCGCGCCATGCAGGAGTTCAGCTTCAAGGTCTTCGAGGCCTTTGCCGCGGCCACCGTGATTTACCTGCTCACCAACCTGATCGTGGTGTTCGCGATGCGCGCGCTGGAACGCAAGGTGCGCGTGCCCGGCCTGATCAGCGCCTCGGCGCCTGCCGGGGCGCACTGAGCCATGCGTGAAAAAAGATGAGCGGCTTCGACTTCGACGTCATCCAGCGCTCCTGGGGTTACCTTTTCCGGGAGGGGATGACGTTCACGCTGACGCTCACGGCGCTGGCGATGGTCGGCGGCATTTTCTTCGGCACGCTGCTCGCGATGATGCGGCTGTCGAAGTTCCGGCTGCTGTCGCTTGCTGCCGGCGGCTATGTGAACCTGATGCGCTCGCTGCCGCTGGTGCTGGTGATTTTCTGGTTCTTCTTCCTCGTGCCCTACATCGGCGCCTGGCTCATCGGCGCCAAGGACCCGGTCAAGGTCGGCTCCTTCATGTCCTGCCTCATTACCTTCACCATGTTCGAGGCGGCGTACTACTGCGAGATCATGCGCGCCGGCATCCAGTCGGTCGCGCGCGGCCAGGTCTGGGCCGGCTACGCGCTGGGGCTCGACTACTGGCAGACCATGGGGCGCATCGTACTGCCGCAGGCCTTCCGCAACATGCTGCCCGTGCTGCTGACGCAGACCGTGATCCTGTTTCAGGACACCTCGCTCGTGTACGTAATCTCCGCCACCGATTTCCTCGGTGCGGCGGCGAAGGTGGCCAACCGCGACTACCGCCTGGTGGAGATGTATACCTTCGTTGCGGTGGTCTACTTCATCATCTCGTTCGGCTTATCCTCCCTTGTCAAACAGCTGCAAAGCAGAATAGCGATCATTCGATGATCTCCATCAAAAACATCAGCAAATGGTATGGATCGTTCCAGGTCCTGACCGATTGTTCCACCGAGGTGAAAAAGGGCGAAGTGGTGGTGGTCTGCGGCCCCTCGGGCAGCGGCAAGTCCACCATCATCAAGTGCGTCAACGCGCTGGAACCGTTCCAGAAGGGCGAGATCACCGTGGACGGCATTTCGGTGGGCGCGCCCGGGACCGACCTGCCCAAGCTGCGCGCGCGCATCGGCATGGTGTTCCAGAACTTCGAGCTCTTCCCGCACCTCTCGGTGACCGAGAACCTGACGCTCGCCCAGGTCAAGGTGCTCGGCCGCACCGGGGACGCGGCGCGCGACAAGGGCCTCAAGCTGCTCGATCGCGTCGGCCTCATCGCGCACCAGGACAAGTTCCCTGGGCAACTCTCCGGCGGCCAGCAGCAGCGCGTCGCCATCGCGCGCGCGCTGTCGATGGATCCGATCGCGATGCTGTTCGACGAGCCGACCTCGGCGCTCGACCCGGAGATGATCAACGAAGTGCTCGATGTCATGGTCGAGCTCGCGCAGGAAGGCACGACCATGATGGTGGTGACGCACGAGATGGGCTTCGCGAAGAAAGTCGCCCATCGGGTCATCTTCATGGACGCGGGCAAAATCATCGAGGATTGCAGCAAGGACGAATTCTTCGGCACCGCCCGCTCCGAGCGCGCGCAGTTGTTCCTGTCGAAGATCCTGCAGCATTAAAAAAAGGCGGGGCTGCCCCTCCTTTTTCCCTGACAATGAATCCGAATTCGCTCTTCGCGGTCCTGCTGCGCTCGCCGTGGTGGATCAGCATCGCGGTCGCCGCGGGCCTGTTCGCCGCGGCGCGCATGCTGCTGCCCGAGGCCTATGCGCCTTACGCAATCTTCACTTCGCTGCCCTTCATCGTCATCGGCTGCGTTGCGCTCTGGCATCAGCTGCGCGCGCCCAGCGCCGGGCGGACCGCGGCGACGCTCGAATCCCTGCGCGCACTTTCCTGGGAGGATTTCTCCAGCACCCTCGAAGACGCCTTCCGGCGCGAGGGCTATGGCGTCAGCCGCCTGAACGGCACAGCTGCCGACCTCGAGTTGACCCGCTCAGGGCGCGTTTCGCTGGTGGGCTGCAAGCGCTGGAAGGTTGCGCGCACCGGCATCGAACCGCTGCGCGAACTCGAGGCCGCCAGGCAAACGCGCGAGGCGCATGAAAGCATCTACGTCGCCGCTGGCGAGATCACCGATACTGCCCGCGCCTTCGCTGCCGCCAACAAGCTGCGCCTGCTGGACGGCGCGGAACTGGCGAAACTTCTTCCGGGCACCCGGCAGCGCAAGGCCGCCTAGCCCGCTTCAGTCGGGCTCGATGCTCGCCTTCTCGAGGGCGGCGACCCAGGCGCCAAGTTCCTCCTCCACGATCGAGATCCATGACGCGTGCACCTCGATGCAATGCCTTCCGCCGGCGGAGGACAGCAGGTGGGCGTGCAGATGAACGCCTACGGCAAGCTGCACCGCATAGATCGCGATGAAAGTCTTTTCGTTCAGCCGCGACTTGTAAACCTCCGCGGCCGGCGGCACGCCCGGCCTGGCCGCCAGCGCCCTGACGGTCGCGCCCGCGCACTCAAGCGGCGTCATTCCTTTCGCTGCGGCGGGCGTAAAAACGGCAACCGTGTAGGGACCTTCGGCCCCCAAATATCGCAGATGCGGCTGGGATGCGTTCTTGGGATGCACCTCCATCTTCATCTGTGGCAGGCCGGGGATGTTTACCTTGAACTTCGGTGACGCGACCTCGAAGGCGAAGCCCTCTGCCTGGCAGGCCAGGCTCGCAGACAACAGTAGGGCTGCGGCCCAACATGGAACTGCACCGGTGTTCATCGGCGCAAGTTTACCCGCCGCCAACCGCTACGCGCAGACCTGACCGGCGCGACCAGGGTTGCCGGCTAGGCATGCAGGCCCTCCGCGCGAAGCGCCGGCTCGACTTCCGCGAACGTCCTTACCTGCACCGCGCGCATCCCGACCTTTCGCGCCGCTTCGACGTTCTGCGCCAGGTCGTCGAGGAAATAGACCTGGTCCGCCCGCACATCAAGTTCGCGCAAGACATGTTCGAAGGCCTCGGGGTCCGGTTTCAGCAAACCGGTCAAATGAGACGCGAAACTTGCATCGAACAGCGCCGGCAACTCCGGGAAGCGCGCCCAATGCAGCGCATTGTTGTTGGTCAGGCAGGCCACGCAATGCCGCGCGCGAAGATTTCGAACCAGCGCCGCCGCACCGTCGAACAATCCCCTTGGCCATGTGACAAAGGACTCGATGAAAGCGGCAGGCCCGACCTCCAACCGCCACTCTTCGATGAACCGCGCCGCAAACACCTCCGGAGAAATCTGCCCGCACTCGAATCGCCGCACCGCGTCAGAGGCGAGCCACCGCGCCCAGATCTCCTCACGGCTGAGCTGGTATGGCAGCAGCGACCACAGACCCTGTTCGCCGGTGTTCTCGACCAGAACGCCGCCAAGATCAAACAGGACTACCCGGTCACTTCGCATCTAGTACCGTTTGCCGCCGTGTCGACCAGGGGCTCGAAAACTTCCCGATCGGGACGTTTTTCCGGGATCGCCTGACACGCCGATCCGTTTCGCTCCGCGACATGAGGCTCTGTGCGACGGTTGGTCGAAGTCGATTGCGCTTTAACGTTCGAGCTAAGCGGGCGACGACGGCAGGGCGCCAGCCCGGGCCTGGTGGCCTGCCGTTGGCGCTCCGCTTGAGCGAGGGGTTAGGGCTTTGTGAGCAGGGACAGGAAGCCCGCTGTGGCGCTTCGGGTGGCCGCGAGGTTGAGAAGCGTGTGCGGAGCGTTGGGCACCAAGAGTACTGAAGCACGACTATTGTCTTTGAGCGCTGCGCCGCAGTGTCCTTGGGCGTCCGGATTGCTCAACCAGGCATTGGATCTGGAGAAGAATGGGTCTGAAGCGCTGATGACGTTGAGCACGGGTTTACCTGGCTCGAAGCTATTGCGTGGCTCCACAACGAAGTAGTTTGTCTCGCAACTCCATGCGTACAGGATGCGCGCAACGAACTCATTGCCCGGGTAACGGGCGACCGGTACCGAACCCTCGCTAGTGCCAGCAAGTATCAGGTTGCTGGAGTCCACCCAAGCTTGGCTTCTCAGTGCCGAAAGTGCTGGTGCGATTTCGGACGCTCTAAGCGCATGAATTCTTTCATAGGACTCCTTGTCAATCGGTGACTTATAGGTCACATGGTTCGCAAGTGCGAACGAGTCTGGCGCGATGCTGGCGTAACCAAGGCCAGCGAGCCATTGCTGCCACTCTCCTATGGCTTTGAGCCCGAGGCCAGACGAGCCGTGAAGGAAGACGAGCACGGGAACTGGTTTTCCGCTGACCTTTGGAATGTCCTTGAACTTCCCGCAGAAAGAAGCACTACCTGTTGCGGCAGGAGGAAGGCAGACGTCGGCCTGCTGAATAGCTGCTGCAAGGGAGTCCTTGGTGTGAACCCATGCACTCCCCTTGAGTTCGCCGATGGGTACGGCAGGCTGCGCGCTGGCGTACACGCTGGCGAACATGACGAGTGACGCGATTGCGGGGAGGTAGGGGGCCATGAATTCGGACTTTCGTCTGTGAGGTGAGACTTGTGGCGGGTCAAAGCCCTAACTAGGTTTAGGCAGCACATTGCTGCCGGGAAAAGCATATACCTGTAGATGCAAACATCCAATGCTGGATACATGCATCTGCCGGCATATATCTGGATTTGGATATCCAATATTAGATACCTGGATAAAGTCACGGCTGGACGACGCGGTCTTCAATTTCGAGGCGGCGAGTGGCTTGTTGGAACGGCGCCTGACCGGGGCGTGCAAGAATAGTGTAAATACGAGGCGATTCCAAGGAGAGGCTTTCATGAGCACGGTGGCATTCATAGGCTTGGGCGCGATGGGATCGCGCATGGCGATGAATCTGCACGCGGCGGGGCACAAGCTGCGCGTCTACAATCGGGACAAGGCGAAGACAAAACCTTTTGCGGAAAAAGACATCGAGGTCTGCGATTCGCCTGCCGCGGCCGCCAAGGGCGTGGAATTCATCTGCTCGATCGTGTCGGACGACGTCGCGACGCGCGAGGTGATGCTGGGCAGCAAGGGTGTGGTCGGCGCAGCGGCCGCCGGCACGATCATTCTCGATTCGAGCACCAACACGCCGGCGATGGCGCGCGAGGTCGCATTCGCTGCGCGGGAAAAGGGCATTTTCTACCTCGATGCACCGGTATCCGGATCGCTCGTGCAGGCGCAGGGCAAGGAGCTGGTCATCCTGGTGGGCGGCGATAAGGCCTCGTTCGACAAGGCGCAGCCGGTGCTCGGCGCGATGGGGCGCATGGTGCGCCGCATCGGCGATTCGGGCGCGGGCGCGACGCTCAAGCTCATCAACAACATGCTCACTGCCACGCTCACTGCGGCGCTCGTCGAGGCGGCGCAGGCGGCCGAGGCGGCGAACCTGGACCTCGATGCCGCGATGGAGGTCCTCAACGAAGGCGCGGCCGGTTCGCGCGCGATGAAGACCAAGCTGCCGAAAATGTTCAAGCGCGACTTCTCGCCCCAGTTCCAGCTCGAGCTCATGGACAAGGACCTGCGCTACTTCCTCGCGCTGGCGCAGGAGCTCGACCGTCCGGCGCCGATCGCCTCGCTGGTGCGCAGCCAGTATCAGGCGGCGCGGCGCGCGCAATTCGGCAAGCTCGATTCCTGCGCCGTCTTCCTCCAGGCCGCAGGGGAACGACCCAGGAACTAGCGCCGCTCGACGCGCGCGCGCATGGCCTCGGTAAGTTTGTAGTCGGGATTGCGCTTGCGGAATTCCGCCAGCGCCTTGTCCGCGTCCTCGTGCCTGCCCTGGGCGCGCAGTTCGGCGATGCGCTCGAGTTCGCGCTCGGGGGTATCGGCCAGCTTCTGCGCCTGCATCCTTGCCGGCGCCTCGGCATGCGTCGCGGCGGCACCAAGCTCGGCGCGGTCGGCAGGAGCGGAACGTTTCGCCAGCGCCTCCGCGGGAGCAGCCTGCGCCTGCGGAGCGCGTGCCGCGGCTGGCGCGTCGCGCAGCCTGCGCTCCTCGAGCGGCTGCGCAAGGGATCCGGAAACGCTGGATGCAGTGTCCCGCGCATCGTCCGCACGCGCGCTGCCGGCCATGGCGGGCTTTTCCGCCATGAACGGCTTTGGCTCGGGCGCCGCCGAAGGCGCAGGTGCTGCAGGCACTGCAGCGGCCGGGGCCTCGCGCTTGACGATCTTCACCTCCTGCGCAACGACCGTATTCGCAGCGTCCTTTTCAGGCGCCTTCGCGACCACCTTCTCGGGCGTCTGTAGCGTGGGAGATTCGATGCCCGGATGCTCGGTCTGCGTGTTCAGCGTCATCGCAACCGCGAGGACGAGCACCGCGGCGGTGGCCAGCGGCGCGTACCAGCGCTGGCGGCCGGCGCGCTGTGCGAGTGGCGCCGGCCGGGCGCCGGCGTCGCGCCGCGCGGCGGCGAGAATCGCCTCGTCGAGCGCGCGCGACGGCTCCTCCGCACCCAGCTCGCGGTAGGCCGCCGATATCTTCGGATCCCGCTCTTCAGTCATCGCCCATGGCCTCTTTCAGCTTGGACAGCGCGTAACGCAATCTGCTCTTGGCGGCGTCCTCGTTGGCGCCCGTCGCGCGCGCGATCTCGGCCACGCTCATGCCGGCTTCCTCGTGCAGCAGGAACGCTTCGCGCTGCACCGTCGGCAACGCCTCGAGGGCGCGCCGGAAACGGGCCAGGCTCTGCTTCGCCTCGAGCACGCGCTCGGGCTCATGGTCCGCGCCGGCCTGGGGCTCGGCCTGCGCTGCCTCCTCCTGGTCGAGGGACACCAGCGTGAGCCCGCGCTTGCGCCAATGGTCCACCAGCCGGTTGCGCGCGATCGTGAACAACCAGGT
>CAZTSJ010000327.1:0-2514 GCA_964616875.1 uncultured Bordetella sp. | reverse complement strand
GGTCTGGCCGATTTCTTCGCGCACTGCCGAGGCGGGCACCGCGAGGGCCCCCGCGATACTGGACAGGGTCAGGGCGCCCTGCGCGAACATGCCGCCGCGCAGCAGGCCTTCGCGGTTGTCGATCACCGCGTAGACGCTGATTGAGCGCGAACCGGCGGTGGCCGACGGGTTGATGCGCTCGATGCGGCCGTCGAATTCACGCTCGCCGAAGCCTTCGACGTGGAAACTCATCGTCTGGCCGACGCGCACCTGGCCGATGGCGGCCGGTGGCACCGAGGCCTCCAGCTGCAGGCGCGACAAGTCGACGATGCTCACCACCTTGGCGTCCAGCGCCACGCGCTCGCCCGGCTGCGCGTGGCGCAGCGACACGATGCCGGAGAAGGGCGCGACCAGCACCGCATCACCCAGGGATTTGCGCGCCACCACGAGCTCGGCCTCGGCCGCATGCTGCTTGGCGATGGCGACGTCGTAGTTGCTCTGGATGTTGTCGAAGGCGCTCTGCGAGATGAACGCCTTGTCGAGCAGGGCTTTTTGCTGAGCGCGATTCTTCTCGGCCCAGACCAGTTGTGCTTTCGCGGCCGCCACGTCGGCTTCGCGCGCGGCGACCCGCGCCGCGACCTCGGTGAGATCGATCTTCGCCAGCATCTGCCCTTGCTTGACGCTCTCGCCTTCGCGCACCGTGACCGCGATCAGCTCGCCCGCGACCTTGGCCTTGACGGTCGCCTCGGTCAGCGGCGCCAGCGAACCGGTGAGCGGCAGCACGCGGTCCAGAGTGCGCGGCTCGACGATGTAAAGATCGTCCTGCAGGAATTCGGCCACCTGGACGGCGGCTTTGGTGTTCGCCGCGGCGTCGGCGGCGTTTTGCCGGCCGCGCAGGGCCGCTGCGGAAACGGCCAGCACGATCAGGGCCACCACCGCGACCATGACCATCGAACGCCGGGTAATACGCTGGAAAAGTCCCATGGCTTCAATCATATTATGCTGCGGTGCCAAATCGTCATCAAGAAGCGCATAATCGTGGTCTCACGCAGGGGTCCTGCCTCCGAGGGTCGGGGAGCGGGTGAGAGAGTCCCTCAGAACCTGATGCCGGTAATGCGGCCGAAGGAAGCGCTCATGAATGCCAATCCCAAGTTTCTAGCTGCTACCGCGCAGGTTGACGAGGCAGCGATCAAGCCGCTGCCGAATTCGCGCAAGGTCTATGTTGGCGAATTGAAGGTGCCGATGCGCGAAGTGAGCCAATCGGATACCCCTAGCATGTTCGGGGGCGAGAAGAACCCTCCGGTCTATGTTTACGACTGCTCGGGTCCTTACACAGATCCGACTGCCAAGATAGATATCCGCTCAGGCCTGCCGGCCTTGCGCGAGCCCTGGATTCTGGGACGAAACGATACCGAGTTGCTCAAGGAACCCTCGTCCAGATTCGGCAAGGAAAGACTGGCCGACCCCAAGCTGGCCGAGCTGCGGTTCAACCTGAAAAGAAACCCGAGAAAAGGCGTAGGTAACGTCACGCAGATGCACTACGCGCGCAAGGGAATCATCACCCCCGAGATGGAATTCATCGCCATCCGCGAGAACCTCGAGCGCGAGCGCTACATCGAGAGCCTCAAGGCGGGCGGCAAGACGGGCGAGAAAATGCTGGAACTGATGATGAAGCAGCACCGCGGCGAGAGTTTCGGCGCCGCGATTCCGCATCTCATCACGCCCGAGTTCGTGCGCTCCGAAGTCGCGCGCGGCCGCGCCATCATCCCGGCCAACATCAACCATCCCGAATCCGAGCCGATGATCATCGGCCGCAATTTCCTCGTCAAGATCAACGCCAACATCGGCAACTCCGCGGTGTCTTCCGGCATCGGCGAGGAAGTGGAAAAAATGACCTGGTCGATCCGCTGGGGCGGCGACACGGTGATGGATCTTTCCACCGGCAAGCACATCCACGAGACGCGCGAGTGGATCATCCGCAATTCTCCCGTGCCGATCGGTACCGTGCCGATCTACCAGGCGCTGGAAAAGGTGGACGGCAAGGCCGAAGAGTTGAACTGGGAAATCTACCGCGACACGCTGATCGAGCAGGCCGAGCAGGGCGTGGACTACTTCACCATCCATGCGGGCGTCTTGTTGCGCTACGTGCCGATGACCGCGACGCGCATGACTGGCATCGTCTCTCGCGGCGGCTCGATCATGGCCAAGTGGTGCCTCTCGCACCACAAGGAGAGCTTCCTCTACACGCACTTCGAGGACATCTGCGACATCATGAAGGCCTACGACGTGAGCTTCAGCCTGGGCGACGGCCTGCGGCCCGGCTCGGGCTATGACGCCAATGACGAAGCGCAACTGTCTGAACTAAGGACTCTGGGAGAACTGACAACCATTGCCTGGAAGCACGACGTCCAGGTGATGATCGAAGGCCCCGGCCACGTGCCCATGCAGTTGATCCGGGAGAACATGGAGCTCGAGCTCGAGCACTGCCACGAGGCGCCGTTCTACACGCTGGGCCCGCTCACTACCGATATTGCA
>CAZTSJ010000326.1:0-13285 GCA_964616875.1 uncultured Bordetella sp. | reverse complement strand
TGAACGTGCTGCCGGCCCGCGCTAGAGCAGCAACCGCGCGCGCGACGCCAACCGCGCGAGCCTGGTGGCGAAGCTGCAGGAAGTGTTCCTCACGCGCAGCTTCGAGGAATGGGAGGCGCTGCTGGTCGCGAGCGGAATTCCGGCGGGCAGGGTCAACACCCTTGCCGAAGTCGTCCGGCATCCGCAGGTCAAGGCGCGCGGCGCGCTGGTGGAGATGGACCACCCGAGCGTCGGCAAGGTGCCGGTGGTGGGCGTCCCGGCGCGCCTCTCGGCGACGCCGGGCTCGGTGCGCACGCCCTCGCCCAGGCTCGGCCAGCACACCGACGAAGTGCTGCGCGACCTGCTCGGCCTGGGCGCGCCGGAGATCGCCGCGCTGCGCGCGGCCGGCGCGATCGGCGGCGCGGCGACCTGAGCCGATTGCTGAATTGACAGGCCGGCCGCCGAAGTCCTACAGTGTGAGATTGACCAGATTTCTGGTCATCATGAAAAAGGCTTGGCGATGACGAAAACCCTGCCCATCACGGAAGTCAAGGCGCGCCTGCCGGAACTGGTGGCCGGCGTCCTCGAACGCGAGGAGGAGGTCATCGTGACGCGCAACGGCAGGCCCGCGGCGGTGCTGGTCAATGTCCACGAGTACGAGCGCCTGAAGGACACTCTGGAAGTGCTGAGCGATCCTGACATGATGCGGCAGATCCGCGAAAGCGAACGCTACTTTGCCAAAGGCGGAAAAGGGTTGTCGTTCGAGGAGGTATTCGGAGTGCCGCTTCGCCGATCGCGCAAGCGCTCCCGTTAGTGGCCGGGTACAGTCTTGTAATTGCGCCGCGAATCGCGGACCGCATCCGCCATTTTCCACCCGACCTGAAGCGCGGTATTCGCGAAGCGATGCGCACAATCACCGAGGATCCGACTCTAGGCGAGCCGCTCAAGCAGGAACTGCAGGAGTATAGAAAGTACAAAGTGCGCCGGTTTCGCATCGTCTACCAGATCGATCGCAGTGCCAGGAAGATCATGATCATGTCCATCGGCCATCGCCGCACGATCTACGAGGACGTTGCGGCCGTGATTCGCTCGCGTTCCGGAGGTTGAGCCATGAAACGCCGTGCCTTCGCAGCGTTCGGCGGTACGGTACTTGTCGCCCCGCGCACTCTTCTCGCGCAGCCCGCCAAGCGCGTCTACCGCATCGCGATCCTGGACGACGCCGTGGAAAGCGCCCGCGTCGAAACCTGGAAATTGTTCCGCAATCGCCTTCGGAAGCTGGGCATGGTCGAAGGCATGGACGTGGTCTACGAGACACGCTACACGGGCGGAGCTTTGGAAAAACTCCCTGCGCTCGCCGCGGAACTGGTGGCCCTCAAGCCCGACATCATCGTTACAAGGGGGACACCTGCGTCAAGCGCCTTAAAAAAGGCAACGTCGAGCATCCCCATCGTGTTCATGGAGATCGGGGATCCGGTCGCCACCGGACTCGTCGCGAGCTTGGCGCGCCCCGGCGGCAATGCGACCGGGATGTCGACCCTTACCACGGATCTCATCAGCAAACAGTTCGAGTTGCTGCAGGATATTTCTCCCGGAGGCAAGCGGTTCGCCTACCTGAGCGATCCGTACAACCAGGCGGTCCTTTTGGCGTATCGCCAGCTTCAAGAGCATGCGCACGCCCGGAAGCTGTCGATCCAGTTGTTCGATGGCCGCGAGCGTTCAGAACTCGAGCGCAGTTTTGCGGCGATCAAACGCGAAGGCCTGCAGGGCATCGTCGTCGGCACGGTCGCTGTTGTCCTGCCGCATCGCGATCAGATCATCCAGTTTGCGATGCGCGAGAAGCTTCCGGTTGTGTACGGGCGGCGCGAGTACGTGGACGCAGGCGGTCTGCTCTCATACTCCGCGGACTTCCAGTTAGTGCACGCGCGCGCCGCGGACTACGTGTACCAGATTCTGAAGGGTGCCAAACCTGAGGATCTGCCCGTGGAGCAGTCCAGAAAGATGCTTATGGTGCTGAACCTGAAGACCGCCCGCGCGCTCGGCATCAAGATTCCGGAGTCGGTAAGGGTGCGCGTGGACGAGGTGATTGAGTAAGGACAGGAAAATCGTGGTCTGTCCCTGGTTTTACTTAACGCGGTAAATTTCCACCGGGAAGTTGCCGCGCGACACTTCGAGGCTGGCGCGTTTTTTTTCCAGCTGCGCGACCAACAGCGCGCGGTCGGCACCCTTCTCCCAGCGCATTTTGAACACCTTGCGGTCCGGCGTGTCGCGTTTCGCGATGACTTCGGTCACCTCGGCGAGCGGTTCACCCCAGCGTTTCCTGAGATGCACCTTCATGCGCTCCAGTTCCTTGATTTCGAAGCGTGTGTCGTAAGCCTGGATCGCGTCCGCCTTGAGGAACACCGTGATGCGCGTCTCGACGCCGCCCACCGAGACCTTGGCATCGTCGCAGCGCCGGTCGGCGGCATCGGACTTCCACTCCAGCGCCTTGCACCGCGCGCTCGGCATGGCTTTCTTCGCCTCGATCTCCTTGCCGCCGAGGACGAGCCCATTCAGCTCGAAGCCGAGCGCGTGAAAGGACAGGCAAAGCAGCGCGACGGATAGAAGTTTTTTCATTTCAACAGGAAAGAGAGATCCGCACCGGCTTTGAAGTTTTTCATTCTGCCTGATTTCGCGAACAATCTTGCCCCCGGCCCGAGGCGCAGCTCGAGCCGACCACGCTCGAGGCGCAGCAGGCTGCCCTCGCGCAGGCCGAGCACTGGCACGCCGGGATTGAGCGCCTGGAACTCGGCGATACGCTGGTCGCGCGTCTCGCCGCCGTGGCGCGCCAGGCTGCGCTCGGTGTAATGCGGGTTGAGCTGGAACGGCACCAGGCCCATGGCTGCGAGCGAGCGAGGTTCGACGATCGGCATATCGTTGGTGGTGCGGATGCTCGGGCAGGCGAGGTTCGAGCCCGCGCTCCAGCCGATAAAGGGCTTGCCGCCGCGCACAGCGCGCTTGACCGCCGCGAGCCAGCCGCGACGCTGCATTTCGTCCAGCAGGCGGAAAGTATTGCCGCCGCCGGCGACGAACCCTGCCGCACTGCGCGCCGCGGACAGGTCCGCGCGCTGGGCGCCGATCAACCGGTACCCCATCCTCGCGAAGCGCTTGCGCGCCATGGCCGCGTAGGCGTCGAAGCTCAGCGCCACCGCGGCAAACGGGAAGAACAGCAGCGCGCCGCGCGGTGGGCCGAGGAACTCGCGGATCTCGCCCTCGGCGTGATCGAGCCAGCCGCCGCCCGGATTGCGTGAATTGGAGAGCAGCAGCAGCCGCATCGGCCGACCTACACCAGACCGACGTTCTTCTCCTGCATCAGCGAGATAAGCCGGCCGCCGAGCATCGACAGGCGGTCGGCCATCACCCGCAGGAACGCTTCGCTGAAGCGCGCGCGGCAGGAATCGGAGAAGCCGTCGATGTCCGAGATGCGCAGGTCGAGCACCCAGCTCATCTCCATCGCGGTGACGGTAGCGCTGCGCGGCGCAGACCTGCGCCGCGCGTAGATCATCTCGCCCACGCATTCGCCCGGGCTCACCGCGTTGAGCAGCTTGCCGCGCTGGGTGACCTTGAGCATGCCGGCGGCGAGCACGTAGATGTGGTCGTCCTCGACGCCTTCGCGGATCAGGTCGGCGCCCGCGGAAAATTTGCGGCAGCGGCATTTGCGCACCGCTTCCCACAGCTCGGTGTCGGAAAAGCCAGCGAAGAACGCGAGGCGGCGCATGGCGCTGAATTCCTCGACGTCGGAGAGGCTGGACATGGTGCTGTCTTCCTCCGAGAGCATCGGCTCGAGCGCGGCAGCGAACTCGTTCCAGCTCTCGAAGCGCTCCGCGCGCGACTTGCCCAGCGCGCGCAGCACGATCTCGTCCAGCGCCGGCAATACGCCGGGAGTCACCGCCGAGGGCGGCGGCGGCTCCTTGCCGAGGATCTGGTCCATGAGCTCGTAGGCAGTGCTGCCGCTGAAGGGCCGCGCCCCGGTGAGCATGTGATACATGACGCCGCCGAGCGAGAACATGTCGGAACGGAAATCGATCTCTTCGCCGCCGCGAATCTGCTCGGGCGACATGTAGGCGGGCGAGCCCACGCCCGCCACCTGCGTGGTATCCGAGCGCGCGAGCTGCGCCGCGCCGAAATCCGACACTTTGATGTCGAAGTCCGGGCGCAGCATGATGTTGGCCGGCTTGATGTCGCGATGCACCACGCCCGCGGTGTTGGCGTACTCGAGCGCCTTGCAGCATTTATAGGCGATTTGCGCGGTGCGCGAAATCGGCAGCAACTGCGAGGGATCGCAGTGCGGTTGCAGCGAAGTGCCCTCGACCAGCTCCATCACCAGGTAGGGCAGGTCCATGCCGTCCTTCTTGTCCACGCCCGCGTCGAAAATGCGCACGATGTGCGGGTGGCGCAATTTGCCCGCGAGCGAGGCCTCGTTCTGGAAGAACTTGAGCTGGCGGCGCGCTTCTTCCGGGTCGGAGGGCATCGCATCGAGCACCTTGATCGCGACCTCGCGGCCCGCAAAGGCGTCATTGGCGAGATACACCGAGGCGGTCGCGCCCTTGCCGAGCAATTTCCGGATCGCGTACTTGCCGATGTTCGCGTGCATGAGGAAGGCATCCTAACCCACGCGACGAGACTAGAATCCGCCCTGGATCATGCACCGCCCGGCCTCACCATTTTTTGCACTTGCTCTCGCGCTGGGCCTTTCGGCCTGCACCCCGGTGCGCTGGCACAAACCGGGCGGCGACGACGCCGCGCTGGCCGGGGACCTCGCCGCCTGCCGCAAGCTGACGCAGGACAGATTCGGCTCGGTGGGCAACCCGGGGATGACCAACGCCGACCCCCGCTTCGGCGCGCCCTTCGGCCCCAGTCAGGCCGACGTGCGGATGCAGGAAGGCCAGGCGCTGGGCGTATGCATGCGCGGCAAAGGCTACGTCCTGGTCAGTCCTTGATTTCATGACTGGCCGGCCGGGCCCGCAGCCGCAACTCGGTCAGCTCGTCGCGCTCGCGCGGCGCATTGCGCAGGGCCTGGTCCCTTCCGGCCAGGTACTGCGGCGGCCAGAACTGCTTCGCGTGCTGGTACCAGGCCGAGGCCTGCAGCGTGAGGTAGGGATTGGCGAGGTGCGGGCGGCCCAGTGCCACCAGGTCGGCTTTGCCGGCGGCAAGCAGGGTGTTCACCTGGTCGGCGCTGGTGACCGCGCCCACGGTCATGGTCGCGATGCCGACCTCGTTGCGCACCCAGTCCGAGTACGGCGCCTGGTACATGCGGCCATAAACCGGCCGCTGCTGCGGCACCGTCTGGCCGGTGGAGCAGTCGACGAGGTCGCAGCCGGCGTCCTTGAGCATGCGCGTCAGCGCCACCAGGTCTTCGCCCGAGAGGCCGCCCGGCGCCCAGTCCGCCGCGGAGATCCGTACAGACATGGGTTTGTCTTTGGGGAATTTTTTCCTACAAGAACTGAAAACAGCAAGCGGAAAACGCATTCTGTTCTCGATAGAGCCGCCATATTCGTCCGTGCGCTTGTTGGTAAGCGGCGAGATGAAGCTCGCAAGCAGGTAGCCGTGCGCCATGTGGACTTCGAGCATGTCGAAGCCGGCTTCGTTCGCGAGCTGTGTCGAATGCTTGAATTGTGAAATGATCTTTTGCATTTCAGACACGGAAAGCTCATCGGGAATTTCTGAAATGCCTTCGTAGTAAGGAATAGGAGAAGCCGAGACCAGAGGCCAGTTGCCGCTCTCCAGCGGATGATCCATCTTCTCCCAGCCCAGTTGCGTCGAGCCCTTGCGGCCCGAGTGGCCGATCTGCAGGCACAGCTTCGCCTTCGAATTCGCGTGGCAGAAATCGACGATGCGCCGGAACGCATCGCGCTGCGCTTCATTCCACAGCCCGGTGCAGCCGGGCGTGATGCGCCCCTCGGGCGAAACGCAGGTCATCTCGACGAACACCATGCCTGCACCGCCGATGGCGCGCGAGCCCAGGTGCACCAGGTGCCAGTCGGTCGGCACGCCTTCGCGCGCGCAGTACTGGTCCATTGCCGACACCACGACGCGGTTCTCCAGCGTCATGCCGCGCAGCCGGAACGGCGTGAACATCGGCACCGGGGGATTTTCGAGATCAATGTCGAGCCCTTGATCCTTTATTTTCTTGGAAAACCAATACCTGACTTCGCGCACGAACTCCGGATCGCGCAGCTCGAGGTTCTCCCAGGTGATCTGCTTGGAGCGCGACATGACGCCGAAAGCGAACTGCAGCGGGTCCATGTCCCAGTAGCGCCGCATGTGCTCGAACCAGGCGAGCGACACGTTGGCGGCGTGCTGTGTTTTTTCGACTTCTTCACGCCGGCCGGTATCGTAACGCTCTAACGCTTTTTCGACGGTTTTTTCATTCTTAATAAAATCAAAAAGGGAAATCGCGTCCTCCATCGCGAGCTTCGTTCCCGAACCGATCGAGAAATGTGCCGTCGCCTTGGCGTCGCCCACAAGTACGGCGTTGCCTTTCACCCAGGTTTTGTTGGTGATGGTGGGGAAGTTGCGCCACAGCGAGCGGTTGGCGATTAGTGGGTGACCGTCCAGTTCGTTTGAAAAAATTTCTTGTAAATTCAAAACCATTTCCGCCTCGTCCTTGCTGTCGAAGCCGAAGTTCTTCCAGGTGGCTTCGTCGGTCTCGATCACCCAGGTGCTGCGGCCTTCCTCGTACTGGTAGCAGTGGGCGAGGATGATTCCTTGTGGCGTGTCGCGGAAGAAATACTTGAAAGCATCCAGCGGCTTGGTGGAACCCAGCCAGGTGAATTTGTTCGGCCGCAGGTCGACGCTGGGCTGGAAGTGAGCGCGATTCTTTTCCCGCAGCTGGGAATTGATGCCATCTGCGACGACGATCAGGTCGGAATCCGCAAATTCCTCCAGATTCTGAATTTCTTTTTGAAAAACCAGCTTCACGCCCAATTCGCGGCAGCGGTCGTGCAGGATGTGCAGCAGCGCCACGCGCGAACAGCCGCAGAAGCCGTTGCCGCCCGAGCGCATGACGCGGCCCTTGTAGGACACGTCCACGTCGCCCCAGTAAGCGAAGCGGCGCCGGATCATCTCGTAGGAGGGCCCGTCGTAGGCCTTGAAGCTGTCCAGCGTCTGGTCGGAAAACACCACGCCGAAGCCGAAGGTATCGTCGGGCCGGTTGCGTTCGTAGACGGTGATGTCCCAGCGCGGCCAGGCCTTCTGCGCGAGCAAGCCGAAGTACAGGCCGCCGGGGCCGCCGCCGACGATGGAAATCTTCATGGGGTGTCAGGCAGTACGGCGGTGGTCTCGATCTCGAGCTTCGCCGCATCCTCCATCAGGCCGGCAACCTGCACCACCGCCATGGCCGGGTAGTGCTTGCCGATCAGCTCACGGTAGGCAGCGCCGACCTCGGCGATTGCGCCGAGATACTCCTTCTTGTCGGTGACGTACCAGGTCATGCGTACGATGTGCTCGGGCCGCCCGCCGGCTTCGGCGAGCACCGCGAGCGTGTTCTTCAAGGTCTGGCGGAATTGACCGGCGAAGTCCTTTGCTTCCCATTTTCCTTCACCGGTCCAACCGATCTGCCCGGCGATAAAAACCGTTTTCCCAGCGGCTATCCCGTTCGAATAGCCTTTTGGCCTTGCCCAGCCCGGCGGTTGCAGGTTTTTCATCATGATGGTGTCCTGAGCTTGAAGCGCTGCAGCTTGCCGGTCTCGGTGCGCGGCAGCGCGGCCACGAACTCGATCTCGCGCGGGTACTTGTAGGGTGCGATGTTCCGCTTCACGTGCTCCTGAAGATTTTTTTTCATTGCATCATCAGGATTGTTGCCAGGTCTGAGCACGACAAAAGCCTTCACCACGGTGCCGCGCGCCTCGTCGGGCTGCCCCACCACGCCGCACTCGGCGACCGCAGGGTGCGAGAGCAGCGCGCCCTCCACTTCCGGCCCGGCGATGTTGTAGCCGGCCGAGATGATCATGTCGTCGGTACGCGCCTGGTAGATGAAGTAGCCGTCCATGTCCATCACGTAGGCGTCGCCCGTGAGATTCCAGCCGTTTCTGACGTAGTCTTTCTGGCGTTCATCGGCCAGGTAGCGGCAGCCGGTCGGGCCTTTGACCGCGAGGCGCCCGATCTGGCCCGGCGCGCAGCGCTCGCCGTTCTCGTCCAGCACCGCGGCGGTGTAGCCGGGAAGCGCGTGGCCGGTGGCGCCGCGCTTCACGTGCCCCGGCTCATGCGAGATGAAGATGTGGATCAGCTCCGTCGAGCCGATGCCGTCGATGATTTCGATGCCGCTCGCCTGCTTGAAGAGCTGGCGCGTCGAATCGGGCAGCGCCTCGCCGGCCGAGACGCATTTCTGCAGCGAACGCAGGTCGTAGCTGCGCCCGCTTTTGTCCCACACGCCCGCCAGCGCGCGGTACATGATCGGCGCCGTGAAGAGGATCGTGGCCTTGAATTTGTGGATCGACTCGAGCAGCGATTCCGGAGTAAATTTCTCCACCAGCGCCGTGCTCGCGCCGAAGCGCAGCGGAAAGCACAGCAGGCCGCCCAGGCCGAAGGTGAAGGCGAGCGGCGGGGAGCCGATGAATACGTCCTGCGGCGAGGGCTTCAGGCAGGAGCGCGGAAAGCAGTCGCACATCGCGATCACGTCGCGGTGGAAATGCATCGTGCCCTTGGGTTTTCCGGTTGTTCCGGAAGTGAAGGCAATCAAGGCGACATCTTCCGCGGACGTATCCACGTTCTTGAACGTCGTCGATTGCTTCTCTATCAGCGCATCCGTTTCATCGTCATACCAATATTTGATGAATTCAAGAGAAGGGCAGGAAGGCAAAGCCAACTTCAACTCCGCATCCAGCCGCTTGTCGCAGAGCGCGTGCGTGATCTGGGCCTTGTTGACCATTTCGGTGAGTTCCTTGGCGCGCAGCAGCGGCATGCTGCCGACGCAGATGCCGCCCGCCTTGAACACCGCGAACCAGCAGGCCGCCATCATCGGGTTGTTGGGGCCGCGCAGCAGGACGCGATTGCCGGGTTGCAGGCCCATGTCGCGCACCAGCACGTTGGCGATGCGGTTCGCCTGCGCCAGCAGCTGCGCGTAGCTGCACTCGCCGTCGGGCGCGCGAATCGCGATGCGCGCGCCGTGCCCGGCGCGCACCATCTCGTCCAGCAGCACGCCGGCGCAGTTCATGCGCTCCGGGTACTGCAGCTCCGGCAGATCGAAGCGGAATTCCGGCCACTGCTCCCGCGGCGGCAGGTTGTCGCGCGCAAAGGTATCGAGGTGGGCCGAGCGCATGCTTGCCTCAGTCGCCTTCGAAGAGCGGTTTTTTCTTCGCCGCGAAGGCCTCGTAGGCGCGGTGGAAGTCTTTCGTCTGCATGCAGATCGCCTGCGCCTCGGCCTCCATCTCGATCGCCTCGTCGAGGCCCGCGTTCCACTCCTGGTGCAGCATTTTCTTCGTCATGCCGTGGGCGAAGGTCGGGCCGGCAGCAAGTTCTTTTGCAGTTTGCATTGAAAGATCCAAAACATGATCGCTTATGCGATTGAAGAAGCCCCAGGCGAGGCCTTCCTCGGCCGAAAACGAACGCCCGCTGTAGAGGAGTTCCGCCGCCCTGCCCTGCCCGATCACGCGCGGCAGCATGGCGCAGGCACCCATGTCGCAGCCCGCGAGCCCGACGCGCGTGAAGAGGAACGCCACCTTCGCGTCCGGTGCGCCGTAGCGCAGGTCGGAAAACAGCGCGATCAGCGCCCCTGCCCCCGCGCACACACCATCCACGGCCGCGATCACCGGCTGCGGGCAATGCCGCATCGCCTTGATGAGGTCGCCCGTCATGCGCGTGAATTCGAGCAGCTGCGGCAGCTTCATCCTGGTCAGCGGTCCGATGATCTCGTGCACGTCGCCGCCCGAGCAGAAATTGCCTCCTGCTCCGTTCACGACAATTGTTTTGATGTTCTTTTCTTGCTTTAACTTTACAAATAAATCCCTCAACTCGGCATACGACTCAAACGTCAAAGGATTCTTCTTCTCCGGCCGGTTGAGCGTAATCACGCCGACTTTTCCCTCGGCCTTCCAGAGGAAATGCTTCGCCTCGATCATGATCCCGCCTCCATGGTGACCTGCTTCATTCTCGCCAGCAGTCGGTATGTGTCCGCCTGCTCCTTGCGCGACAACCCGCCGAGCAACTCCACGATCCAGCCCTCGTGCGCGCGTGCCATGTCGGCGAAAGCCCTGCGGCCGGCGCGCGTCAGGCGCACGCGGTAGGCGCGCCGGTCGGCGGGCTCGGCGGTGCGCTCGACCAGGCCTTCTTTTTCCAGCGGATCGACGATGCCGGTGACGTTGCCGCCGGTCACCATCAGGTGGCGCGAGAGCTCGTTCATCTTCAGGCCGCCGGGGTAGCGCCAGAGCTGCGACATGAGGTCGAAGCGCGGCAGCGTGGTGTCGAAGCGCCCCTGCAGCCGCGCCCGCACCTCGCGCTCGATCAGCTGCGAGCAGGTCAGCAGGCGCAGCCAGAGCCGCAGCGCCTGGTGGTCCCCGGTGCGGGCGGCGGTCTCCCGATCCATGCTCGATACTCCAGACCTGAATAGATGAGGCCTAAAGTAACTCAGCCGCCGCGGATGTGCAAGACGTGGCCGAGGGCACGCGCCGGGGCGAAGTCGGCGAGCACCGAGTCGTGGATGGCGCGCAGGTTCTTCCAGGGCGCCGGGTCGGCGTAGAAGCGCCGCAGGAACAGGAGGTCCGTCAGCATGCTGTCCATCCAGTTGACATCCGTCATGTAGCCCACGACCGCGCGGCAGCCCGAACTTTTGAGGAAATCACGCGCGAAACGCTCACCGCGCTTGCCCTGGAACACGCTGCAGGCGCCGAAATACACCAGGTTGTCGTAGGCCTTGCCCCAGCCGGCGAAGGCCCGGCACAGCGCCGCCGGGCCGATCCTGGTCAGCGCGGTGTGGATCTTTCCCGGCGAACCGTGGAAGGACAGGTAGTACACCGGCGTATCGAAGGTCTGCGGGTCGCGCCACAGCAAGCCTTCCTTGCGCCGCGTGTAGGCGGCGAGCTGCGCGGGCGAATCCATGAAGCGGTGCGCCACCGCCAGCGGCGGCTCGAGCTGCGCCGCGAGGCCCTCGAAGAACGGCCGCACCGAGCGCTCACGGAATGCCTGCAGATGCCGGTCGGACCAGTAGGTCTCAAGGCATATGAGTTTGGAAGGCGGCTTGCGCGGCGCTCGCGCAGTCGATCGCCTCACTTCAGCTCGACCTCGACGAAGACGAATTCGTGCGGGTTCGGGTTGACCACGTTGTGCTCGACGCCGACTTCGCGCGCGTAGGACTGGCCGGCCGCGAGCTCGGTCACGATCTCGCCGTTGTTCGTCTCCTGCATCAGCTTGCCGGCCGTGAGCACCACCACGATGTAGTCGTGCGCGTGCCGGTGCCAGCCGGTTTCCGCGCCCGGTGCGAAGCGCCACTCCGTCACGATCGCGCGGCTGGTTTCCTGCAGTAATTTGGAAGTTGCCTTGGGACGTGCCTGGGCCATGGTTGCTCGCTTATCGCCGCTCGGGCGGAATGGTTTTGATCGCTGCCGCGAACTTCGCGTGCGCCGCGGCATCCACCGGCCGGTGCTTCACCTTGCTGCCGGCCGGATGCTTGCCCAGGTAGTTGCCGCCCTTCAAATCTTTCGAGGGCCGCACCGGCCGCGGCATGAAGCCGCCGCCGCAGTTTGGGCACACGTTCCGCAGCACGCGCTCGACACAGTCGCCGCAGAACGTGCATTCGTACGAGCAGATCCACGCCTCCGCCGATTCGGGTGAGAGCAGCCGGTTGCAGTGTTCGCAAGTGGGTCTAAGTTCAAGCATGGGGTCTAATCCGGTACTTACCGTTTGAGCTAACCGGCGCATTGCGTCCGGTTGGGCAAGGGGTTGGGCGTCACTGGCGGTTGATCGCTGCGTACACCATGCTGCGAAACTGGTTCCGCAACATCACTCGATCGCTATCGGCAACCTGCACCATGTAGATCCCGATCAACTCCTCCTTGGGGTTGATCCAAAAGATGGTCCCTGCGTTGCCGGACCAGCCATAGTCCCACCCAGACCCTTGCAAATCGGCTTGGCCGTCCGGGGTTCTCACCTCGAATCCCAAGCCGAATCCGGACCCGGGCCGGCGCGGTATGGACTTGTCCAAGTGGACGGTGGTCATGAGATCCACGGTCTGCTTGCTCACAAACCGCTTGCCTTGGAATTCCCCGCCATTCGCGAGCATCAGGGCGAAGCGCAGGTAGTCCTCCACAGTGCCGACCAGCCCGCCGCCTGCAGACTCGAAGGCCGGTCGCACCGAAACGTCAAATCTCGGTGACGGCGCGATCCCGGGGCGCTGCCACGGCTGCGCAGCACGGCCGGTCTTTTCGGACGGCACGAAGAATGCCGTATCCACCATCCCAAGTGGACCAAGGATCCGGGCATGGAGCACTTCCCCAAGACTCTTCTTCTCAACCACCTCCAAGACACGACCTAGCACATCCGTTGAGATTCCGTACTCCCACTTCGTCCCGGGAGAGAATCGCAGTGGAAGCTTCGATACACGAGATGCAAACTCCTGGGTCGCTATTCCTCGATCGCCAATCTTCGCCTGAGTGTAGGCGTCATTTATCGGCGATTTGCCACGAGATCCGTAAATCAGGCCGGATGTGTGCTGCAGGAGGTCCTGGATTGTCATCGCGCGATCGGCGTCCACCAATAAAAATATCGGCTTGCCTGATAGATCCGTCTTCTCGACACCGACCTTCATGCCCGCAAACTCTGGCAGGTATTTGGAGACGGGATCGCCGAGCTGGATTCGACCTTCCTCCACCAGCATCATTGTCGCGATACTGACAATGGGCTTGGTCATCGAGTAAATGCGGAAGATGCCGTCACTGCGCATTGGATCGCCGGCCTCGCGATCGCGATGACCCATGGTCTTGTACCAGGCGACCTTCCCCTTGCGCGCGACGAGCATCACTGCGCCTGGCACAAGTCCCGACTTCATGTGCCCACTCGTCACCTCCTCGATGCGGGCGAGTTGAGCAGAAGACATCCCGACCTCCTCAGGGCTTGTCGCTACTGGAATAGCAGGGGCTGCTACTGCTTCTGACCCAAGAACGAACGCAGCAAGGGCAATGACTGCCAGTCTGCGCCGTGTGCAGGAGGGTTGAGCACGAACCGCGGTGCGATCGTCAGCCGGTGCACCACTGTCCCTTCGGAGATCGAACATTGTGAGCTCCCGGCAGCAAACGAGGTCTACAAGTGTAAGCCGTTCTTCCCTGGGGTGACGCCTAAC
>CAZTSJ010000325.1:0-23629 GCA_964616875.1 uncultured Bordetella sp. | reverse complement strand
TCGTATGACGATAGGACTGGTCGGCCGCAAGGTCGGCATGATGCGCATCTTCACCGACGAGGGCGACGCCCAGCCGGTGACCGTGCTCGACGTCTCCGACAACCGGATCACGCAGATCAAGACCGCGGACAAGGACGGCTATGCGGCCGTGCAGGTCGCGTTCGGCAAGCGGCGCGCGAGCCGCGTGAAGAAGCCGCTGGCGGGGCACCTCGCCAAGGCTGGCGTCGAAGCCGGCCATGTGCTGCGCGAATTCCGCGCCGAGGCCAAGGACCTCGCCAACCTGAAGGTCGGCGGCAAGATCGGCGTCGAAATTTTCAAGGTCGGGCAAAAGGTGGACGTGCAGGGCACGACCATCGGCAAAGGCTTTGCCGGCGTCATCAAGCGCCACCACTTCTCCTCCAACCGCGAAACGCACGGCAACTCGATCACGACGCGCGCCCAGGGCTCCACCGGCCAGCGCCAGGACCCGGGCCGCGTGTTTCCCGGCAAACGGATGGCCGGACACCTCGGCGACAAGCAGCGCACGATCCAGAACCTGGTCGTGGTGCGCATCGACGCCGAGCGCCAGCTGCTGCTGATCAAGGGTTCGGTCCCGGGTTACGCGGGCCGCGATATCGTGGTGCTGCCTGCAGTCAAGGCCGCCAGGGGCGGCCAACCCGCGGTGAAGGCCTGAGCATGGAACTCAAGCTCATCAGCGAAAAAGGCGGCGACAAGGGCTCGGCCGGCACGGTGTCCGCCAAGGACGAGATTTTCGCGCGCGACTTCAACGAAGCGCTGATCCACCAGCTCGTGGTCGCCTACGAGGCGAACGCGCGCCTGGGCACGCGCAAGCAGAAGGATCGCGGCGAAGTGCGCCATTCGACCAAGAAGCCGTGGCGGCAGAAAGGTACCGGCCGTGCGCGCGCCGGCATGACTTCCAGCCCTCTTTGGCGCGGCGGCGGCAAGATCTTCCCCAATACGCCGGACGAGAACTTCTCGCAAAAGGTGAACCGCAGGATGTACCGCGCCGGCATGGCCTCGATCCTGTCGCAGCTGGCGCGCGAAGACCGCATCCGCGTGGTCGACGAGTTCAAGCTCGAGCAGCCGAAGACGAAACTGCTCGCGCAGAAGGTGAAGGCGATGGGCTTCGACCAGGTGCTCGTAATCACCGATGTAATGGACGCGAACCTGACGCTTTCCTCGCGCAACCTGCACAACGTCGAAGTGATCGGCGTGCAGCAGGCCAATCCGGTCGCGCTGGTGCGCTACCCGAACGTGCTGCTGACGAAGAAGGCGGTGGCGCGGTTCGAGGAGATGTTCAAATGACCGCGCTGCGCAAGTACAACGCCGAGCAGCTCATGCAGGTGCTGCTCGCCCCGGTGGTCTCGGAGAAAAGCACGCGCGTCGCGGACAAGAACCGCCAGTACGTGTTCCGCGTCGCCGATGCCGCCACCAAGCCCGAGATCAAGGCCGCGGTGGAGCTGCTGTTCAAGACCAAGGTGGACTCGGTGACGGTGAGCCGCGTGAAGGGCAAGAAGAAGCGATTCGGCCGCTTCATGGGCCGCCGCAACAACTGGAAGAAGGCCTACGTGCGTCTCGCCGCCGGCCAGGAAATCAACTTTGCGGCGACGGAGTAAACCATGCCATTGATGAAAGTAAAGCCGACCTCGCCAGGCCGGCGCGCGCTCGTCAAGGTGGTCACGCCCGATCTGCACAAGGGCGAACCGCACTGGCCGCTCATCGAGCGCCAGTTGAGGGGCAGTGGCCGCAACAACCACGGCCGCATCACGGTGCGGCACAAGGGCGGCGGCCACAAGCAGCACTATCGCGTGGTGGATTTCCGCCGCGACAAGGACGGCATCCAGGCCACCGTCGAGCGGTTGGAATACGACCCCAATCGCAGCGCCCACCTCGCCCTGCTGCTTTACGCCGACGGCGAGCGCCGCTACATCATCGCGCCCAAGGGGTTGAGCGCGGGCGCGCAGCTGGTATCGGGCGCCGAAGCACCGATCAAGGCCGGCAATACGCTGCCGTTGAAGAGCATTCCGGTGGGCACCACGGTGCATTGCATCGAGATGCTGCAGGGCAAGGGAGCGCAGCTGGCCCGCTCGGCAGGCGCTTCGGCGCAGCTGCTGGCGCGCGAGGGTTCCTACGCGCAACTGCGGCTGCGCTCGGGCGAGATCCGCAAAGTGCACGTGGAGTGCCGCGCCACCATCGGCGAAGTCGGCAACGAGGAACACAACCTGGAATCGATCGGCAAGGCGGGCCGCAAGCGCTGGCGCGGCGTCAAGCCGACGGTGCGCGGCGTGGCGATGAACCCGATCGACCATCCGCACGGCGGCGGCGAAGGCCGCACTTCATCGGGACGCCACCCGGTTTCGCCCTGGGGCGTGCAGACCAAGGGCTTCAAGACCCGCAGCAACAAGCGGACGCAGGCGATGATCGTGCGCGACCGGCGCGCGAAATAAGGGATAGCCCATGGCTCGCTCAATCAAGAAGGGTCCCTTCGTGGACTACCACCTGATGCAGAAGGTCGACAAGGCGCGCGGCGGCAACGACAAGCGCCCGATCAAGACCTGGTCGCGGCGCTCGACGGTGATGCCCGACTTCGTCGGCCTGACGCTGGCGGTGCACAACGGCAAGCAGCACATCCCCGTGTACGTGACCGAGAACATGGTCGGGCACAAGTTGGGGGAATTCGCGCTCACGCGCATCTTCAAGAGCCATTCGGCAGCCGGCAAGCGCACCGCCGAGGCGGCAGCGGCGGCCAAGGCTGGCGGACCTCCGGGCGGTGGCATCGGCGCGGGCGCCGCGGCGCCGGCGGCGGCTGCCCCGGCAGCGGCCGCGCCTGCGGCACCGGCGAAGAAGTAAGGAGCAGACATGGAAACGAAAGCGAGCTTGCGCGGCGCACACCTGTCGGCCCAGAAGGGCCGGCTGGTGGCGGACCTGGTGCGCGGCAAGAAAGTCGACCAGGCGATCAACATCCTCGCCTACTCGCCCAAGGCGGGTGCGGCCCTGATCAAGAAACTGCTCGAGTCCGCGATCGCCAACGCCGAGCACAACGACGGCGCGGACATCGACGCGCTCAAGGTAAAGACGATCCACGTCGAGCGCGGCTCGTTCCAGAAACGCTTCCACGCGCGCGCCAAGGGGCGCGGCACCAGGGTGCTGCGGCACTCCTGCCACATCTACCTGACGGTCGGAGATTAGAAGGAATAAAAGGCAAAACCCATGGGACAGAAAATCAATCCGACCGGCTTCCGGCTTGCGGTAAACCGCAACTGGAGCTCCAAGTGGTACGCGAACAACCGCAACTTCGCGGGGATGCTGGCCGAGGACATCAAGGTGCGTTCCTTCCTCAAGAAGAAGCTCGCGCACGCCTCCGTCGGCCGCGTGCTCATCGAGCGTCCGGCCAAGGACGCGCGCATCACCATCTTCTCGGCGCGGCCGGGCGTGGTGATCGGCAAGAAGGGCGAGGAGATCGAGGCGCTCAAGGCCCAGCTGCGCCGCATCATGGGCGTGCAGCAGGTGCACGTGAACATCGAGGAAATCAGGAAGCCCGAGACCGATGCGCAACTCATCGCCGATTCGATCGCGCAGCAGCTCGAGAAGCGCATCATGTTCCGCCGCGCCATGAAGCGCGCGATGCAGAACGCCATGCGCCTGGGCGCGCAGGGCGTCAAGATCATGAGCGCGGGGCGCCTGAACGGCCACGAGATCGCGCGCACGGAGTGGTACCGCGAGGGCCGGGTGCCGCTGCATACGCTGCGCGCCGACATCGACTACGGCATGGGCGCGGCGAAGACCAGCTACGGCGTGATCGGCATCAAGGTCTGGGTTTACAAGGGCGAGGTCATGCCCAAGGGCGAGGCACAGGCCGCGCTCGCATCCACGGTGGCCCCGGCGCTTGCGCAGCCCGAGGCGCTGGCCGAACCGAAGCGCGCCAAGAAGCCTGCGCCGAAGATCGGCGCGAAGCGCGCCCCGGCGAAGAGGGTTGAAGGCGCCAGGGCTGACGGCGACAAGAAGACGGCGCCGAAAAAGACCGAAGCCGCGGCGCCCAGGACTACCGTCAAGCGCGCCAGGAAAATCGTCAAAGACGACGCCGGCAAGAAAGACTAAGCCATGCTGCAACCCGCACGCACCAAGTACCGCAAGCAGCAGAAGGGCCGCAATACGGGCATCGCCACGCGCGGCAACAAGGTCTCCTTCGGCGAGTTTGGCCTGAAGGCGCTCGGCCGCGGCCGCCTCACCGCGCGCCAGCTCGAGGCGGCGCGCCGCACGCTCTCGCGCCACATCAAGCGCGGCGGCCGGGTCTGGATCCGCGTTTTCCCGGACAAGCCCGTTTCGCGCAAGCCGGCGGAAGTGCGCATGGGCAACGGCAAGGGCAATCCGGAGTATTTCGTCTGTGAAATCCAGCCGGGCAAGATCATTTTCGAGATGGACGGCGTGGATGCGGCGCTCGCGAAGGAAGCTTTCGCCCTGGCCGCGGCCAAGCTGCCGTTCAGGACCGTGTCCGTGAGCCGGTTGCTGGGATAAGGACAGAAAAGGAAAAAGGCGACCATGAAAGCCAGTCAACTTCGCGCCAAGAACGGCGACGAGCTGCAGAAGGAACTCAACGAGCTGCTCAAGGCGCAGTTCGGCATGCGCATGCAGCATGCGACGCAGCAGCTCGCCAACACCAGCCAGATCAAGAAGGTGCGGCGCGACATCGCGCGTGCACGCACCGTCATCAACGAGAAGGCCGCTAAATGAGCCAGACAGCAAGCACAGCAGCCGGCGTGCAGCCGGCCGCCCACGCCGCAGTTCCCGTCAAAAACCAGCGCAAGCTGGTGGGCCGCGTGGTGAGCAACAAGATGCAGAAGACCGTGGTGGTGCGGGTCGAGCGCCGCGTAAAGCATGCCGAGTTCGGCAAGATCATCACGCGCTCGAGCAAGTACCACGCGCATGTCGCCACCGGCACGTTCCAGGAGGGCGACCTGGTCGAGATCGCCGAGGGCCGGCCGATCTCGAAAACCAAGTCCTGGACGGTGACGCGGCTTGTAGAGAAGTCGAAAGCCGTTTAAAATTAAGCACTTTTCCCCCTGGTAAGTTAACTGCGGGGACCCAAAACTGCTGACCCTCGGTCAGCAAGTTGGAGAGGAAGGCAACAATGATTCAGATGCAGTCCGTGCTGGATGTCGCCGATAACACCGGCGCGCGCTCCGTCATGTGCATCAAGGTGCTGGGCGGCTCGAAACGCCGCTATGCCTCGATCGGCGACGTGATCAAGGTGAGCATCAAGGATGCGGCGCCGCGCGGCCGCGTCAAGAAGGGCGAGGTCTACGACGCCGTCGTGGTGCGCACCGCCAAGGGCGTGCGCCGCGGCGACGGTTCGCTGGTGCGCTTCGACAGCAACGCGGTGGTGCTGCTCACGCCCAAGCTCGAGCCCATCGGCACCCGCATCTTCGGGCCGGTGACGCGCGAACTGCGCACCGAGCGCTTCATGAAAATCGTTTCGCTTGCACCCGAGGTGCTCTGATGCAACGCATAAAAAAGGGCGATGAGGTCGTGGTGATCTCCGGCCGCGACAAGGGCAAGCGCGGCACGGTGCTGCGCCGCGTGGACGCCGAGCACGTCGTGGTGGAAGGCGTGAACCGGGCGAAGAAGCACCAGCGGCCGAACCCGATGAAGAACCAGACCGGCGGCATCGTCGACAAGGACATGCCGATCCACGTCTCCAATATCGCGCTTTTCAACCCGGCGACCAAGAAAGCCGACCGCGTCGGCTTCAAGCTTCTGGGCGACGGGCGCAAAGTGCGGGTCTTCCGCTCGAACGGCGAACAGGTGGACGCGTAAGGACCGGTTATGGCAAAAGACAAAGACAAAGACAAGGACGCAAACCCCAAGCAGCAGCCGGCGCAACAGCAGCAGCCAAAGGCGCCGAAGAAAGAGCAGCAGGCGAAGAAGGCTGTCGCGCCGCCTGTCGAGTCCGGCCCGAAGATTCCCGCGCCACCGGCGCGGCTCGCGATCCAGTATCGCGAAAAAATCGTGCCCGACCTGATGAAGAAATTCGGCTACACCTCCGTGATGCAGGTGCCGCGGATCAAGAAGATCGTCGTCAATATGGGCGTCGGCGAAGCGGTGAACGACAAGAAGGTGCTCGACCACGCCGTCGCCGACATGACCCGCATCGCTGGACAGAAGCCGGTGGTGACCAAGACGCGCAAGTCGATCGCCAACTTCAAGGTGCGCGCCGGTTACCCGGTGGGCTGCATGGTGACCCTGCGCGGCGCGCGCATGTACGAGTTCCTCGACCGCCTCGTCAACATCGCGATCCCGCGCATCCGCGACTTCAGGGGCGTGTCCAACCGCGCCTTCGACGGCCGCGGCAGCTACAGCCTGGGCGTCAAGGAACAGATCATTTTCCCCGAGATCGAATACGACAAGATCGACGCCCTGCGCGGGCTCGACATCGCCATCAACACCACGGCGAAGACCGACGACGAGGCGCGCGCGCTGCTCACGGCGTTCCGTTTCCCGTTCCGCGTCGAGCAGGTGAAGCAGGAACCCCACAAGCCGGTACAGGCCCGCGCGGAACAGAATCCGCCGGCACCGAACATGCAAGAACAGAAAGGCTGACCCGCATGGCCAAGCTCTCAGTGAAGCTGCGTGACAAATTCCGCCGCCAGACCGTGGAGAAGTTCAAGGTGAGGCGCGCCGCGCTGATCGCCGTGATCCGCGACGTCAAGGCCGCCGACGAGGACCGCGAGGCCGCGCGCGCCAAGCTGCAGCGGCTGCCGCGAGACGCGTCGCCCGTGCGCCTGCGCAACCGCTGCGCGCTGACCGGGCGCCCGCGTGGCGTGTACCGGAAATTCGGTCTTGGACGCATCAAGCTGCGCGAACTCGCGCTGCACGGCGAAGTGCCGGGTGTGATCAAGGCGAGCTGGTAAGGAGTCCGAGATGAGCATGAGCGATCCGATCGCAGACATGTTGACCCGCATCCGCAATGCCCAGATGGTCGGGCAGGTGGAAGTCGGCATGCCCTGTTCCAAGCTGAAAATTTCCATCGCCCAGGTGCTGAAGGACGAGGGCTACGTGGAGGATTTCGCGGTGCGCGAGGACGGCGCGAAGAAAGTGCTGCGCATCGGCCTCAAGTACTACGCCGGCCGCCCGGTGATCGAGCGCCTCGAGCGCATCTCCAAGCCCGGCCTGCGCGTCTACAAGGACCGCAACAGCCTGCCGCAGGTCATGAACGGCCTGGGCGTGGCGATCGTTTCCACCTCGCGCGGCGTGATGACCGACCGCAAGGCGCGCGCCACGGGCGTCGGCGGCGAAGTCATCTGCATCGTCGCCTGAGGAAACGGCCATGTCGCGCATCGCAAAGAATCCCATTCCGCTGCCCAAGGGCGTCGAGGTGAACATCACACCGGCGCAGATTTCGGTGAAGGGACCGCTCGGCACCGTCGTGCGCCCGATGGACCCGAACGTCGGCGTCGAGAAGGACGGCGAAACCCTCAAGTGCAAGGCGCTGGGCAATTCGAATCACGCTAATGCCATGTCCGGCACCATGCGCATGCTGGTGGCCAACATGGTGACCGGGGTCACCAAGGGCTGGGAGAAGAAACTGGCGCTGGTCGGGGTCGGCTACCGGGCCCAGGCCCAGGGCGACAAGCTCAACCTGTCGCTCGGCTTCTCGCATCCAGTGGTGCAGCAGATGCCCAACGGGATCAAGGTGACGACGCCGACCCAGACCGAAATCGTGGTCACCGGCATCGACAAGCAGCTCGTGGGCCGCATTGCCGCGGAGATCCGCGACGTGAAGCCCCCCGAGCCCTACAAGGGCAAGGGCGTGCGCTACACGGGCGAGGCCATCGTGCTCAAAGAGACGAAGAAGAAGTAACGCAACCTTGGCAATCTTGGACATGTCACTATGATCGACAAAAATTCCGCCCGCCTGCGCCGTTCGCGCCAGACCCGGCTCAAGATCCGCGAAATCGGCGCGGTGCGCCTTACGGTGCACCGTACCAACGTGCATATCTATGCGCAGATCACCTCCCCCGGCGGCGACAAGGTGCTCGCCAGCGCTTCCAGCCTGGAGAAGGAACTGCGCACCAGAATGAAAAGCGGCAGCTCCAAAAAGGCCGCCGAAGCCGTCGGCCAGCGCATCGCGGAAAAGGCGAAGGCGGCGGGCATTCAGAGCGTGGCCTTCGATCGCGCGGGTTACAGGTACCACGGCCGGGTGAAAGCGCTTGCCGAGGCGGCACGGGCCGGCGGGCTCAAATTCTAAGGGATTCGCAATGGCCAAAATGCAGGCAAGACGGATGCAGCAGCAGGAAGAGCGCGGCGACGGGCTGCGCGAGAAGATGATCGCGGTCAACCGCGTCACCAAGGTGGTGAAAGGCGGCCGCGTGCTCGGCTTCGCCGCCCTCACCGTGGTGGGCGACGGCGACGGCAGCATCGGCATGGGCAAGGGCAAGGCGCGCGAAGTTCCGGTCGCGGTGCAAAAGGCGATGGAGGAAGCGCGCCGCTCCATGTTCAAGGTGAAACTGAAAAGCGGCACCCTGCACCACACCGTCATCGGCCACCATGGTTCGGCGAAGGTCCTCATGCAACCGGCGTCGGAGGGAACCGGCATCATCGCCGGCGGCCCGATGCGCGCGGTGTTCGAAGTGATGGGCGTCACCAACGTGCTCGCCAAGTGCTTCGGCTCGACCAATCCGTACAACGTGGTGCGCGCGACGCTGCAAGGCCTGCAGGCGATGAACACGCCGGCCGAGATTGCCGCCAAGCGCGGCAAGAAGGTCGAGGAGATCCTTAACTAGGACGGGCCATGGCGGACAAGAAAATCAAAGTCAAGCTCGTGAAGAGCACCAACGGTTGCAAGACCGGGCACGTCGCAACGGTGCGCGGCCTTGGGCTCAGGCGTCTCAATCACGTGGTCGAACTGGTCGACACCCCCGAGGTGCGCGGCATGATCAACCGCGTGTCCTATCTCGTCAGGCTGGAGAACTAGCATGCGACTCAACGGACTGAAACCGGCAGCGGGCGCGCGCCAAGCGCGCCACCGGGTCGGGCGCGGCATGGGCTCGGGCTGGGGCAAGACCGCGGGCCTGGGGCACAAGGGCCAGAAGGCGCGCGCGGGCGGCTTCCACAAGGTCGGCTTCGAAGGCGGCCAGATGCCGCTGCACCGGCGCCTGCCCAAGCGCGGCTTCGCTTCGCTCACGCGCAACGCGACCGCCGAAGTGCGCCTTTCGGATCTGGAGCGCATGAAGGCCACCGACATTGATTTTGCCGTGCTGCAGGCCGAACGCGTCGTGCCGCGCGAGGCGAGCGCAGCGAAAGTGATCCTGTCCGGAAAACTCACGCGCAAATTGAGCCTCAAGGGCGTGAAGGCGACCAAGGGCGCACGCGCGGCGATCGAAGCCGCGGGCGGCAAATATGAAGAGCCCGCAGCGGCGCCGCCGGTGGAGAAGAAGCTCGTGGCAAAAGTCAAGAAAGCGAAGGAGTAAGCCCGCTTGGTGACGGCACTTCCCGGCGCAGGCAAGACCGCCAAATTCGGCGACCTGAAGAAGCGACTGCTGTTTCTTCTCGGGGCGCTGTTCGTGTTCCGCATCGGCGCGCACATCCCGGTGCCGGGCATCGACCCGAACGTGCTCGCCGAACTGTTCAAGGGGCAGCAGGGCGGGATCCTCGGCATGTTCAACATGTTTTCCGGCGGCGCCCTGTCGCGCTTCACCATCTTCGCGCTCGGGATCATGCCGTACATTTCTGCCTCGATCATCATGCAGCTCATGACCGCGGTGAACCCGCAGCTCGAGCAGTTGCGCAAGGAAGGCGAGACCGGGCGGCGCAAAATCACCCAGTACACCCGCTACGGGACCGTGTTCCTCGCGCTGTTCCAGGCCACCGGCATCTCCATCGCGCTCGAATCGCAGCCGAACCTGGTGCTCGATCCGGGCCTCATGTTCCGCATCACGACCGTGACCACGCTGGTGACCGGCACCATGTTCCTGATGTGGCTCGGCGAGCAGATCACCGAGCGCGGCCTGGGCAACGGCATCTCGATCATCATTTTCGCGGGCATCGCGGCGGGCCTGCCCAGCGCCATCGCCGGCACCCTGGAACTGGTGCGTACCGGCGCCATGCATCCGCTGGTGGCGATCCTGATCGCGGTCGCGGTGGTGGCAGTGACCGCGTTCGTGTGCTTCGTCGAGCGCGGGCAGAGAAAGATCCTCGTCAACTACGCCAAGCGCCAGGTCGGCAACCGCGTCTACGGCGGGCAGAGCTCGCACCTGCCGTTCAAGCTCAACATGTCGGGCGTGATTCCGCCGATCTTCGCTTCTTCGCTCATTCTTTTTCCGGCCACGCTCGGAAGTTGGTTTACGAGCGGTGTCGCAGTAGTCGGCAGTTTCTGGAGCTTACTCATGGAAGGGCGCATTCTTGACGCATTGGGTATCGGCGTCAGAGATCTCGCTGGCACGCTTGCACCAGGCCAGCCGGTCTACGTGATCCTCTACGGCGCCCTGATCGTGTTTTTCTGCTTCTTCTACACCGCGCTGCAGTACAACCCGAAGGAGACCGCGGACAACCTGAAGAAGTCGGGCGCCTTCGTGCCGGGCATCCGGCCGGGCGAGCAGACCTCGAAATACCTCGAGAAGATCCTGACGCGTCTGACGCTCGCGGGCGCGATCTACGTCACCCTGGTCTGCCTGCTGCCCGAGTTCCTGATCCTGCGCTGGAACGTGCCGTTCTATTTCGGCGGCACCTCGCTCCTCATCATCGTCGTGGTGACGATGGATTTCATGGCCCAGGTGCAGGCCTACGTGATGACGCACCAGTACGAGAGCCTGCTGAAAAAGGCCAGCTTCAAGGGCGGCATTCCCGCCCGCTAGCGAAAGGAAACCGACATGAAAGTCATGGCTTCAGTGAAGAAAATCTGCCGCAACTGCAAAATCGTGCGGCGCAAGCGGGTGGTGCGCGTGATTTGCACCGACCCACGCCATAAGCAACGTCAAGGATGACGCTCACGTCATTTACGGTTGATAAACCCTTGAAAAAATTGATATAATCTCAGGTTCCCCGGAAGAAAACCGCTATGGCCCGTATTGCAGGCATCAACATCCCGAACCACCAGCACGCCAGCATCGCGCTGACGGCGATCTATGGCATCGGCCGTTCGCGTGCGCAGGCGATCTGCGCCGGCTCCGGCATCGAGCCGAACCGCAAGATCAAGGACCTCACGGATGCCGAGATGGACCGGCTGCGCGAGAGCATCACGCGCCTCACGGTGGAAGGCGACCTGCGCCGCGAGGTGCAGATGTCGGTCAAGCGGTTGATTGATCTGGGCTGCTACCGCGGCTCGCGCCACCGCAAGGGGCTGCCGGTGCGCGGCCAGCGCACGAAAACCAATGCTCGCACGCGCAAAGGCCCGCGCAAGGCCGCAGTCAAGCAGAACGCGCCAGTCGGCAAGATCTAAGCAGCAGACCACAAAACCATTCGGGACCCGCACATGGCGAGCAAAGCACCACCCTCCGGACAACAGCTGCAGCAGACTGCCGCGGCGCGCGCGCGCAAGAAGGTGAAGAAGAACGTCGCCGAGGGCATCGCCCACGTGCACGCCTCCTTCAACAACACCATCGTCACCATCACCGACCGCCAGGGCAACACGCTTTCCTGGGCGACCTCGGGCAACGCCGGCTTCAAGGGCTCGCGCAAGTCGACGCCCTTCGCGGCGCAGATGGCCGCCGAGCGCGCCGGACGCGCGGCGCAGGAATGCGGCGTCAAGAACATCGAAGTGCGCATCAAGGGACCGGGACCGGGCCGTGAATCCGCCGTGCGCGCGCTCAATGCGATCGGCCTGAAGATCGGTTCGATCGCCGACGTGACCCCTGTCCCGCACAACGGCTGCCGCGCGCCGAAGCGGCGCCGGGTTTAACAGGTAGAAAGTCAGGAGAACGCATGGCCAGAAATCTCGACGCGAAGTGCCGTCAATGCCGCAGGGAAGGCGAAAAGCTCTTCCTCAAGGGCGAGAAGTGCTTCACCGACAAATGCGCCATCGAGCGGCGCAGCTACGCTCCGGGCCAGCACGGCCAGAAGAGCGGCGCGCGCCTCTCGGACTACGGCAAGCAGCTGCGCGAGAAGCAGAAGACGCGCCGCATCTACGGGGTGCTGGAGCGCCAGTTCCGCAAAACCTACGCCGAAGCGTCGCGCTCCAAGGGCGTGACCGGCGAGCGGCTGCTGCAACTGCTCGAGGCGCGCCTCGACAACGTCGCCTACCGCATGGGATTCGGCGCCTCGCGCAGCGAAGCGCGCCAGGTGGTGCGGCATAACGGCGTCCTGGTGAACGGCAGGCGCGTGAACATTCCGTCTTACGAGGTCAGCCCCGGCGACGTCATCGAAGTCGCCGACAAGGCAAAGGCGCAGTTGCGCATCAAGGCCGCCTCCGAGGCGGCCGAGTCGCGCGGCATTCCCGAGTGGATCGAGATGGACACCAAGGCGCTGAAGGGGAAGTTCAAGTCGCTCCCGGCGCGCGCCGACATGTCCTCCACGATCAACGAGAGCCTGATCATCGAACTGTACTCGAAGTAACTAGGAAAGCCCCATGTCCCAGACCGGATTCCTGAAGCCGCGCATCGTCGATGTGCAAAACCTTTCCCCGTCGCACGCCAAGGTGACGATGGAACCTTTCGAGCGCGGCTACGGCCACACGCTGGGCAACGCCCTGCGCCGCGTGCTGCTCTCCTCGATGCCGGGTTACGCCCCGACCGAGGTGCAGATCGCGAACGTGGTGCACGAGTACTCGACGCTCGACGGCGTGCGCGAGGACATCGTCGACATCCTGCTCAACCTGAAAGGCGTTGTGTTCCGCCTGCACAACCGCGACGAAGCCATCCTGACGCTGAAGAAGAAGGGCGAAGGCCCGGTCACGGCCGGCGACATCGAGCCTTCCCATGACGTCGAGATCGTCAATCCGGGCCACGTCATCGCCAACCTGTCGGCCGGCGGCAAGATCGAACTGCAGCTCAAGGTCGAAGGCGGCCGCGGCTACCTGCCGGGCAACATGCGCTACCTGCCGGAGGAGACCAAGGGCATCGGCCGCATCGTGCTCGACGCCTCCTTCAGCCCGGTGCGCCGTGTTTCGTACCTGGTCGATTCGGCCCGCGTCGAGCAGCGCACCGACCTGGACAAACTGATCCTCGACATCGAGACCAACGGCGCCATCGAGCCCGAGGAAGCGGTGCGCTACGCGGCCCGCATCCTGGTGGACCAGCTCTCGGTGTTCGCGCAGCTCGAGGGCACGGCCCTGCCGACCGAGGAGAAGAAGGCGGTCGCGGTCGACCCGATCCTGCTGCGCCCGGTGGACGACCTGGAACTCACGGTGCGCTCGGCCAACTGCCTCAAGGCCGAGAACATCTATTACATCGGCGACCTGATCCAGCGCACCGAGACCGAGCTGCTGAAGACCCCCAACCTGGGGCGCAAGTCGCTCAACGAAATCAAGGAAGTGCTCGCCTCGAGGGGGCTCACGCTGGGCATGAAGCTGGAGAACTGGCCGCCGGCCGGGCTCGAGCACCACAGGACGTAAAGAAAGAACCGAACAGGAAAGCGCCATGCGTCACGGTCACGGACTACGCAAACTCAACCGCACGACGAGCCACCGGCTCGCCATGTTCCGCAACATGGCGAACTCGCTGCTCACGCACGAGCAGATCACGACCACGCTGCCCCAGGCGAAGGCGCTGCGGCGCGTCGTCGAGCCGATGATCACGCTGGGCAAGACCGCGACGCTGGCCAACCGGCGGCTTGCCTACAACCGGCTGCGCGACCGCGACACCGTCTCCAAGCTCTTCGGCGAGCTCGGGCCGCGCTACGCCAAGAGGAAGGGCGGCTACCTGCGCATCCTCAAGAACGGCTTCAGGAAGGGCGACAACGCGCCGCTCGCCCTTGTGAGCCTGCTGGACCGTCCGGACGCCGCGGCCGCACCCGCGAAAGACGAGAAGAAGAAGAGTGAAAGCAAGGAAGTAGCCAAGGCCGCTTGAAGCGGGCCGGCCTCGCCGTCCTGCTCCTCGCCGTCGCCGCGATTCCGGCGTTCGCGAGCGATTTTCAGCTCTTCAAGTTCACCCTCGTCCTGGTCTACGCGATCGCGCTGCTCGGCCTCAACATCCTGACCGGCTACAACGGCCAGATCTCGCTCGGTCACGGCGCGTTCTACACCCTCGGCGCCTATGTCGCGGCGGTTCTGATGGCCTATTTCGCGGTACCGCACTGGATCGCCCTGCCCATCGCGGGCGCGGTCTGCCTCGCGGCGGGTTTCCTGTTCGCGCTGCCGCTGGTGCGCCTGCAGGGAACGCACCTCGCGCTCGTCACCTTCGCCCTGGCGATGGTCACGCCGCAGCTCGCGAACTACAAGGGCATAGAGCGCTGGACCGGGGGCAGCCAGGGCCTCGGGCTGGAGCAGCCGGAGGTGCCCTTCGGCCTGCCGCTCAGCTATGACCAGTGGATTTTCCTCCTGACCCTGTTCGTTCTGGTGCTCCTGTTCATCATTGGCTCGAACCTGGTTGGCGGGCGCATCGGCCGCGCAGTGATGGCGATCCGCGACCAGCCGATCGCGGCCGAGGCGATGGGGATCAACGCGACCTACTACAAGTCGCTCACGTTCGGCATCAGCGCGATGTACACCGGGATCGCCGGCGCGCTCTCGGGGATGGCGCTGCTCTACGTCGCGCCGGCGAGCATTTTCATTTCGCTCAGCTTCCTCATCGGTAGCGCGGTGGGCGGCATCGCCACCCTGAGCGGGGCGATCTACGGCGCCCTGTTCCTGCAACTCATTCTGCTCGCCGCCGGCACGATCGCCGAGTCGGTCAAGACGCCCGCGGTCCTGGCGGTATACGGCGTGGTGGTGATCGCGTTCCTGCATCTCCTGCCGACCGGCCTGGCCGGCGGTGTTGCGAAAACGACGCAATGGCTGCGACGGCGCGCCGGCACGTCATCGAGCCGTTGATTAGGTGATCAGGATGGCCCGGTAGTCGTTGACGTTGGTGCGCGTGGGGCCCGTGACCACGAGGTCGCTCAGCGCGGAGAAAAAACCGTAGCTGTCGTTCGCGGCGAGGAATTTCCTCGCATCCATCCCCAACGCACTGGCGCGCGCCAGCGAGTCCGGGGCGAGCAGGGCGCCCGCATTGTCCTCCGAGCCGTCGATGCCGTCGGTGTCCGCGGCGATCGCGTGCACGTCGGCGGTTCCCGCCAGCTCCAAGCCGAGCGCGAGGAGGAACTCGGCGCAGCGCCCGCCGCGCCCGCCGGTGCTGCGCACCGTGACCGTGCACTCGCCGCCCGAGAGCAGCGCGACCGGGGGCTTGAACGGCGCACCGTGCCTGCGGATCTCGCGCGCGAGCGCCGCCATCACCTTGGCGACCTCTTTCGCCTCGCCGGTGATCGATTCGCCGAGGATCACCGGTTCGATGCCGTTTTCGTGAAACAGCGTTGCGGCCGCGTCGAGCGAATGGCGCGCGGTCGCAATGACGCGGTTCTCTACCCGCTCGAAGACCTTCTCGCCGGGCTTGGGGGTTTCCTCGCGCTCGCCGCGCAGGCCGCAGATCAGGTGCTCGAGCACCGCCAGCGGAGGCTTGACGTCGAAGCGGTTCAGCACGTCCACCGCCTCCTGGAAAGTAGTCGGGTCCGGCGCACAGGGGCCCGAGGCGATGTGCGTGGGGTCATCGCCGGTCACATCCGAGATGATCAGCGCCACCACCGGCGCTTTGGAGGCGGCAGCGAGGCGCCCGCCCTGGATCTGCGACAGGTGCTTGCGCACGGTGTTGATCTCCTGGATGGAGGCGCCGCTGCGCAGCAGGTCCTGCGTCACCCTGCGCAGGTCGCCGATCGTGATCCCCTCGGCGGGCAGCGAGAGCAGGGCCGAGCCGCCGCCGGAAACGAGGGCCAGCAGCAGGTCCACCGACTTGATCGCGCGCGCCGCGCCGAGCATTTCGCGCGCCGCCTGCACGCCGGCTTCGTCCGGCACCGGGTGCCCCGCTTCGACCCAGCGGATGCGCTCCAGCGTAAGCGCGTGCCCGTAGCGCGTCAGCGCGATGCCGAAGAGCTGCTTGTCCGCGGGCCAGTTTTGTTCCACCGCGAGCGCCATCGAGGCCGCCGCTTTGCCTACCGCCAGCAACAGCGTGCGGCCATCCGGCGGCGGCGGCAGCTGCGCCGGGAGAATTTTGAGAGGATCGGCCGCGGCAACCGCGGCGCGAAAGCTCGCTTCGAGTAGTTCCCGCGGCGTCAGCCGAAGCGCTCCTCGGGGTGGTCAACCCGCGCCGCGGTCCCCATGCCGTAGAGCGCCGGGTAGCTTTCACGGAACGCCTGCATGATCTGCGCCACCGGCACATCCGCATGGCTGCCCCGGTCGCGCAGGTATTCCATGTGGCGGCGCTCTTCCTCGTCGAACGGATGGAAGATGGAATCCTCGCAGCCGTTGAATTCGAGCGGCTTGACGCGGAAACGCCGGCACAACTCGACGTTGAACGCGGGCGTCGCCTTGACCCAGCGTCCCTGGAGCAGCAACTCGGCATAGCCGTGGTAGACGAAGAGGTCCGTGCCCATGCGTTCGCGCAGGGCGGGCGTGGTGAGGTGGTTCTTCACGTCGGCGAAACCCACGCGCGCCGGAATGCCGTCGGCGCGGGCGCAGGCGGCGAGCAGCGCCGCCTTGCCGATGCAGAAGCCTTCGCCCGCGCTCACGCAGCGCGAGGCCTGGAAAGTCTCTTCCCTGGAAAAATCAAGGAACGGGTTGTAGCGGATGCCGTCGCGCACCGCGTAATAAAGCGCCACGGCTCGCTCCCTGTCGGTTTTTCCAGAAGAATTCTTTCTTGAAAAAGCGACTACGGCCGGGTGGTCGCTGTCGATGTAGCGCGCGGGTTGCAGATATTCGTTCATCGGTCGAGTTTCATGAGCCGTCGCGCGCCGGCGAAGAGCGCACTGGACGGATTGGCGAGCCCGTCGATGACCGAGAAATGGTGCGTGCCGGGCATCGGGATGTCGCCCGCGAAGGCGCCGCGCCAGCTAGCCCCGAGCAGGGCGTTCTGGCGGTGGAATTCCGAGCTCTCGTCGCCGCCGACGCAGCTCATCACCGGTGCGCGCGACGCCGCGGGCATGAAAACCGGCGAAACCCGGATCGCCGACTCTTCATCCAGGCGCAGGTCGCCATTCAGCCAGTCGACGTGCACCATTGGCCGCAGGTCGTAGATGCCGCTGATCGCCAGGCCGCCCTTGTAGAGGTCCTTTGGCAGCCGTTTGTCGAACGCGGGCCAGATCGCCGCCATCATCATTGCCGTGAGGTGCCCGCCCGCCGAGTGCCCGCTGACATAGAGCCGGTCCTCGTCCATGCCGTACTGCTCCGCGTGCAGCCAGAGCCAGCGGCTCGCGCGCAGCATCTGGCGCACGATTTCCTCCACCGTCACGCGCGGGCACAGGTCGTAGTTCACTACCGCGAGCGAGACGCCGGCGCCGACCCAGGCAGGGGCGAGGAATGAAAAATCCTTCTTGTCGAGCGCCCTCCAGTAGCCGCCGTGGATGAACATCATGCAGCTGCCGTCGCCCTTGCGCGAGGGGAAAAGGTCGATCGTCTCGCCGGGCGCCTCGCCGTAGCGCTGCTCGAGGTGGCAGGTCATGGTCGCGCGCGCGCGCGCCGAATCCTGCGCCCAGCGCTCAAGGTACACGGGGTGGTCGGGCACCAGATCGCGGTTGTTGTACTCGCGCGAATAGAAGGTAGGGTCCGCAGCGGCGTCCACAGCGGTGCCTTTCTTTATCCGCGTTGCTCGCGCCACAGGCCGAGCGCCTGCTGCGCGGGCCGGTCGGAGTAGGAAAAGAGCACGCACTCGCTCCCGGCTTCGATGCTTGCCGGATGCCAGGACGGCACGACGAACGTGTCTTTCGCCCCGAAGGCGAACTCCTCGCTGCCGATTTTCACTTTCCCTTTGCCTTCTGCCACTGAATACACGGTGCCGTCCGTAGAGCGATGCGCGCCGCCGCGGAAGCCCTTGGGCAGCAGCTGAATGAAGGTGCCGATGGTCGGCATGGCGGGGCCGCCGGTGAGCGGATTGGTGAACTCCAGTTTCCAGCCGTGGCAGGGATCCGGATCTCCCTCGTTGGCAAGCCTCGCCAGCGTTTCGCGGCTGCGGCTGTAGGGGTAGCTGAAAATCGGCGAGGTCTTGCCGAACGGCGCCACCGCGCCCAGCGGCTTGAGGTTGTTGCCGTAGCGCGCCAGGGACGCGCCCTCGCCGCGCGAGATCGGCTGCACCTCCTCGGGGTAGGGCTCGTGGAACTGCGCGGCGAAGGTGCGCAGGATCGGCAGGTCGAGGCCGTCCAGCCAGATGACGGGCTCCGCGCCGGGGTTGCCGTGGTCGTGCCAGGTCCAGGAAGGCGTGATGATGAAGTCGCCCGGATTCATCATGGTGCGCTCGCCATCCACCGCGGTGTAGGCGCCGGAGCCCTCGACCACGAAGCGCAGCGCCGACTGCGTGTGGCGGTGGCTGGGCGCGATCTCACCCGGCAGGATCAGCTGGAGGCCCGCGAACAGGCTCTGCGTGATGCAGGATTCGCCGCGCATCCCCGGGTTCTGCAGCACGAGCACGCGCCTGAGCGCCTCTTTCGCGGTGATGAGCTTGCCGGCTTCCATCAGGTGGGGCCGCGCATCGGCCCATTTCCAGATCGCGGGCTTGCAGCGCGTCACCGGCTGGTCGGGAATCAGCTCGTGGTAGACCTCCCAGAGCGGCGCGAAATTGTGCTTCTCGATGCGCTGGTAGAGCTCTTTGCGGGCGGCCTCGGCGGCGGGCTTCAGGACGCTTGCCATGGTTCGCTCCCGGGTGAAAAAACCATTATAAAGTGTCGCCCTCGCGCCATGGAGAGAAGCTTCCCGTCTTGAATACCACAGGGCAATTGCGCATCGGCCAGCCGGTGCGCCGGCTGGAGGACGATGCGCTGCTCACGGGCGCGGGGCGCTTCATCGACGACCTCGACCTGCCCGGGGCCGTTCATGCCGCGTTCGTGCGCTCGCCCCACGTGCATGCGCGCGTGCTGTCCATCGACGCCGCCGGCGCCCTCGGCGCGCCCGGTGTGCTGGCGGTGTACACCGCCGATGACCTGCGCGCCGGCGGCCTCGGTCCGATCCAGGTGGTGGTGCCGCAGCGCGGCCGCGACGGCAGCGCCGCGCGCGGCACCGCGCGCCCGGTGCTGGCCGAAGGCTGCGTGCGTTTCGTCGGCGAGGCGGTGGCGATCGTGCTGGCGCGCAGCCAGCGCGAGGCGCGCGATGCGGCCGAACGCGTGGCGGTCGCGTACGAAGAGCTGCCGCAGGTCACCGATCCGCGCACCGCACTGGCGCCCGGCGCGCCAGCCGTTCATGACGACGCGCCCGGCAACCTCGCGCTCGAATGGGAAGGCGGCGACCGGCAGGCAGCCGAATCGGCCTTCGCGCGCGCGGCCCACGTGACGCGGGTCGAACTGCTGGTCAACCGGGTCTCCGCCGCGCCCATCGAGCCGCGCGGTGCGGCTGCGGTGTACGACGCAGCCAGCGGCCGCTTCGCGCTGCACGCGCCCACGCAGGGCAGCAAGGCCATTCAGGTCGACATCGCGTCCACGGGCCTGGTCGCCGACCCGCGCGCGCTGCGCGTGCTGACGCCGAACGTGGGCGGCTCGTTCGGATTGAAGATCTCCGCCTATCCCGAGCAGGTGGCGGTGCTGTTCGCCGCGAAGAAACTCGGGCGGGCCGTGAAGTGGTACGCCGATCGCTCGGAGGCATTTCTCGCGGATGGCGCGGGGCGCGACTTGCATATGACAGGCGAACTGGCGCTGGACCGGGAGGGGCGATTCCTCGCCGTGCGCGCGCGCGTCGTCGCCAACACCGGCGCCTACACCACCACGAGCGCGATCAGCATCCCGACCAGCGGCGGCATCCGCTGCATCACGGGGGTCTACACGCTGCCTGCGTGCCACGTCGAAACGCGCGTGGCGTTCACCCATACCGTGCCGGTGGTTGCCTACCGCGGCGCCGGCAAGCCCGAGTTCACCTATCTCATCGAGCGCCTGGTCGACGCCGCGGCGCGCGAAACAGGGCGCGATCGTGTGGCGCTGCGGCGCTTGAACCTGGTGCGTTCAGCGCAGATGCCCTGGACCACGCCGGCAGGCCTGGTGTTCGATTCCGGCGAGTTCGAGAAGAACCTCGACGATGCGTTGATCCTGAGCGACCGCGCCGGGTTCGAAGCGCGCCGCCGCGCAGCGGCCGCGCGCGGCAGGCTGCGCGGCTACGGATTGTCGGTGTACCAGGAACCAGACGGCTACTACGAGAGCCACGTCGGCGCAACGTTCGACGCCGACGGCATGCTCACGGTGGCGACCAGCGCGACGACAAACGGCCAGGGGCACGTCACCACGTTCATGCAGGTGGTGTCGCAGCAACTCGGCTTGCCCTGCGAGCGCATCCACGTCGTGCAGGGAGACAGCGATCGCACCGGAGTGGGGATCGGTTCGGTCGGCTCTTGCGAGACGACCGTCACCGGCACCGCGATCGTGCATTGCGCGCGCGCCATCATCGAGAAAGGCCGCCTGATCGCCGGCCACCTGCTTGAAGCGCAGCCGGTGGATGTGGAGTTCGAAGTCGGCGCTGCGGGCGGTGCGTTCGTGATCGCCGGCACCGACCGGCGCGTCACGCTGCTCGAGGTCGCGCGTGCCGCGCACTCGAGCGGCCTGCCGCCCGAAATTGCGCCGGGCCTGGCGGCCGAGGATTTCTACAAGCCCGCCACCTACAGTTTTCCTTCGGGCTGCCATGTGTGCGAGGTCGAGGTCGATCCGGAGACCGGCGGGGTCGAGGTGCTCGCCTATGCGGCAGTGAACGACTTTGGCGTGGTGGTGAACCCGCTGTTGCTCGAGGGCCAGGTGCACGGCGGCGTCGCGCAAGGCATCGGACAGGCGCTGATGGAGGTCCTGACGCACGATGCGCGAACCGGCCAGCTGCTGACAGGCAGCTTCATGGACTACTGCATTCCGCGCGCGGAGGACCTGCCGGCATTCGGCTGGGCGAGGAATGAAGTCCCCTGCAAGACCAATCCGCTCGGCGTCAAGGGTTGCGGCGAATCTGGCTGCACCGCTTCGCTCGCGGCCGTGATGAGCGCGGTGATCGATGCGCTGGCGCCGCGCGGCGTCACCGCGCTCGACATGCCGGCTACGCCCGAGCGCGTGTGGCGCGCGCTGCACGCAGCTGCAGCGGGGCGATGACTGAATTCAGCTCTTTACAGGCTTCAGCCAGGTCACCGGCTTGCCGAGCGCGCCGCCAAGAGCTTTGCCCTCTGGATCGGCGAGCGCTGCCTCGCGCGCCTTGCGGATTGCCGCGGCCTGCGCGCCCGGATCCGCGGTCGGCGGGTTCTCGACCAGGGCATCCAGAATCGCGAGGAAATTCGCCTTGCCGCGGCGGCGGGTCTCGCCGTAGCCCTTGAGCAGGGTTGCGCATTGCGCTACTTCCAGCGCCAGAGCGGGGCTGCGCTGCGCGGCTTCTTTCACCCGCAGCAGCCAGCGCTCGATGAGATGCTGCTCTTCCTGGTAACGGTAGGAATAGGGCCGCCAGGGCCTGAGCCAGGCGAGGGACCGCACCAGCAGGTAACCGAATACGCCCGAGGTCTTCACGTGCATGCCGACGTTGTAGGCATCCAGCTTGCCCCGGCTTTCTGCCCAGGAATTCAATTTTTTTCCAAAAGAATAAGGCAGGAGAGAGGCGAACTCCTCGACGCCGGGCTTGAGGTAATCGATCACCACCACCGGCTCGTCTGCCTTCGCGCCGACTTCCTTCCTGACCCGTTCGAAGCGCGAGGCGCGCGTCTTCAGATCCGCGACGCGGATGATGTCCTCGTAGCTCATCCAGAGCGCGAGCTGTCTTGCCGTCTCGGCGGCGAGTTTTGAATCGCCATCCTGGAAAGGCTTCATGCGTTCAAGAAACAGGCTTGCGTACGCCTCGTCCTGGTAATCCTTGAGGCGGGAAATACTCAGATCCCAAACCTCCTGCAAGCCTTCGGCGCGCTTGGGCGGCGCGGGCGGCTGCGGTGTCGCGCGCGAGCCGGCGGCGATTTCACAGCCGGCGGTGAAGCCGCGCAGGCTCGCCTCGGCGCCGCGCCCGCCGCCGCGGATCGCCTGCTCGCAGGCTTCGCGCGTCACGGGCAGCACTCCGCTGCCCGCCATGGCGCCGAACAGCACGGCATTGATCACGGTGCCGCTGTCCTGTGCCAGCTTGTGCATGTCGAAGAGGACCGCGCGCTTGGCGAGCTGCTTGCCGGCGTCGATGACGCGGCTGCTCTCGAACCGGCCATCGGCCATCTGCATCTTCTCCACCGTGGCGTAGATGCGGTGGGTGGAGGCGACGAGCGTGGTGCGCTCGGGGCTCACGTAGCCGTTCTGCATCGCGCGGCCCGCCTCGATCAGTTCGGAGGCGACCATGATGTCGACGTTGCCGGGGCTGGGCGTGAGCGAGAACACCGGGCTCCTGCCGCCCAGCCGCTCGCGCGTCGCCGGGAATATCTCCAGGTAATAGGTTGTCGCGCCCGTGCGCTGCGCGACACCCGGAATCGAGGTGCTCTGCGAGGGGAAATTGCAGCGCGCGGCCGCGTCGATGAGCCAGTCGGCCATGACCCCGCCGCCCTCGCCGCCGAGCGCGGCGATCAGGATCGTGATGGGCCGGTCAGGGAGGCTCATGTGAAGACTGCTCTTAACCTGTTCAGGGCTTTATCGAAGAAATTCGGATTCTGAACAACTTCTGCCCGGTAGAACGACGGACACAGGATCGCGGCGTGGGCGTTCTCGCCGCACAGGCCGCAACCGACGCAGCCGTCGATCACCGTGGCCACCGGGTCGCGCCGCAGCGGGTCCGGGTTGTCCTTGACGGTGAGCGTCGGGCAGCCCGAGAGCCGGATGCAGGAGTGGTCGCCGGTGCAGGTGTCCTCGTCGACGCCATATTTCACCCGTACCGTTCTCTTTCCTTCGGACATCTGTTTCGCGATGACCGGCCGCAATTTGCGCTGTCGCTCGAGTTGGCACTCGCCCTCGGCGATGATGACCTTGAGCCCTTTGTAATCCGTGGACATCGCGTCCTTGAGCACTTTCGCCACGTCGCCGACGCGATAGTTGTCCACTGTCTTCACCCAGCCGACGCCGACGCCCTCGAGCGCGCGCTCGATCGCCATGTCGCCGGACTTGAATTCGCTGTGCTGCGGGCTGGAGGGCAGCTCCTGCGTGCCGGTGGCGGAGCTGTAGCCGTTCTTCATGATCACGAGAATGCCGTCGTCCTTGTTGAAGACGGAATTCGCGATCCCCGAGGTGAGGCCGTTGTGCCAGAAGCCGCCGTCGCCCATGATGGTGAGCGTACGCTTGCCGAACATGGTGTTGACCGCGGAATTCGAAGCCATTCCCAGGCCGTAGCCGAGCACCGTGTGGCCGATGTTGAACGGCGGCAGCGTGGAGAAGGTGTGGCAGCCGATGTCGGCCGAGAGGTGGAAGGCCCCGGTCGTCTTTTCCGCGATCTTCATCGCGGCGAATACCGGGCGCTCCGGGCAGCCGATGCAGAATCCGGGAGGACGGGTCGGAACGACGCCGAGCAGTTGGAATGCTTTTTCTTTCAGGGTTTTTATCGAATCAATTACTTTTTCCA
>CAZTSJ010000324.1:0-3188 GCA_964616875.1 uncultured Bordetella sp. | reverse complement strand
CGGCTGCTGATCATGATCCCGACGCTGCTCGTGATCAGCTTCGTCACCTTCAGCATCATCAAGCTGCCGCCGGGGGATTTTCTCTCCAATCAGATCGCGGAGTTGCGCAGCCAGGGCGACAAGGCGGCGCTGGAGCGCGCCGAGTTCATGCGCGCCCAGTTCGGTCTCGACAAGCCCTTCGTCGAGCAGTACGCGGTGTGGGTCGGGCTGTGGCCCGCGGAACGGGGTACTGCCGGCGAGCGGGGCTTCTCGGGCCTGCTGCAGGGCGACTGGGGCTGGTCGTTCGAGCACGACCTGCCGGTGTCGGACGTGATCGGCGACCGCATGTTGCTGTCGTTCATCCTCAACCTGACGGTGGTGCTGTTCACCTGGGCGGTGGCCTTCCCGATCGGCGCCTATGCCGCCACCCACCAGTACAGCTGGGGCGATTACGGACTGACGCTGCTCGGCTACGTGGGGCTGGCGACGCCGAACTTCCTCTTCGCGCTGGTGCTGATGTATTTCGCCAACGTCCAGTTCGGGCTTGCGATCGGCGGCATCATGGATCCGGAATACCTCGACCAGGCCTGGAGCTGGGCCAAGTTCGGCTCGGTGCTGAACCACCTCTGGATTCCGGTCATCGTCATCGGCACTTCGGGCACCGCGGGCATGATCCGGCGGTTGCGCGCCAACCTGCTGGATGAATTGCAGAAGCAGTACGTGGTCACCGCGCGCGCCAAGGGCATGCCGCCGTTCCGCCTGCTGGTGAAATACCCGCTGCGCATGTCGCTCAACCCGTTCATCGCCGACATCGGCAACCTGCTGCCCTCGGTCATCTCGGGTTCGGCGATCGTCGCCGTGGTGCTGTCGCTGCAGACCTCGGGGCCGATGCTGCTCGAGGCGCTGCGCAGCCAGGACCAGTACCTCGCGGGTTCGTTCCTCATGTTCCTCGCCCTGCTTACCGTGATCGGCATGTTCATTTCCGACCTGCTGCTCGCGATGCTCGATCCGCGCATCCGCCTCACGGGGGGGGTGGCGAAATGAGTAGCGCAGAATCCGGCGCGTCGAGCGTGAAGGAAAGCCCGGCGCTGGAACACTATGTCGCCACCGAGCCCTTCGAGCCGCTCGCGACCGAGACGCTGACCCCCGAGCAGGAACGGTTCTACCGCGCCTCGCAGTGGACGATCATGTGGTGGAAATTCCGCCGCCATCGCGTGGCCGTGGTTTCCGGCGCGATCCTGCTCCTGTTCTACGCCTCGATCCTGGTGAGCGAGGTTCTTTCGCCCTACAACCTGCACAGCCGCGACACCCGCCATATCTACGCGCCGCCCCAATCGGTGCAGCTGTACCACGAGGGCAAATTCATCGGACCCTTCGTCTACGGCTACAGCATGGAACTGAACATGCAGAAGATGCGGCGCGAGTTCCGCCCGGACCAGGCCAAGGTGCAGCCGCTGCGTTTCTTTTGCCGCGGCGACAGCTACGAGTTTATGGACCTGTTCGAGGCCGATTTCCACCTCGTCTGTCCCGCCGAGGGCGGCACCTTCTTCCTTTTCGGCACCGACCGGCTCGGCCGTGATGTGCTCTCGCGCATCATCCATGGCACGCGCATTTCGCTCACCGTGGGCCTGCTCGGCATTGCCGTGAGTTTCATCATCGGCATCACGCTGGGCGGGATATCCGGCTACTACGGCGGCTGGATAGATACCGTGATCCAGCGCTTCATCGAGATGGTGCGCTCCTTCCCCGAGCTGCCGCTGTGGATGGCGCTCTCGGCGGCGCTGCCGGTGAACTGGAGCCCGGTATTGGTCTACTTCGGCATCACCGTCATTCTCGGCTTGCTCGACTGGCCGGGGCTTGCGCGCGCGGTGCGCTCCAAGCTCCTCGCGCTGCGCGAGGAAGAGTTCGCCACCGCCGCGGTGCTGATGGGCGCGACGCCGGCGCGCGTCATCGGACGGCACCTGCTGCCGAGCTTCGCCAGCCACCTGATCGCCTCGCTCACGCTCTCGGTGCCCAGCATGATCCTGGGCGAGACCGCGCTGTCCTTCCTCGGCCTGGGCCTCAGGCCGCCGGTGACGAGCTGGGGCGTGCTGCTGAATGAAGCGCAGAACATCAACGTGGTCGCGCTTTACCCCTGGTTGATGTTGCCGGTGGTGCCCGTATTCACCGTGGTGCTGGCCTTCAACTTCTTCGGCGACGGCTTGCGCGACGCCGCCGACCCCTACAAGTAATCAGAGTGTAAAGCTAAGGCCCTCGCGCGCCATGACCGCGCCCGGCATCGCGGCTTCGACCTCGCCGGCGATCGCGTCCAGCCGCTCGTCGTCGTTGTCGGGGTCGTGGTGGAACACGACCAGTTTCTTCGCGCCGGCGGATCTGCACAGGCGCACCGCCTCCTGCCAGGTCGAGTGTCCCCAGCCGACGTAGGACTTCGCATACTCCTCGTCGCTGTACATGCAGTCGTAGATCACGATGTCCGCGCCGGCGATCAGCGCAAGGACATTGCGATCGGGTTTTCCCGGGATGTGCTCGGTGTCGGTCAAGTAGCAGACTGATTTGCCGGCGTACTCGATGCGGTAGCCGGTCGCGCCGTCGGGATGGTTCAGTACTGCGGTGCGCACGACGATGCCGGGCGCCGGCGCCAGCGTCTCGCCGCCCTTGAAGTCGCGGTATTCCATGTTCGCCTTGAAAATCTCCGGCGGCACGGGAAATAGCGGCGCCGCCATGAACTCGCGCAGCACCCGTCGCAGGGTCATGCCGCCACCGAGGTGCCCGGCCCAGAGCCGGAAGCCGTTCTGCGGCTGGAAGAACGGTTTGAAGAAGGGCAGTCCGCAGACATGGTCAAAATGTGTGTGCGTGAAAAAGATGTCTGCATCGACCGGCGCTTCGGCGACGAGCCGGTTGCCGAGGTAGCGCATGCCGGTGCCGGCATCGAGCAGGATCAGGCGGCCGCCGCAGCGCAGCTCGAGCGAGGAAGTGTTGCCGCCATAGCGTGCGGTCGCGGGCCCCGGCGTGGCGATGCTGCCGCGCACGCCCCAGAACCGAAGCAGAAAATCGCCCCCTGCAGTTTGTCCTGCGCTCACGGCCGATACTTTGGCACGAACCCGCGCGGCTTGCACTATGATCCTTGCCGTGGAACGGTCCCTGTTCGCCTTCATCATCCGCTACAGCAAGCGGGAACAGCTGCTGATCTTGCCGCTCGTCGTCGCCTC
>CAZTSJ010000323.1:0-2468 GCA_964616875.1 uncultured Bordetella sp. | reverse complement strand
CCGCGGTGCTGCAGCACGTGCATTCGAACTACGAAATCGACCTCTTCCAGGACCTGATCCGCGCCGCGGCGCGCGAGACCGGCGTCGCCGTGCACAAGAACCCTTCGCTCAACGTCATCGCCGACCACATCCGCGCCTGCGCGTTTCTGATTGTCGACGGGGTGATCCCCGGCAACGAAGGTCGTGGCTACGTGCTGCGCCGGATCATCCGGCGCGCGATCCGCCACGGTTACAAGCTCGGCCAAAAGCAACCGTTTTTCTTCAAGCTTGTTCCTGATCTAGACAAAGCGATGGGCGACGCTTATCCGGAGTTGAGTAACTCGGCGAAACGCGTTGCAGGCGTCATTCGGCAGGAGGAGGAGCGCTTTGCCGAAACGTTAGACACGGGAATGAAATTATTTGATTTGGCTGCACGCGCGGAGTCACGTGCTATTAGCTATTTTCGTGATCAACATGTTCACGACTTTAAATTTTTTGAAGAACCTCGAATCACTAATTCAAAGTCGAGGTTCGATGGGATTTTTCATAGAACCAACGAGGATGTAGTTCTAGAAGTTAAAACTCTCGGAAGTACGAAAAATTTTGATGACCATTTGAAGAAATTCACCTCTGCCCTTGAGGAATACGAAAAGGAGAACTCTAGGCCCGCGCGCGGTTTCTTGGTCTATGTAGGCGACAAACAGCAAACTCCAGAAGAACTACTCGATTTGGTCCGACCGGACCGAGCGGCTGGTGCGCAAGAGAAGGTTAGGGTTGTTTACTTGTTCGAAAACGCCGTTCCATTTGATGGAAAGTCTGCCTTTACGCTTTACGACACTTACGGATTTCCATTCGACCTGACACAAGATCTCTGTCGAGAGAAACATATTCCGATTGACACCGTGGCTTTCGACAAGGCAATGGATCAACAGCGGGAGCGAGCAAGAGCGGCGAGCAAGTTCACCTCTGCAGCGGGTTTAGAGTATTCGGGTGCGAAAACCGAGTTTCGCGGCTACGACACCCTGAGCGTGACGGCGAAGGTGGTCGCGCTGTACCAGGAGGGGTCCCCGGCCACGCAACTCAAGGCTGGCGAGAGCGGCGTGGTAGTGCTCGACCAGACGCCGTTTTATGCCGAGTCTGGCGGCCAGGTCGGCGATCAGGGCGAGCTGGTGGGCTCCGGCGGCACGTATTCGGTCGTGGACACGCAGAAGATCCAGCCCGAGGTCTTCGGCCACCACGGTACGCTGAAGACCGGTGCGCTGAAGGTCGGCGACAAAGTCGAGGCGCGCGTGGACGTCGAACGCCGCCGGCGGACCATGCTCAACCATTCGGTCACCCACCTCATGCACAAGGCCTTGCGCGAGGTGCTGGGCGCGCACGTGCAGCAAAAAGGCTCGCTGGTCGATGCAGAGAAGACGCGCTTCGACTTCGCGCACGACAAGCCAATGAGCGAGCAGGAAATCCGCCGGGTCGAGGCGCTGGTGACGGGCGAAATCCTGCAGAACACGCCGACGCGCGCCCAGGTGATGCCGATCGAGGAGGCGAAGAAGTCGGGCGCGGTGATGCTGTTCGGCGAAAAATACGGCGACGAGGTGCGCGTGCTCGACATCGGCTCCTCGCGCGAATTCTGCGGCGGCACGCACGTCGAGCGCACCGGGGACATCGGCGTCTTCAAGCTCTATTCGGAAGGCGGCGTGGCGGCGGGGGTGCGCCGCGTGGAAGCGACTACCGGCAGAAACGCGCTTGCCATGATGAACCAGCAGCTGCAGGAATTCCACGCAGTGGCGAGGCAGCTGCGCGCGCAACCGGGCGCCGGGATGGTGGAGAAGGCGGTACAAGGGCTGCTCGACGAGAAAAAAGGGCTCGAAAAGGAGCTTGCGCGCCTGCGTAGCAAGCTTGCCATGGGGCAGGGACAGGACCTCGCCTCGCAGGCGGTGGACGTGAAGGGCGCCAAGCTGCTGGTGGCGACGCTCGATGGCGCTGACGCCAAGACCCTGCGCGAGACCATGGACAAGCTGAAGGAAAAATTGAAGAGCGCAGCCATCGTGCTGGCGACGGTGGGCGAGGGCAAAGTCTCGCTGATCGCCGGCGTTACGACCGATCTGACCGCAAAGGTCAAGGCCGGGGAACTGGTGAACTTCGTCGCGCAGCAGGTCGGCGGCAAGGGCGGCGGGCGTGCCGACATGGCGCAGGCCGGCGGCACCGAGCCCGCGAAACTTGCCGCGGCGCTGCAATCGGTGCAGGGCTGGATTGAGCAGCGTATTAAGGACTAGAAGCCGATCCTCGACTTGCGGCTGCCGCGCTGCAGATCCACGTCCTCGGGCTGCAGTTCGTCGCGGCCCGACACCTTGGCGTTGCCGAAGGCCGCCTGCACCGCGCGGCGCATCTCGCGCGGCGTGAGCAGGGCAAGTTTTTCCACCACGCTGCCCGAGGGCGCTGCGGGGAAGCGCCGGCCCCAGTCGTGCGACTCGCGGATCTCCCGGTACAGG
>CAZTSJ010000322.1:0-6730 GCA_964616875.1 uncultured Bordetella sp. | reverse complement strand
GCGGGGGCCTATGGCGCGCCGCTCACCGAACGGGCGGGCGCCGCGGCGCGCGAAGACGCGCTCTACCACCTGCCCGCGCCGGGCGGCGACGTCACCCTGCTCCATTTCACCGACTGCCACGCCCAGCTGCTGCCGGCCCACTTTCGGGAGCCTGACGTCAACCTTGGCGTCCACGACGCGTGGGGCAAGCCGCCGCACCTCGTCGGCGAGGCGCTGCTCAAGCGTTTTCACATCAGCCCGAAGACCCGGCTGGCCCACGCGTACACCCATTTAGACTTCGAGCACGCGGCGCGGCGCTTCGGAAGGATCGGCGGGTTCGCGCATCTCGCCACGCTGGTGAAGCGGGTGCGCGCCCAGCGCGCCGGGGCGCTGCTGCTCGATGGCGGCGACAGCTGGCAGGGCTCGGCCACCTCGCTGTGGACGCGAGGGCAGGACATGATCGAGGCCTCGAAGCTCCTCGGTGTCGAGGTGATGACCGGCCACTGGGAGTTCACCTACGGCGCGAAGCGCGTGACGGAAGCGGCGGCGGGGGAACTCGGCCGCATCGAGTTCCTGGCGCAGAACGTGAAGACTGCGGACTTCAACGACCCGGTGTTCAAGCCGTACGTGATGCGGGAGATGAACGGTGTGCCGTTCGCGATCATCGGCCAGGCTTTCCCCTACACGCCGATCGCCAACCCGCGTCATTTTGTCGCCGACTGGACCTTCGGCATCCAGGAAGCGGAACTGCAGAAGATCGTCGAGGAAGTCCGCGCCAAGGGAGCCCGCGCGGTGGTGCTGCTGTCGCACAACGGCATGGACGTGGATGTGAAGCTCGCCAGCCGCGTGCGGGGCATCGACGCCATCCTCGGCGGGCATACGCATGACGGGGTGCCGGTGCCGCTTGTCGTCGCCAATGCCGGCGGCAAAACCATCGTCGCGAACTCGGGCTCCAACGGCAAGTTTCTCTCTGTTCTCGACCTGGAAGTAAAAAGCACGGGCGTCTCGGACTTCCGCTACCGGCTGCTGCCTGTGTTCTCCAATCTCCTGTCGCCCGATCCGGCGATGCAGGCGCTAATAGAGCGCGTACGCGCCCCTTACAAGGCGAAGCTGGAGGAACCCCTCGCGGTCACCGAGGGCCTGCTCTATCGCCGCGGCAACTTCAACGGCAGCTTCGACCAGCTGATCCTCGATGCCCTGATGGCCGTGAAGGACGCGGAGATCGCCTTCTCGCCCGGCTTCCGCTGGGGCACGACGCTGCTGCCCGGCCAGGCGATCCAGCGCGAACATTTGATGGACCAGACCGCGATCACGTATCCGAACGTGACGCTGAACGAAATCAGCGGCGCGGACATCAAGGCCATCCTGGAGGACGTCTGCGACAACCTGTTCAACCCGGATCCCTACCTGCAGCAGGGCGGCGACATGGTGCGCGTGGGCGGCATGACCTATACCTGTGATCCCAGCGCGAGAATGGGTTCGAGAATTTTTGATTTAAGAGTAAAAAACAAACTGATCGAGCCCGACAAGCGCTACAAGCTGGCGGGCTGGGCGCCGGTGGCCGAGGGCGGCGGCATGGGAAATACCGGCGAACCTGTCTGGGACGTGGTCGAGCGCTATCTCAAGGACAGGAAGACGATTGCGCCGCGCGCGCCCAACGTGCCCCGGCTCATCGGCATGGAACGCAACCAGGGCCTCGTATGAGGGGTTAGGCCGCGAGCAGGAGCAGCCACAGCATCGCAGCGTTCAGGATCGACAGCATGACCGCGGCGCTGCCCAGATCCTTGGCACGCTTGGAGAGCGCGTGGTCTGCCACCGAAATACGGTCCACCGCGGCCTCGAGCGCCGAGTTGACCAGTTCCACGATCAGCACCAGCAGTACGCTCCCCACCAGCAGCGCGCGTGCCACAGCGCTATTCCCCAGATACAGGCCGAGCGGAATCAGGACTGCCGATAACGCCAGCTCCTGCCGGAATGCAGCCTCGGACAGGGCCGATCTGAATCCTTCAAGTGAATAGCGCGCGGCATCCAGAAGCCTGCGCACGCCCGTCGCGCCTTTGCGGGATCCCGCCATCCAGCGCCGAATTTATCAGGCTACCGGGACCAGTGTGCGCAGCAATTCTTCCTGCACCACGCGTGCCTTGCCGCGCCGCGCGGCGGGCGCATCATAGCCGCCCTCGGAGGTCATGACCCAGGCCTGGCCCGCGTCATCCAGATAGGCCTGCAGGCCCTCGCTGATGACGCGCTGCTTGAGCACCGGATCGAGCACCGGGAAGGCGAGTTCGATGCGGCGGAAGAAATTGCGGTCCATCCAGTCGGCGCTGGAAAGGTAGACGTCCTCTGCGCCTTCGTTGCCGAAGTAAAAGAGGCGTGTGTGTTCGAGGAAGCGCCCCACCACCGAGCGCACGCGGATGTTTTCCGACAGGCCCGCCACCCCGGGGCGCAGTGCGCACACGCCGCGAATCAGCAAATCGATCTGCACCCCGGACTGCGAAGCCGCGTATAGCTCCTCGATCAGCTCGGGTTCGAGCAGCGCGTTCATCTTCGCCATGATGCGCGCCGGCTTGCCTTCCTTGGCGAGACGCGCTTCGTTGCGCACCGCGGCAACCACGCGCTTGTGCAGCGTGAAAGGCGACAGCCACAGGTGCTTCATGCGGCTCGAGCGCCCCAGGCCGGTCAGCTGCTTGAAAATCTCGTTCACGTCGGAACAGATCTCCTCGCGCGCCGTGAGCAGGCCGAAATCGGTGTACTGGCGCGCGGTGCGCGGATGGTAGTTGCCGGTGGCGAGGTGCGCGTAGCGCCTGAGCACGCTGCCCTGCGGGCCGTCCTCGCGCCGCACCACCAAGGCCATCTTGGCGTGCGTCTTGTGGCCGACCACGCCGTACACCACATGCGCGCCTACCTCCTCCAGGCGCGAGGCCCAGGTGATGTTCACTTCCTCGTCGAAGCGCGCCATCAGCTCCACCACCACGGTGACTTCCTTGCCGCGCTTGGCGGCCTCGATCAGGATCTCCATCAACTCGGAGTCGGTGCCGGTGCGGTACACGGTCTGCTTGATGGCGATGACGCGCGGATCGGTGACCGAGGTGCGGATGAAGTCGATCACCGGCGTGAACGATTCATAGGGGTGGTGCAGCAGCACGTCCTGCTTCTTCAGCACCGCGTAGATGTCCTTCTGGCCCGCGAGCGCCGGCGGCAGCGCGGGCTGGAAAACGGGATACTTCAGCTCGGGACGGTCGACGCGGTCGGTCACCTCGCGCAAACGGTACAGGTTCACCGGGCCGCCGCAGCGGTACAGGTCGGCCTCCGACAGGTCGAACTGTTGCAGCAGGAAATCCACAGTCTGCTGGGAACAGTTGTCCGCAACTTCCAGGCGCACACCGTCACCGAAGTGCCGTTGCAGCAGCTCGCCCTGGATCGCGATGCGCATGTTCTTGATTTCCTCCTCGTCGACGAAGAGGTTCGAATTGCGCGTGACGCGGAACTGGTGGCAACCCTTGATCTCCAGGCCCGAGAAGAGTTCATCCACGTGCGCGTGCAGGATCGAGGACAGGAACACGAACGCGTATTCGGCGCCGGCGACGTCGGCCGGCAGGCGGATCACCCGCGGCAGCGCGCGCGGCGCCTGCACGATGGCGGCGCGCGACTTGCGGCCGAAGGAATCGCGCCCCTCCAGCTCGATGGCCAGATTGAGCGACTTGTTCAGCACGCGCGGAAACGGGTGCGCCGGGTCGAGGCCGATCGGGGTCAGGACGGGAAGCAGCTCGCGCATGAAGTAGTCGCGGATCCAGGCGCGCTGCGGCTCGGTCCAGTCCTCGCGGCGCGGGAAAATCACGCCCTGCTTGGCGAGGGCGGGCAGCAGCACGTTGTTGAGCAGCCGGTACTGCTCGCCCACCAGGGCCCGCGCCTGCGCCGACACCAGCTCGTAGACTTCCGCCGGGCTGCGCCCGTCGGGGCTGGATCCTTTGATGCCGATCTTGATCTGTTCCTTCAGGCCGGCGACGCGGATCTCGAAAAACTCGTCCAGGTTGGACGAAACGATGGTGAGGAAGCGCAGCCGTTCGAGCAGCGGCACGGATTCGTCGGCCGCCTGGGCAAGCACGCGGCGGTTGAATTCGAGCAGGCCCAGTTCCCGGTTGAGAAAATGGGACGGCGGAAGATTCTTTTTGACCATTGGAAACCGCGGGGGAAATACGACTACACGTTCGACCAGCCTACACGACAAATGTTGCAACATTGTGAAACCGCGCAATCCGCGAATTTGCCGACTTATCCACAGGGTGTAAGCTTTTCCTTGCCATGGCCCGCTCCGACGTGCTCGCCGCAATCGACCTCGGCTCCAACAGCTTCCATCTGCAGGTCGGCAGGGTCGTCGACCGGCAGATCTATCCGCTCGATTCGCTGCGCGAAGTGGTGCGCCTGGGGGCGGGGCTCACTGCCGATAAGCGCATCGACCGGGCGACGCAGGCGCGCGCGCTTGAAGCACTGGAGCGCATCGGCGAGCGACTGCGCGGGCTGCCACGCGGCGCGGTGCGCGCGGTGGGCACCAACACGCTGCGCGTGGCGAAGAATGCCCCGCAATTCCTGCGCGAGGCGCGCGCCGCGCTCGGTTTTCCGATCGAGGTGATCGCCGGCCGCGAGGAAGCGCGCCTTATCTACCTCGGCGTCGCGCACGCGATCGCGCCCGCCGCCCACGGCAGTGACGACAAGCGGCTGGTGGTGGATATCGGCGGCGGCTCGACCCAATTGATCATCGGCAAGGGGCTCGATCCGCTCCTGACGGAAAGCCTCTACATGGGCTGCGTCAGCTACAGCCTCGCGTTCTTCCCGGAGGGGCGGATCGAGAAGTCGCGTTTCAAGAAGGCCGAACTGGCGGCGCGCCAGGAACTCGCCGGCATGGCGGGCGAATACCGCAGCACCGGCTGGCAGGAAGCCGTGGGCTCTTCGGGCACCGCGCGCGCGCTGGAATCGATCCTGCGCGAGAACGGCTTCAGCGAGGAAGGCATCACGCTCGAGGGCCTCGAGCGCTTGAAGAGCCTCCTCATAAAGCACGAACGCGCCGACCCGGACCGGATTGCCGGCCTGCGCAAGGACCGCGCCGTGGTGATCCCGGGCGGGCTGGCGATCATGCTCGCCGCGTTCTCCGAGCTCGGCATCGAGCGCATGGCCGTGTCGGAGGGCGCCCTGCGGCACGGCGTGCTCTACGATTTGCTCGGGCGCGTGCAGCACCGCGACATGCGCGAGGCCACCGTCGCGCAGTTCATGCGCCGCTACCACGTCGACACAGTGCAAGCCGAGCGGGTACGATCCCTGGCCCTCGGAATTTTTGACTCAATAAATTCAGAGAAGGAAGAGCGCGATACTGAACGCCTGCTGCTCGACTGGGCGGCGCGGCTGGCCGAGATCGGCCTGTCGGTGGCGCACGCCCAGTATCACAAGCACTCGGCCTATATCCTGTCCAATGCCGACATGCCCGGTTTTTCGCGCATGGAGCAGCAGCGCCTCGCGCGCATCGTGCTCGCGCACCGCGGCAAGCTCGCCAAAATGCACGACGCAGGCCTCGAGGACGCGGACTGGGCGCTGGTGTTCGCGCTGCGCGTCGCGGCACTGGTGCTGCGCAACCGCACCGACGCACGTTTTCCGTTGTTGCGCGTGGCGGGAGACGACGTCGGTTACGCCCTCGATCTGCCGCAGGCCTGGCTGGAGGAAAACCCGCTCGCCGCCGCCGCGCTCGACACCGAAACCGGGCACTGGAAGGCGATCGGCATGAAATTCTCCGTCAACAGCCTGTCGGAGAGAAAAGTCGCGCAGTTACGAAACTGAGGCGCGGCTAGATCAGGTCTGGCGCGATCACCGCGCGCAGCACCACCTGGGTTTCACCGCCGCGCTCGCGGTTGCTGAGCCACCACAAGCCGCCCTTCTTTACCGACCAGTCGGCCTCGGCGCCGGCCAGCAGCAGCGCCGCGACTTGCCCCAGGTCCGGCTGGTGCCCGACCACGACCACCGCGCCCTTGTGCGCGGGCCAGCCGCAGGCGTCCAGAACCTCGCCAGGCGCGGCGCCCGGCGCGAGGCGCTCGACGATTCTGTAGCGGACCCCGAGGGCATCCGCCGTTTCCCGCGCGCGCTTCGCGGGACTCGCGAGCACGGTGTAGCGGCCCGGCAGGCGCGCGATCAGCCAGGCGCCCACGCGCTCGGCCTGCTTGCGGCCCCTCGCGGTGAGTTTGCGCTCGAGGTCGCGGCTGCCGGGCGCCGCGTCGGCATGGCGCCAAAGGATGAGGTCCACGGCTAGGCCGCGATGGCCTGCCCCGCCGGCGCGAGCCGCGCTGCAGGAAACCGGGCCGTGAAGCGGCTGCCCTTGCCCGGCGCGCTGTCGATTGCCAGCACGGCCTGGTGCCGCGCCAGCGCGTGCTTCACGATCGACAGGCCCAGGCCGGTGCCGCCGGTTTCGCGCGAACGGCCGCGATCGACGCGGTAAAAGCGCTCGGTCAGGCGCGGCAGGTGCTCGGCGTCGATGCCGATGCCCGTGTCCTCGACCGAGAACTCGGCGCCGGCTTCGCTTGAATTCCAGCTCAACCTGATCTCGCCGCTGGCGGGCGTGTAGCGCACCGCTTTCGACACCAGGTTCAAGAAAGCGCTCGCAATTTCGCTCTCCGCGCCGAGCAGGTCGTGCCGGCCCGCGGCCTCCAGCGAGATGCGGTGCTTGCCGCCCGAGAGGCCTTCTGCCTCGCCGCGCACGCGCTCGAGCAACGGT
>CAZTSJ010000321.1:0-2885 GCA_964616875.1 uncultured Bordetella sp. | reverse complement strand
ATGCCGAAGTACGGCGGCGGCTACAGGAAGCAGGGCAGCTTTCTCGAGTACAGCAAGGGGGTGGTTGACCGTCTGTTCGCCTGGCACTCCGAAGAGCCTGAAATCTTCCAGATCGACGCGATGACGCGCAGCACATACGCGCTGCACTTTTACGACTGCGTGCTGGTGGTCGAAAAACGCCCCATCGAAAAGCCGCGCGTCTCAAAGACCGGCAAGCCCTCGCTCTGAGACTTTCAGGTCAGGTGCCGTAGCGCGTGCTGCGGCCCAGTTCGCGGATTGCCGCCAGGGCGCTGAAGCAGGCGAGCATCGAGGTCTTCGGGTTCTCGGGCATCGCGACGGACTCGAACTTGATGTCGATGCGGCCGGTTTTGCCGCGGATGACGATGAAGTGCGTGTTGAACTTCAGCGCCGGATCCGCCACCACCTTCAGGCGAGTGCGATCGAAGCCGATGCCCGCCATCGAGAGCACCGCGGCGATATTCACGTTGGCCGGGAAATGCGGCACGCCGTCGCGCGCGCTGCCTTCGAAGAGCACCGTCGCGGCAGCGAGGCGGTCCATGTCCAGGCCGAGCTTTTCGACGTAGGGAATCCCCTTCCACGCGACGGGTGGCTTATTCACCGTGATGCTGACTTCCTCCGCGCCCGCCATGCAGGCCGCCTTCAGTACGTCCAGCCCGCCGATTCCGCCCGAGGGGACATAAAGCAAGGCGTGATGCTGCGCCGCGGTGCGCTCCAGGCGGTCGCGCAGCGCGTCATCGCACAATGCTCCGCCGGACAATGCGACAAACGAGATTCCGCGCGCCAGCAGGGCCTCGCCATATTCGCGCACCGCATCATGCGATGCGGCTTCGACCACTGCTTCCGGGCGAGTCGCCGCTAGCGCGTCCAGGCCGACCACGAACGGCACGCCGAAGGCAGCGGCCAGCGGCCGGCCCCGGGACTGCGGGCCGCGTCCGGCGATGGCGACGACCTGCACGTCGCCCAGCGCGCCATCGCGGATGTGTTCCAGGACAAGGCGGGCAATGACGCCGCCGCCGATGATGCCAATGCGCATGGTTCCCCTTCCCGGCGATTCTGCCATGTCAGCCGATGACGATGGATTCCGTCAGCGGCCGCCCTTCGATCAGGCGTTGAAAGCCGAGCGGCGCGAGATCCAGCGTCTCGAAGCGCCCGCGCAGGATCAATTCCGCGACACCGCGCCCGGCGGCGGGGGCCTGCTGCATGCCATGCCCGGAAAAGCCGTTCGCGAACCAAAGGTTGGGCGCCGCCGGGTGCGCGCCGATGATGGCGTTGGCGTCGAACAGGTTCATCTCGTAATAGCCTGCCCACGCGCGCTCGACGCGCAAGGCCGCAAACGCGGGCACGCGATGCGCCATGCGCGTCCAGAGCGCCTCGTCGAATTCCGCGAGGTTCGGCTCCAGCGGCAGGTCGTCCAGGTCCGGGACCGGCGTCGTGCCGGCGATGAAATGCCTGCCCTCAGGCCGGAACCAGAAGCCGCTCGGATCGATCACCAGCGGGCAATCCGCGAGCGTTTGCGGGCAGGAAAGCACGAACACCGTGCGGCGCCGCGCGTGCACCGGCAGCGCGATGCCGGCGGCGGCGGCAAGCGCTCGCGCCCAGGGCCCCGTCGCGTTCACCGCGTGGCCGCATGCGATGCGCGATCCGTCCGCAAGCAGCACCGCGCCGACTCTGCCGTTCGCGCCGCGCTCGAAACCCTTTGCCTCGCCATCGAACAGCTGCGCACCTTGCTTGCGGGCGCGCCGCAGCAACTCCGCGTGCAGCGCCGGGCCGTCAAACCAGCCTTCGCCGGAAAGTCCCAGCGAGCCCAGCTCGATGCCGGCCACGTTCAACCAGGGGAAGCGCGCCGAGAGCTCCGCGGGCGGAAGCAGGGCAATGTCGGCGCCATTCGCGCGCTGTACCTCGTTCAGCGCCCGCAGCGGTGCGGCCGCACCGAGGTACAGGTAGCCCTGCTCCACCACGTCGATCCGCAATTCACGCAGGAACCCGAGGCCGAAGCGCGACATGTGGATGTTGCATGGGCTGGAGAATTGCTGGCGGATCGAGCTTGCCGAAAGCGAGGACGAGGCCAGCGTGAAGCTCCGGTCGCGCTCCACCAGCAGCACTGACAGCGAAGGCTCGAGCCGCGTCAGCCAGTAGGCGACCGACGCACCGATGACGCCGGCGCCGGCGATGACGACGTCAGCGCTGTGCGGCGATTGCGGCGTCATACACCAGGCGCGCGGCGAACGCGTCCTCCACCGCCTGGCCCAGCGACTTGAAGATCACCGTCGCGCCGGCAGGCGGTTTGGGTTTCGTGCCGCCCAGGATCTCGCCAATTTCAGCGAACACTTTCGCGCCCGAGAGGATCACGTCGCCGGCTTCCTGTTCCGCGGATTCGCGGCTGTCGGCGACAAGAATGTTGCGCATCGCTTCGTCGTCGAGCTCCCGCCAGTTCGGGCGCGGCGCGCCGACCGCGGCGACGAATGCGCCGGGCTTGAGCCATGCGCCGCGCAGCACCGGCTCGGTTGCATTGGTCAGGGTGCAAACGATATCGGCGCCACGCACGGCTGCCTCGGCGCTCTCGCAGGCGACTCCACCTACCTCAGCGGCACAGTTCGCGACGTTGGACGGATCACGGCTCCAGACTCTGATCTGCGTCACCGGCCGCACCGCACGCAGGGCGATAGCGTGGCTGCGCGCCAGCGCGCCGCTACCAAGGAAGGCGACAATCTTGGGGCCGGGCGGCGAGAGACTGTCCGCGGCCACCGCGGAGACCGCCGCGGTGCGCAGCGCGGTGATCCAGGTGCCGTCCATGGTCGCGAGCGGCTCGCCCGTCGCCGGGTCCATCAGCACGATGGTGGCGAGCAGCGTCGGCAGGCCGCGTG
>CAZTSJ010000320.1:0-4019 GCA_964616875.1 uncultured Bordetella sp. | reverse complement strand
CTCGGCGCCGCGCCGCGCCATGTGGATCGCGCGCGCGCTGCCGACCAGCGTCTTGGTGGGAATGCAGCCGACGTTGACGCAGGTGCCACCGAGGAGCTTGCGCTCGATGATCGCGGTCTTGAGCCCCTGCTCGCCCAGGCGCGCGCAAAGCGCGGGCCCCGCCTGCCCGGCGCCGATCACGATCGCGTCGAAGCGTTCAGGCATGCTGGCCGGGAGAATTCGCCGGCGCCTCGCCGAGGTATTCCGTGCGCAGGTCGACTGTCGAGCGCTCGCCGATGTGCTCGTAGGCCTGCTCGAGCCAGGCGGCCGCCGCCGCGCGCCCGCGGTCGCGCAGGTCGCAGAGGAACGCCCAGTCCGTATCGAGCTTGCTTGCCACGCTCAGGTCGCACATCGCCGCGTCGGAGCGGATCGAATGGATCAGCACGTGCTTGAGCTTGTCCCTGTATTCGTCCTTCAGCCAGCCCTCGTCGATCAGCTTGGTGACGAAGGCAATGGCGCGCAATTCGCGGATCAGGGAAGAATTGAAGGTGATCTCGTTGAGGCGGTTCTGGATCTCGTTCGCGGTGGTCGGCAGCTGCGGACGCACGATCGGATTGATATGCACGATGACGATGTCGCGGCTGCGGGTGTTGTAGATGAGCGGATAGAGGGGCGGGTTGCCCATGTAGCCGCCGTCCCAGTAGTGTTCGCCCGCCACCTCGACCGCCTGGAACATCGACGGCACGCAGGCCGAGGCGAGCACCATGTCGAGCGTGAGTTCGCGCGGGCTGAAGATGCGCGGCTGGCCGTTGCGCACGTTGGTGGCGCAGATGAACAGTTCCACGCAGTCGCAGGTTTGCAGCGCCTGCATGTCGACGTGCTTGTCCAGCACCTCGCGCAGCGGGTTGAGGTTGAAGGGGTTGAACTGGTAGGGCGAGAACACGCCGCTCAGCGACTGCAGGATCATGGTCGCCGGCGCGTAGGGCCTGCCCGCTTCGCTGATCGCCTGCCAGAAATTCTCCAGCGCCCTGCGCGCGCCCTCGTTGCCGCCATTCATGCGGCCCTGCGCGTAGACCAGCGCATTCATCGATCCGGCACTCGCCGCCGAGATGCCTTCGATGTCGAGACGGCCGTCTTCGGCGAGCCGGTCGAGCACACCCCAGCCGAAGGCGCCGTGCGCGCCGCCGCCCTGCAGCGCGTGGTTCACGCGTTTGGCCATGAGGCAATATGGTACGCGCTAGACTTGAATCGATGCGCGCCATTCTGCTTGCCGCTATCCTGCTCCTGCCCATGGCAGCCGCCGCCAGTCCACCGCTCGAAGCGGGGGTTTCGCTCCAACTCGCCCAGTGGCGCGCGAAGCACTACCGCGACATCCGCTACGCGCTGCACATTCAATTGGTTGAAGGTTCTGAATTTTTAAAGGGAAAACTTGAAATAACGCTAAAAGCACCACGCAAACCCGTGGATCTGATCCTCGACTGGCGCGGCGCGCCGGTACGGGATGTTCTGGTCAATGATGTTTCCGTCGTGCCGGAATTCAGGCGCGAACACCTGCTTATCGCCAGGAAGCACCTGAAGGCAGGCCGCAACAGCGTCCGGCTCGCCTTCGAGTCCCCGGTCGCGGTGTCGGGCAGCGCGGTGACGCGATACCGGGATCGCGTCGACGGCGCGGAGTATCTCTACACGCTGCTCGTGCCGGCGGACGCGAGCACGCTCTTCCCCTGCTTTGACCAACCTGACCTGAAAGGGCGGTTTTCGCTCGAACTGGAACTGCCGCGGAACTGGACCGCGGTTTCCAACGGCGGGATGGAGGAGCAGAGCCCGGGAAGAATCAAGTTCAAGCAAACGGAGCCGATCTCCACGTATCTGTTCGCATTCGCGGCGGGACCCTTCGGGACGCTGCAAGTCGAGGGCGACCCGGTGCGCCTGTTCGTGCGGCGCTCGAGGCTCGAGGCGGCAAAAGCGCACGCCGCCGAGGTGCTGCGCCTCAACCGCGAGGCGAGCGCGTATTTCGAGCGCTATTTCGCGCGCAAATTCCCGTTCGCGAAATACGACCTGGTGCTGGTGCCCGAATTTCCCTATGGCGGCATGGAGCACGCCGGTGCCACGTTCCTCAACGAAGAGCGGGTGCTGTTTACGGCGCCGCCCAGCGCGACGGACCTGCTGCGCAGGGCGCAACTGATATTCCATGAGACTTCCCACCAGTGGTTCGGCGACCTGGTCACGATGCGCTGGTTCGACGATCTGTGGCTCAAGGAAGGCTTCGCCAACTTCATGGCCGCCAAGGCGACCGAAGCCCTGTTGCCGGAATACGACGCCTGGACCGCTTTTCACGCCCTCAAGCTGGGCGCCGTGCGCACCGACGCAACGCGCGGCACCACCGCCATACGCTACCCGCTGCAGAACCTCGCCGACGCAAAATCGGCCTATGGCGCGATCGTCTATTCCAAGGGACCCGCGGTGCTGCGGCAGGCCGAGTTCTACCTCGGCGAGGAAGTGTTCCGCCGTGCGGTGCGCGATTTCGTCAGGCGCCATGCCTACGCGGCCGCGAGCTGGCAGGACCTGGTACGCGCGTTCGAGCGCGCCTCGGGAAGGAAGCTCGGGCGCTGGGCCGAGGCCTGGGTGCAGCGGCGCGGCATGCCGACGGTGCGCATCACCGACGGCAAGCTGGAACAGCACGACAGCCTCGGCGAAGGCGGCGTGTGGCCGATGAAGTTGCGGGTTCTGGCCTCGGGCAGTTCTCAGGACGTTTTCCTCGAGAAGAAAAGCCTGAAGCTAAAAACAGCTGCAAACCAACTCCTCGTCTTTCCCAATCAGGGTGATTTCGGCTACGGCCGCTTCCTGCTGGATGCGCAAAGTCTCGCTACCGCGTTGACGCCCTCTTTCGATCCCGGCAGCACCCTGTTGCGGGCGCAATTGGTCGAGGCGGCGTGGGAAACGGTGCGGGACGCGGAGCTCTCGCCCGAACGGTTTCTCCTTTTTGCGATCGCCCAGCTGCCCGCGACGCGCGACGACAACGCGCTGTCCGGCCTGCTCGTTCGCGTCGAGGCCGCCTTCCGGCGTTACCTGAACGACGCGCAACGCGACCAGCTCGCCCCGTTGCTGGAGCACGCACTGCGCGAAGATGACGCTACCGGATCACGCCGCCTGCTCCTGACGCGGGCGTTCATCGACGTGGCATGGTCGGGCGCGGCACTCGAGGAACTCAAGCGCCTGCTCGGTGGGCAGCAACTTGCGTCGCGGGACAAATTCCGCGTCGTTCAGCGACTCTATGTGCGCGGCGATCCGGCGGCGCCGGCGAGGCTTGCGGCCCAAGCGGCGGCCGATCCCGGCGACGACGGCCGGCGCTACGCTTACGCGGCGGCCGCGGCCGATCCGGCCGCGAAAAGGAATCTGTTCAGGGCATTCCTCGCTGACAGGACGCTGCCCGAGAGCTGGATCGAGGCCGCCCTCTGGCCATTGAATGCACCCGAACAGGCAACAACCATGCGGCCGGTGCTCGCCGAAGCGCTTGCGCAACTGCCGGAGTTGAAGCGCACGCGGCGGATTTTTTTCGTCGGCAACTGGCTCTCGGCGTTCGTCGGCGGGCAGACCGGACCCCGGGCGCTCGCCGACATAAATGCATTCCTGCAGCGCAGCGACCTCGACGCGGACCTGAGATTGAAGGTGCTCGAGGCAACAGACGGCCTGGAGCGCGCGGTCCGCATCCGGGAAAGATTCGGCGCGCGTTCCGCGGACGAATAATCATGGCACAATCTTCCGCGTGAAGAAAGAGAAAGTTTCCGTCACGATCCGCATCGCCGAAGCGGGCGACGCCCGCGCCATCGCCGAAATGTCGCGCGATCACATCGAATCGGGCCTGGGCTGGCGCTACGACCCGGCGCACGTGCTGCGCGCCATGCGGCGGCGGGAATCGGTGGTGCTGGCGGCAAGCGAGCGGCCCACCTATGTCGCGGGCGCCCGCCCGGCGATCGCCGGTTTCTCGATCATGGACTTCGGCGACGAGCGGGCGCACCTGGTGCTGCTCGCGGTGCAGCCGC
>CAZTSJ010000319.1:0-9688 GCA_964616875.1 uncultured Bordetella sp. | reverse complement strand
CTCGTATTTCGCTCGATCAGCCGGCCGCAGCCGCCGGCGTGATACCCGCGGTTCGCCCCGCGCATAAATCTCCCGGTAATCTCTCTTTAGCGTCGCGACGGCGTCTGCTGCCTGGGTTTTCGCCGCACCGGGAAAGAAGTCAACGGCAGCAAGCTTGTCGAACTGGCGCTGCAGCCGGTCGGCGCTGGTTTGCGCCTTGCGCGGTCCGAGACGCCGAAGGCACGCGCGAGCGTCCTTGATCTCGCCGAGCAGCGCCGTGTAGTCGGGGCCGCGATCGAAAAGGCCGCGCAGATGCACGAGCTGCTCGTCGGTCTTGAGATGCAGCTCGACCCTCATGGCGAAGCCGCCGCTTGAACGGATGTCCGATTCGACTTGCCCGAGTGCGGCGTTTGCCGTCGCGCTTGCCGGCAGGACATAGACGCCGTCACGCAGCACCCCGCATCCCGCGTCTTTCAGAGCGCGCCAGGCGCGCATGCGGACCGTCGAGTTCCGGGTCGGCAGACTGAGGATCAGCGCATCGAGGATAGTCATTTTGTTATAGATATCACATATTAGTGATAAAACCTAGCCAAACCCTCTGGACGAGGTTCACGCCGTTGACTACGCTTCGTCCCCATGAGCAACGCAACACTGCTCCTGTCACGGGATGACGTCGAGCGGCTCCTGACGCCGGATGCATGCATGGCCGGCCTCGTTTTCAATCCGATAGTGAAAGAATGAGGAAATCATGAATGCATCCATATCGCCGGCCGAACTCCACGCGCGCCTGGATTCCAGCACGCCGCCCATCGTCATCGACGTGCGCAAGGGCCCCACGTTCCTCGGCGCCCCGGACCTGATCCGCGGCGCGCTGCGACGCGATCCGTTGCGCGTCGCAGAGTGGAGCAAAAGTGTTCCGAGCGAAGCCGACATCGTCGTCTACTGCGTTCATGGACACGAGGTGAGCCAGAATGCCGCGAAGGCGCTGGGCGCGCGCTACCTTGAGGGCGGTCTCGAAGCCTGGCGCGAGGCCGGCGGCCAACTCTTCGGCAAGCCCAAGGGAGCGAGTTCGCGCTGGGTGACGCGCGAGCGGCCCAAGATCGACCGCATTGCCTGCCCGTGGCTGGTGAAACGGTTCATCGATCCGGACGCCGAGTTCCTATATGTGCCGACCCCGGACGTGAAGAAAGTTGCGAGCGAACGCGAGGCGATTCCCTATGACGTCCCCGATGTGGAATTCACGCATGAGGGAGATCTCTGCAGCTTCGATGCCTTCATCAAACGATTCCGGCTGCAGGATGCAGCGCTGGACGAACTCGCACTTATCGTGCGCGGCGCGGACACCGGGGTGCTCGGCCTTGCCCCGCAGTGTGCCGGCCTGGCGGCCGTATCGCTCGGGCTGTCGCGGCTGTATGCGGACGACCATGAGATGCTCGGTCACGGCATGGTGATGTATGACGCGCTCTACCGGTGGTGCAAGGAGGGCAAGCAGGAAACCCATACCTGGAACCCGGAGGCCTACAAATGAACCCAGCAATCCTTCCCCTTCTTTTCGAACCTGCAAAGCTGCGTGGTCTCTCGGAGCGCCTGCTTCAATCCCATCACCAGAACAACTACAGCGGGGCGGTCAAGCGCCTGCACGCGATCCGGGCGGAACTCGCGACGCTCGACTGGACGGCGGCGTCGGTGTTCCGCATCAATGGCTTGAAGCGTGAGGAATTGATCGCGGCCAACTCGATGGGATTGCACGAACTCTATTTCGCCAGCCTCGGCGGTGACGGCGTTCTCAAGCCAGCTGGCAAGCCGGCAGGATTCGGCGTCGGGCTGAAGCGCGACTTCGGCTCGTTCGAGCGCTGGAGCGCGGAATTCACAGCGCTGGCGGGGGCGCTGGGCGGCGGCTCCGGCTGGGCGCTGCTGTCCTGGTCCGCGCGCGAGAATCGCCTCCTGAACCACTGGGCGGCGGACCACACCCACCTGCTCTCCGGCGCGACGCCGATTCTCGCCCTCGACATGTACGAACATTCCTACCACATGGATTTCGGAGCGAATGCGAAGGCCTACGTCGCCGCGTTCATGGAGAACATCGACTGGGATGCAGTGGCCTTGCGCTATGCCGCGGCCGTGGAGGCGTCGACCGCCGCACTTGCGGTCTCGGCCGAAAAATTGAAAGGACCGGAACCGCTGAAACGCATCGATGTGAGACGCAAGGGCGCATATGACGCCGCGCCGGACCTGATCGAGGGTGCGGTCTGGCGCGATCCGGAGCGCGTGGATGAATGGGCCGGCGAGTTGAAGGGTGCGCAAGTCGTGGTCTACTGCGTCTACGGACACGAGGTCGGTCAGTCGACGGCAGCACGCCTGCGCGACGCCGGCGTCGCCGCGCACTTCCTGACCGGTGGGATCGAAGACTGGAAGAAGGCTGGCCAGCCCGTCCAGGCCAAGAAATGAGCGTTGCTTCCGCACCTGCCGTCTCGTTCGCCGATGCCCTCCGCGTCTGGCTGAAAATCGGCTGCCTCGGCTTCGGCGGCCCGGCGGGCCAGATCGCGCTCATGCACCGCATCCTCGTCGACGAGAAGAAATGGGTCGAGGAGTCGCGCTACCTGCATGCGCTCAATTTCTGCATGCTGCTGCCCGGCCCGGAGGCGCAAAAGCTCGCCACCTACGTCGGCTGGCTGCTGCACGGCGTGCGCGGCGGCCTTGCCGCGGGAATCCTGTTCGTGCTGCCGGGCGCGCTGGTGATGCTGGCCGTGAGCCTGCTCTACGTGCTGGGACGCGGCGTCCCGGTCGTCGAAGGCGCGCTCTTCGGCATCAAGGCGGCGGTGCTGGTGATCGTGGTCGAGGCGCTGATCCGGATCGGCCGGCGCTCGCTCAAGACAGGGTTGCTGGTCGGGCTCTCGGGCCTCGCCTTCGTCGGCATCTTCTTTCTCGATCTGCCGTTTCCGCTCATCGTTGCGGCCGCCGGCGCGGTGGGCTTCATCGTCACGCAATCATCGCCTGCCCTGCTCGGACTGAAGGCCGGAGAACAGCATTCCGCCGCGTCCACTCCCGGGCGCTGGCGCCAGGCGACCGCCGCCGCGGTAATCGGCTTCATCCTGTGGTGGGCGCCAGTTGCGCTGGCCGCATTACTGCTGGGCACCAACCACGTGCTCGTCGACATCGGCCTGTTCTTCTCGAAACTCGCGGTGGTGAGCTTCGGCGGCGCGTACGCGCTGCTCTCCTATATGGCGCAGCAGGCGGTCGAGAGCTACGGCTGGATGACGGCGCCCGAAATGGTGGACGGCCTGGGCCTGGCCGAAACGCTGCCCGGTCCGCTCATCAAGGTGACGCAGTTCGTCGGCTTTCTCGGCGCCTACCGCGCCGCCGAGCCGTTCTCGCCGGTCGCCGCAGGGGTCATCGGCTCGGCCCTGGCCACCTGGGTGACCTTCGTGCCGCCGATGCTGCTGATTTTCGCCGGCGCCCCTTTTGTCGAACAACTGCGCTCCAATCGCAGGCTGTCGGGCGCCCTCGCCGCGATTACGGCCGCCGTGGTCGGCGTCATCCTCAATCTCACCCTCTGGTTCGTGCTGCACGTCCTCTTCGCGCAGGTGGTGGAAATGCGCGCCGGTCCGCTGCGCTGGTATGCGTTCGATCCATTGACTCTCGACCTCAAGGCCGCGACGCTCGCGCTGGTGGCGGCGGCGCTCGCGTTTCAATTCCATCGCGGACTGATCGAGATGGTGGCGATCATGGCTGTGCTCGGCATTGCCGTACGGTTGCTGCTCGGTGCCTAGCCCCACCGGCAGCGTTTACCTCGCGCGGGCGATTCGCGATTTCGGCGACGGCTTCATCGCGATACTGCTGCCGGTCTACCTGACCGCTCTCGGCCTGTCGGCCTTCGAGGTGGGATTGGTGGCCACGCTGGCGCTGCTAGGATCGGCGATCCTGACGCTCGCCATCGGGTTGCTCGGCGGTGGCCGCGACCACCGCGTGCTGCTGATGGCGGCCTCGGCTCTCATGGCCGCCACCGGGCTCGCCTACGCGGTGGCAAGCGATTACGCGATCCTGCTGGCGGTCGCCTTCGTCGGCACGATCAATCCGTCCGGTGGCAGCACCAGCGTCTTTGTGCCGCTCGAGCACGCGGTGCTGTCGGGGGCGGTCGCGCCAGCCGCGCGCACCCACACGTTCGCGCGCTACAGCCTGATCGGCGCCCTTGCCGGCGCCGCCGGATCGCTGCTAGCAGGCACGCCCGAATGGCTCGCGCCGCTGGACATAGGATTGATCGCAGCGATCAAGATCATGTTCGTGGCCTATGCGGTCCTCGGGGTCCTTGGTGGCCTTGCATATGCGCGCATCCACGTCCCGGCACGCACGACCGATGCGCGACCCACCGCGGCCCTCGGTCCCTCTCGGGGCATCGTCTACAAGCTGGCGGCGCTTTTCAGCATCGATGCGTTCGCGGGCGGATTCGTCGTCCAGTCGTTGCTCGCGCTCTGGCTGTTCGAGCGCTTCAACCTGTCGCTCACCGCGGCGAGCCTGTTCTTTTTCTGGACCGGCATCCTGACGGCGTTTTCCTTTCCGGTCGCAGCCTGGATCGGATCGCGCATCGGCCTCGTGAACACCATGGTATATACGCACATCCCGTCCAGCCTGTGCCTGATCGGCGCGGCATTTGCGCCGTCGGTCGAATGGGCGCTCGGGCTGCTGCTGGTGCGCGCCGCGCTGTCGCAGATGGACGTGCCGACGCGCTCGTCCTACGTGATGGCAGTGGTGACCGAAGCCGAGCGGCCCGCGGCGGCGAGCGTCACCGCGGTACCGCGCAGCCTCGCTTCAGCAGCCAGCCCGGTACTCGCCGGCGCGCTGTTCGCCGCCGGCTACCAGATCTGGCCGCTGCTGCTCTGCGGCGGGCTCAAGATCGCCTATGACCTGATGCTGCTCGCCGCGTTCCGGCACATCAAGCCGCCGGAAGAGCAGCGCTGAAATGGTCTACTTCTTGCCGGACGTGGAAGCCGCGGAGGCCTTGGCTGCCTTCGGATCGACAATTCCCTTGCCCTTCTTGTAGTTGGCGACCGCTTTGTCCTGGTACTTGCTATTGAGCTCGGCGTCCTTCGCCTTGGTGGCGGCGGCCTTGTCGGCTTCCGCGGTCTTTTCCGCGTCGCTCTTGGCCGGCGGCTTGGGCAGCGCCGCCTGCACTGCGGCTAACGATCCGATGCCGAGCCCGGCAGCAAGGGTGACGGCGATGACGAGCTTGTTCATTGGTTTTCCCCCTCAGTGCTGCGTCTGCGGCGCGGCCCCGGATTTCGCGGCGGCCTTGCCGGATTCTCCGGCACGCTTGCCGGCCTTTACATCTTCATACCAGTACTGGTGGTGTTCCTTGGCCCAGGTCTCGTCGGTCACGCCGTCGCGCATGTTGTCGTAGGCGCCCTCGACCCCGACGGTGCCCATGTAGATATGGCCAATGCCAGCGGCGACCACCAAGACTGACGCGATCGCATGCACCACGCTCGCCTGCTGCATGATGGCGCGCACCTGATCGAAGTTCGGGAACAGGAGGATCAGGCCCGAGGCGCTGATGATCAGGCACAGCACCACCACCCCGCCCCAGAACCAGGCCTTCTCGCCGGCGTTGAAGCGTCCCGAGGGCAGGTGCTCGCCCTTGAACATTTTCCAGCCGTTGGCGAGCCAGTTCATGTCGCCCTTCTCGGGCAGGTTGTCCTTGATGTAGATGACGATGAACACCAGCAGGCTGACGATGAACAGCGGCGCGACGAAATTGTGCAGGTTCTTCGACAGCGCGGTCAGCCAGGCGAACAGCGTGTAGCCCATCACCGGCAGCAGCACGTACTTGCCGAACAGGATGATCAGCCCGGAGACGCCGAGCACGCAGAAGCTGATCGCCATCACCCAGTGCGCCCAGCGCTCGGTGAGCGTGAAGCGCTCCAGCATGCGCCCCGAGGGCTTGTCGTGCAGCTTGATCGGGCCCAGGGTGAAATAGATCGCCGCGATGATTGCCAGCACGAGGACCACCAGCCAGCCGCCGTAGAACGTGATCGGGCCGTTCCTGAATTTGCGCCAGGCCTCGCCCGCCGTGGTCATGTTCTCCTGCCCCGGGAAGCGCGCCTGCTGCTGCACCAGCACGCCGGCTTCCCTGCCCTGATCGCTGGTGTAGTTGGGCTGGCCGGATTTCACGTCGCGCCAGACCTCCGAGTTATTACCCGGTTGGTTGACGGTGCGTTGCTGCTGGTCTTTCGCAAGATCTTTCTGCGCCGGGGTCTGCTGCGCGGCAACGGGAAGCGCAAACGCAAAGGTCAGAACGAGCCAAGCCGTCATGCGGGAGAACGTGTGCATGGCGTCCTGCTCCTTATTGATAAATCCGACGGTGCTCGTGCTGGGCCAGCTGGCGCTCTTTGATCTGTTCTTCCCAGCTCGTGCGGTCGCCCTTGTTCCACTTCGGGCCACCGGCAATCGGCTCGTTGTTCCAGGCTGCAGTGTCTCGCCTGACGGTCTGACCGGCTTGCCGTTCAGGCGACGTGACCTGCTCCACTTCCATGCAGCCAGCCAGGCACCCGAAGCAAAACGCGGCGGCCGCCCCCAGCAACGCGCGCGTCATGACTTCTTGGCCGGTGCAGGCGCTGGCGCTGCGCCGCCTTTGGGCGGCTGGCCGTAAGCGCTGCCCCAGCCCCAGGCTTCCGCGCCCTTGTTACCGCGGCGCGCCACGCGTTCGCGGTAGATGTCGGCGATCACGTCGCCGTCACCGCCGAGCAGAGCCTTGGTGGAGCACATTTCCGCGCAGGCAGGCAGCTTGCCTTCCGCCAGGCGGTTGCGGCCGTATTTCTTGAACTCGGCTTCGCTCTTGTCAACTTCCGGGCCGCCGGCACAGAAGGTGCACTTGTCCATCTTGCCGCGCAGGCCGAAGGCGCCCGCCTGCGGGAACTGCGGCGCGCCGAATGGGCAGGCATAAAAGCAGTAGCCGCAGCCGATGCACAGGTCCTTGTCGTGCAGCACGACGCCGTCGGCGGTCTTGTAGAAGCAGTCCACCGGGCACACCGCCATGCAGGGTGCGTCCGAGCAGTGCATGCAGGCGACCGATATGGACTTCTCCGCACCGATGACGCCGTCGTTTATCGTCACCACACGGCGCCGGTTGACGCCCCAGGGCACCTCGTTCTCGTTCTTGCAGGCGGTTACGCAACCGTTGCACTCGATGCAGCGTTCGGCATCGCAGAGGAATTTCATTCTGGCCATGGCTGTCTCTCCTTAAGCCTGGAACTTCGCCACTTGGCAAAGCGTGGTCTTGGTTTCCTGCATCATGGTGACCCTGTCGTAGCCGTAGGTCGTCGCCGTGTTCACCGCCTCGCCGCGCACGATCGGCGCGGCCCCCTCCGGGTAGTAGGGCAGCATGTCCTGCCCCTGCCACCAGCCCGAAAAATGGAACGGGATGAAGCAGGTATCCGGACCCACGCGCTCGGTCACCTGCGCTTTCACCTTGAGCTTGGCGCCCGCAGGCGTGCTCACCCAGACGAATTCGCCGTTGCGGATGCCGCGATCGGCCGCCGACTTCGGGTTGATCTCGACGAAGTTGTCCTGCTGCAGCTCGGCGAGCCAGGGGTTGGAGCGCGTCTCTTCGCCCCCGCCTTCGTACTCCACCAGGCGCCCGCTGGTCAGGATCAACGGGTACTTCTTGTGCATCTCGTCCTTGACCGCTTTCAGCTGCACCGATTTGAACAGCGTTGGCAGCCGCCATGGCGTCATCTTGACGTCGTCGTGCTGCGGATACTTTTCGACCATGTCCGGCCGCGGGCTGTAGAGCGGCTCGCGGTGCTGCGGGATGCCGTCGGGGAAGTTCCAGACAATCGCGCGCGCCTTGGCATTGCCGAACGGATGGTTGCCGTGTTTCATCGCCACGCGGATGATGCCGCCGGAGAGGTCGAACAACCAGGCCTTGCCTTCAGCCTCCTTCTTTTCCTCGTCCGTGAGATCGTCCCACCAACCAAGCTTCTTCAGCAGCACGTGGTCGAACTGCGGGTGGCCGGTGGTGATCTCCGCGCCCTTCGGATGCGAGCCGTCCTCGGCAAGCAGATTCACGCCATCCCGCTCCACGCCGAACAGGGCGCGGAAGTTGCCGCCGCCATCCATCATGTGCTTGGAGGTGTCGTACAGATTTGGCGAGCCCGGGTGCTTGAGCGCGGGCGTGCCGTAGCACGGCCAGGGCAGGCCGAAATAGTCGCCGGTCATGTCGTAGCCCGTCTTCGCGTCCTTGCCGCCCTTGCACTTGAGCGTCTTGACATCGAACAGGTGCATGTTGCGCATGTGCGCCTGGATCCGCTCGGGGGACTGGCCCGAATAGCCGATGGTCAGCGTACCGCGATTGATCTCGCGCAGCGTGTCTTCCATTGACGGTTCCTCGCCGCCCTTGCCCTTGACCAGCTTGATGTTCTGCTTGCCGTCCTTCTTGCCGAGCAACTGGTCGCCGAAACCGAGCTTCTGCGCGAGCTGGTACATGATCATGTGGTCGGTGCGCGACTCGAACAGCGGGTCGATCACCTTTTCGCGCCACTGCAGCGAGCGGTTGGAACAGGTCGCCGAGCCTTCGGTCTCGAGCTGCGTCGCCACCGGCAGCAGGTAGGCGCCTTCCTTGCGCACCATCGCGAACATCGCCGCGCTCGCCGACGGATAGGGATCCAGCACCACCATGAGGTCGAGCTTCTTCATCGCCTCGACCATCTCGAGGCCGCGCGACTGGCTGTTCGGCGCATGCCCCCAGAAAAAGATCGCGCGCAGGTTCGGGCCCTGGTCGATGAGTTCGTTCTTCTCCGTCACGCCGTCGATCCAGCGCGACACCGTCATGCCGGGTTTCACCTGCATGCCGGGCGCATACCGTTCGGTGATCCATTTCGGGTCCACATTCCAGACCCTGGACCAGTGCGTCCACGCGGGCGGCAGGATACCGTAGTAGCCGGGCAGGGAATCGGGGTTCGGGCCGACGTCCGTGGCCCCCTGCACGTTGTCATGACCGCGGTAGATGTTGCAGCCGCCGCCCGAGCGCCCGACGTTGCCCAGCGCCAGCATCAGGATGTTGGAGGCGCGCACGATGGCGTTGCCGTTGGTGTGCTGCGTCTGGCCCATCGCCCAGATGATGAAGCCGGGCCGGTTTTCGGCCAGTGTCTTGGCGATGTTGAGAATCTCCGCCTCGCTGCAGCCGGTGGCCTCGGTCACCTTGTCCGGCGTCCACTTGGCCATCACTTCCTTCTTCACCTCCTCCATGCCGTAGACGCGGTCATGGATGTACTGCTTGTCCTCCCAGCCGTTCTTGAACACGTGGTGCAGGATGCCGAATAGCAGAGGTATGTCGGTACCGGAGCGGAAGCGCACGTAAATGTCGGCCTTCGCCGCGGTGCGCGTATAGCGCGGGTCGGCGACGATCACCTTGCAGCCGTTCTCCTTCGCGTGCAGCGTATGCAGCATCGACACCGGGTGCGCTTCAGCGGCGTTCGAGCCGAGGAAGAACAACGACTTTGAATTCTGCTCGTCGTTGTACGAGTTGGTCATCGCGCCGTAGCCCCAGGTCTGGGCGACGCCAGCAACGGTGGTGGAGTGGCAGATGCGCGCCTGGTGGTCGCAGTTGTTGGTGCCCCAGAGCGACACCCACTTGCGCAGCAGGTAGGCCTGCTCGTTGTTGTGCTTTGAGGAACCGACCACGAACAGCGCGTCCGGCCCGCCTTTTTCCTTGTCG